>CAZTRF010000010.1:0-28803 GCA_964616495.1 uncultured Muribaculaceae bacterium
GAATACACTCCATACATCCTTATCTCCCTAACCATACTATTATAATTATAACATAGTTTTTTTAAAAAAATCTATCATTTTGCAATGCTTTTCATATCAAATGATAAAATGTAGAATTTTTAATCTTCCCCTCGATTGATGCACATATAAATTAGCAAGTAAAAATTTTGCTTTTTTAAAAATTCTTATATAATAATTCCGTTATGTAATCTAACAAATCTACACTTAAATTATTATCATCTAAAACAATTATAGATCCAACATTAAAGCCATTTTTTTTAATGGGGTAATAATAATTTTGTTTTTTTATCTGATCATCACTTGTAATTTTTATTGTTTTTGTTCGCTGTATACTTAATGCTTCTTCACTTAATAATTTAATTATATCTTTTGATATATTTTTATTTTCCAAATTTTTATATCTCTTCCCATATACTTTTATTACTTTTTCTTTATTAGTAATAATTATTGTGTTGCCAAATTTATCAAATAGAGGTTTAAATATTTCAGTTGAAATATTACTCAAATAATTTTTACTTTTTTCTTTTACAATATAGATAACTTGCTTTGATTCATCACATGACACATTTAAATAATCATTTGCTTTAATATTACAAGAATGACAAATGTTTTTAGGAATAACTAATCTGCCTAATTCGTCTATCCTTCTAAAATCTGATAAATTAAGTTTCATTAAATAAACACGACTCCTTTCATAAAACTATTATAACATAATTTTGTCGTATTTATTTGTGAAAAGAAGATTCTATTTAATTTAATGAGAAAATTAAAATAGGTGGTGTATATTATGATGTTTAAAAGATTAAAAGATATTAGAGAAGAATATGATTTGTCGCAAAAAGATGTTGCTGAAATATTAGAAGTAACACAACAAAACTATTCATTGTGGGAAATTGAAGAAAAAATTATTCCTATTAAGCATTTAAATAAATTTTGCAATCATTTTAAAGTAAGTATTGATTATGTAGCTGGCATTTCAAATGTAAGGAGTTATAAAGAGCAAAATAACAACATTAATAAAATTATAGTTGGAAAAAGATTAAAAGAATTAAGAATTAAAAATAATCTTACACAAATGCAATTGGCTAATTCACTTAATACTTCGCACTCTACAATAAGTGCATATGAAAATGGCAAAACACTTTTATTGTTAGCTTTTGCTTATGAAATAGCAAAGAAATGTAAAATTTCTATTGATTGGTTGTATGGGAAAATAAAGTAACTTTATCCATTTTTAATATGGGCTTTTTACATTCTATGTTAATACGATACTTGATTTTAAGAAGTTGTATTGCATTAGCAAGTATGACTTCTTTTTCTTTATCATTAAAAATAGTGGGTTTTAAAGTATCTTCAAATATAGTATTAATATCTTCATTAATTTCACAACACCACTCATATAATAATTTTAATTCATATGCTGTTTTTTCTGCTTGATAGTACATAGCCGTTCTTTTCAAATCATTTAAATATGCTTCATCAATCAAAGATAATTTTTCTTTTTTCATAAGTCCTCCATATCATCGTGTTGTATGTTAGCATACAAAAAAAGACTTTGGCAAGTCTTTCGTTTAAATATATATGTAAAATGCCATTTCATAAAAGTTTAATACTTTGGTGTGTTATGACATATACACCATCATCATTTCTAATAATTACCTGTTTATGATTGTTAAGTTGGTTTATTAAAGTGGCATTATAATAGTTATCTTTTTGATGAGATACTTCAATATTATATAAATATGTATCTTCATCATTAATTATTTCCATGCTCCCGGTTAAATAGTAAGAATTTGCTTTTTCAATCTTTTTAATAAAATTGTTTAAATCTTTCTCTCTATTTTCCCCATTACATCCCACCAACGCTAATACCATAAATAGTAATAAAAGAATTATTTTTTTCACATTTACTCTCCTCTTCTAATTAAATATATTTATTAGTTTTTTTAATTATTCATACATATTTTTCTTAATATTGGAGAAACTATTAATAAGAGAAGAGAGGTTATATGAAAATTGTTCAAAAAATAGCTTTGGTTTTAATAATAATAGGTGCGATTAATTGGGCTTTAGTAGGATTATTTGATTTTAATTTAGTAACATCAATTTTTGGAGAAAAGACTCTATTAACTAAAGTTATTTATTTAGTCATTGGGATATCAGGTATATTTAGTATTACAACGTTATTTTCAGATTTAAATGTTGAAAAACACTAAAAAACTACTCTTATGAGTAGTTATTTTTTGTTAATAACAATATCAATCGTTTTGACATTAGAGACAACCTGAACTTTTACATCATCTACTTGTAAAACAATTGGAATACTATGAGTTCCAACATCATAACCAGTCAAGTCAACATAAGCTTTTATAGTTGCTGAGTCAAATTTTTCCAGTACTGATGATACGCCCTTTACCGTTACCGTAATACTTGTTTCGCTTAAAGTTTTGGCATAAGCTACATATCCTGATGCTAGGTTCCTAGTTTCTACTGAAATTCCTGTAATTTCTATTGAACTTTCTTTATCTACTGTAACATTAATACTTGTGGTTGATTCACTAACATATCTTACTCCTGCTGGTTTTTTTATAGTTTCATTAAACGTTTTATTCGCCTTTAAACCAGTAATGTTAATTGTTACAGGAACAAATTGAATACTTGATAAAGTATCTTGATTTCCATATATTCTAACTTTAGTAACACTTGATGAGATAGTACTAATAGCATATCCAACAGTATAGGAACCAGTCGTTACCACTTTAATAGGTACCTCAATAGAGTAAGATTCTAATTCTACGGTGGCCGTTACTTTTGATGGAACTATCTCAATATTTTTTAATACTGCCCCACTTTCATCATATCCTACCAAAGGTACAGAATCTAAGACATAGGTACCAGCATCTATAAAGTCTTCGTTATTTAAATCTACTAAAGCTTTAACCGTAGCTACTTTTGACAAGGCCTCTTTTGACCCTTTAACAACTACTTGAGATCTATCCAAAGTAATATTTTTTACACTTAATTTAGGATCTAATTTATCTTGATTTAAAAGATCATAGCTAATGGTTTTGTAGTCACTTATTTTTTCTCTAATAACTACTAATGGTTTTGATGGATCTAGTTTATAGCTTAAACTTTCGATAGTTTGCTTATAAGTTAGCTTTACCTCATGTTCCCCAATACCATATCCCGTTAAATCTAATACGACCTCATGTTCACCAAGTTGCTTAGCTAGATATAAATCACTTTTACGACCAATTAAAGTAATGTCAACTGTTTTAGGTATTCCCTCTACCACATAGGCTTCTTCGTTGTATATTACTTTTACTTTTTGATCGGCTAGTATTTCAGCTTCGGTTTCTACCAAACTAATTACTTTCGAATCCACTAAGAAAAAAACAGCTATAGCAAAAATTAAAGATATATAAATAAGAGTTATGGGTCTAGACAATATTTTTTCTAGTTTACCGCTATTATTTTTAATATAACCATTAATAATATAAACTAATCTTCCAATTGGAGTAATTATTATTTTATCAATAACTTTGTAAATACCTTTAAAAACTTTTTTAATTGATTTCCATACTTTTTTCATTAACGATCACCTTCTTCATCGGCATCATAAAACATTTCTACTTTTGGTTTTAATTCCGTTATTAGCATTAATTTGAAATCTTCTGTTGAAAGATTATAATTTAGTTCATGATTACAAGCAATGCTAATTCTTCCGGTTTCTTCTGATACCACTAAAGCAATAGCATCCGTTTCTTCAGCTACTCCTAAAGCGGCACGATGTCTAGTTCCTAATCTTTTACCTAAAGAAGGATCCATACTCGTTTTAAATACGGCCGTAGCACAGGTTATTCTATTTCCTTGAATAATAACTCCCCCGTCATGTAATGGGTTATTTGGAAAAAATATTGCTTCTAATAAAGCAGCATTTAAATCAGCATATATCCCCGTAGCCCCATTAATATATTCCTGTAGAGACATGTCTCTTTCAATTACTATTAAGGCTCCTATTTTATTTTTCTTTAAATATTCAACTGATTCCATTATTTCATGAACTACTTTTTCTCTTTCGTCAACTGTTAAAACTTTATGTCTTCCCAACAATTGACTTCTGCCAATAGACTCTAGTACGTTTCTAATTTCTGGTTGAAAGATAATTATCAAAGCTAAAGGCCCCCACATAATTACATATTCTAATAATAGGCCAATAGTGTATAAATTAAGCCAATTGCTTAATAATTTAACCACTATAATAATAGCTATGCCTTTAAATATAAGAACCATTTTAACATTATTTTTTAAATTCTTTAATACATAGTAAAACATTAACCAAACTAAAGATATATCAATAATTTTGGTAATAATACTAAGAATCGAAGATAGTGTCATGTTATCCACTCCTTTTCTAAAGATAATTATAGCAAATTAGGTTTGTTTTTACAATAATTAAAGAGTTCACTAAGTGAACTCTTTACTATTCTTCAAACTTCTTTTCTTCTTTATTTTCGTCTTCAATAAGTAGGGTATCAAATGCTTCATTTTTAGGCTCTTCTTTTTTATTTTTATTATCTTTAATAGCTTCGCTTAATGATACGTTTTTCATCTTAACATCTAGTTTTTCTATTGGCTTTTTTTCTTCTTCAGACTTTTTTTCAACCTTTTCTTTTGGATCCAGTTCTTTTTTCCTTTTCCGGTCTTCACTTAAATACCCAATCAAAGCTAAGACTAAAATAAGAGTTACTACTAAAAACCATATATAGTTGTTAGCTAAAAATTCTCCTACCTGTTCCATAAGGCCCTCCTTTTATTCTAATTAATTATAGCAAATAGTCGCCCACTTTTCAATTAACTATATGAATTTATAATTAACTTATTTCTAATGTTTGATTTAATGGTTGAATCTGAATAAAGGTATTTCCATCGTTTACATCTATTTCTGTTCCGTTTTTATATTTATAAATAGTCTGAGCTGCCCTTGAACTTTTACTCCATGTTATTGGTATAGCATATCCATTAGTAATATAGTAGCCTTCTCCTTCACCAATATTTTTAAAATCCTGACGTCCTTTATCATCACCTGAAATAGCACTATTTTTTACTTGATAAGTAATAATGTTTTTAAAGGTGTATTGATTCCCGGTTATATCATCTTTATGAATTTTATTATTAACAAAGCGCTTATATACTTTATTCGTTTCATCATATTCATATTTATCAGTTAATGAATTTGAATATTTAATAACCACTTTATTAGCCGCTTTAGTTTCTTCCTTAGAACTCAAATCAACTTCATCAACACTATAATTTAATAAGGTGTCATTAGTTGTGTCTCGATTATATTTTAACTTTGTTGCTGCTTTATTAAGCATTTCCATTTTAGTAAATCCAGTATGTTCGGTGGCCACTCCTAATGAACGATCTCTAAAAAAGTATGTTCCTTCGTAGGTTAAACCATTAATATTATTGATTTTTAAAGATTTAATATCGCTTTGAGCTTGAGGACTCCATCCCCAATGAACATAGATAGCATCATTTTCTAAGGCATAGTCTAAAAAGTAATGACGAGAGCTTCTAACTGAGCCTATTCTGGCGGTGTCTTGATCTTTAAATAAGGCCAAATACCTAGTCATACCTCCTTCGACAATTAATTCGTATATAACATATGCGTCTTGTAATCCGGCATGATGAGCTCTAGCAGCTGAATGATTATTAATCATAACTGCATATGGCCTGCTCTTAGAATTTTCATCTATTATTTTTAATGATTTTTCTTCTACAATAGGTTCTTCTTTCTTAGATGGTGTTTCTTCTTTTTTAAAATTAATTATGCCACTAACATATCCCAAATAAAAAAGGCCTCCTATTATTACTAATCCAAAAATCCCATATAAAGCCTTAGCTTTAGTTTTCTTTTTTGATTTCATATATACTTCACACTCCGTGTTTATCATACCACGGATTTTTTTTTAATAAAATATAAATAAATAATTTTTTAAAAATTTACAATATCTTACATATTAAGGATTGTATTGACTATTTATTGCTTTTGTGTTACCATACTCAGCAACTTGAGAATTAGCCCTAAAATTGGGCAACTATTGACATTGCGTATCAAATATGATATAATGTCACTATCAAAGGGGGAAATTAAAAATGAAAGAAAGAATTTTAGGCAAAATTGCCGAAGAAAGAAAAACATTAAATACATTACTTATGAATGCTAGAAATAAAGCTAATGCTTATTGTGCTAGCTTTATATCAAAAGATATTACATTATGGACTGAAGAAGAAATTCGTATGCATCAGGCTGCTAGCAAAGCTTTAAAAACAGTTGAAGGAAAAATCACATCTAGATTAATTGATCTAGATAGTGCTGAAGGAAGAATTAGAAGTTTAGAGGCTGAATGTGCTATTGCAGCTCAAGAATTAAATGATGCTAACGCCATTCCAGCAAAAAACCCATCTAAGTCATCATTTGTTAGAATTGCTCAAGACAAACTAGATTTAGCAAATACTAACTTTAAAAAATATTTAAATAATGTTGAAACTAGCTTAGATAAAACGAAATTAACTGATACTGATTTAACATTACATATTACAGGTTTCAGAAGAGTAGAAACTGCTAAACAGGTTTCATCAGCAAAAAGCATTTCTAAAAAAGCTTTATTTGGTGTTGCTTTAGGTGCTGCTTTAGCTGCTACTCTTGCAACAGTAGGAACTATTCATATAGTAGAGCATGCTGACGAAATTCCTGTGCCACAAATTGTTTGGACAAAACCAGAAGATAATAAGCCTACACCTACACCTAAACCTACACCTGATGCAAAAGAAACTTTAGAGGCGTGGTGCAGAACCGAAGCTACTAATTATATGAATAGGTTAAGAGCTAACGAAAGTAAAGATCATAAATTATCATTAACTTATTCCGAAGTTCTAGAAATGATTAAAACGGCTAATGGTGTATTTAGTGAATTTACCGTTGCTGATCAAGCTTATGTTAATTTTTGTGCATATTATGCTGAAGTACAAAACTTGCTTGCTTATGCTGCACTAGATAATGGTGTTGTAATTCCTGTCAATACTTGTGATATATTCTATAATAATTATCAAGCAAAGCAACAAGTTAAATCATTTGAAGATGCATGTATTGCAATTATGAATTCAGGATATGATAAAGAAAAAATTACTGAAAGTAGCGAAGCAATAGATAGTTATATTACTGATGGCGCTAGTATTATTACTTTAGGTGGAAAAGAATTGAAGCTAGAAGAGTATAATAAAGCAGCTACTAATGGTAAAGGAATTAATCCTGCATCAAACCATATCGTTTTAGCAAATGCTACTGTAATGGCTTCTTTTGACCAATACTATGGTAATGCTAAACGTGGAAAAGCACTATTTAAAGAATTAACTTATGTTAAAACTGATGCTAACGGAGATTGTATCTTTGATGCTAACGATCCTATGTATCCAGTTAAAGATTCTACTGATTTTACTACTTGGATAAAAAACATTAAAGAAACATTAAAAGCCGAAAAAGAAGCTGAAAAAGGGAAAACTGCTTCTGCTGGACATGTAGATAGTAACGTTAGACGTGCTCCTGCCAGAGTATTAAGAAGAGAAATGAGTATTTATTCAAAAAACGCAATTAATAATCAGGCTGGATGTAGAAGATAATTTAAGAAGGGGGAAATTAAAATGTACGAAGAAAGAAGAATTAGATTTGACTGGCTTGGTTTTATCATTAAAGTCATCTTATTATTAATATTTTGTTTAGTGTTATTTAAATTAGTTCCTGTAACAAAAACAAATTCATTAGCAGACCAAATATATAACGAAAATTTAACTACTATGAAAGATGCTGCTAAAAGTTACTATACTACAGATAGATTACCTAAAGAAATTGGTCAATCTGAAACAATGACTCTTCAAGATATGATAAACAATAAAATGATTACCGAATTTGTTGATAAAGATGGTAATTATTGTGATTCATTTGCTAGTTATGTAACTGTTACCAAAACTAAAGATGATGAATATGTCTTAAAAACTCAATTAGCTTGTGGAACTGAAGTTAATTATATTTTAGAAACTATTGGTTGTTATGATGTTTGTGTCGATTGTAAAGTCGAAGAAAAAGTAACTGAATATGAGTTTAAACAACCAGTCAAGAGTGTTACTCAAGTTAAAGGATGCCCTGCTGGATATTCATTAAGTGGTAATGCTTGTTATAAAACTATAAATTCAAATTACACTGATGCTAAGGTTAACTACTATGAAAATACAACTTCAGTAACCGATGCTAAAAAAACTAATGGTGAAACAGTAAAAACTTATATTGAAAAAATTACTACACCTGCTAAAACAACTTATTATTGTGATGGAAAGGTATCAAGCTCAGCTACTTGTACTAAGAATGTTACAGTAACTGTTCCTAAGACATGTAAAGATGTTTATGTGGGCGTAAGAACTGTTAGACCATGTAATTCATGTGCTATTGTAACAATACCTGTATATGAGAAACAATGTACTGGTGGCGGAACTACAACAAAAACTGAAACATATAGTGCTAAAGTTGTAACTACTGATCCAACATATAGCTGTCCTACAGGTTATACACCTGAAGGAAGTGATTCAACATTAAAATGTTATACTACTACAACATCTGCAGGTAAAGAGTATTGTGAAAATAGTAGTGCTACTCTTAAAGATGGTAAATGTTATTTAAATCAAACTGGAAAGTTTAGTCATTATAGTTGTCCTGATAATAGTTATATATTATCTGGAGCCGTTTGTTATAAAAAGAGTACTCAAACAGCTGCTACAACCCTTGTAAACAAAACTATCACTTCATATAACTATAAATGGAGTACTGAAAAAGCAATTGAGGGTTGGACTAGAACTGGCAACACCAGATTAGTAGATGCTGACAAAAAGACTACTAGTGAAGAATACAATGAATTAACAAATAGTATTAGAACTGAAAGCGATAAAGAACTTAATGATAGAATTACAAATATTTCAGCCAATACTGTAAAAACAAGTCCAAAAATTGGCACAATAATTATTTACGTATTTATTGGGCTAGGAATTTTATATTTATTATTTATGTTCTTATCAGTTTTAAAACCAAGAAGAACAGTTGAATAAGAAAAAAGCTTATCGATGATAAGCTTTTTTATTTGACTATTTCTAATTTGTTGTTTTCAATATGTTTAATAAACTTTGCTTTGAATAGTTCTAATTCTTTTTGATCTAAGGTTTTTTCTTCTGAACCTAGGGTATATCTAATAGTATACCTGCTCTCTTTGTCGGTACAATATCTATCTATAAGACTATAGCTTATTATATTTTTACCATTAAATTGTTTAATTACTTTATTAACTTCATTATATTTAATATCTTTGCTGGTAATAATAGTATAATCTAAGGTCACGGTTGGATATTTGCTTATTTCTTTATATAATATTGCCTTTCTTTCCATTTCAAATAGTTTTTCCACTTCTATTTCACCAGATATAAAACATTTATTTTTAACCAAAAGACTACTATATTTATTTTTTAAGACATTTATAGTCCCTAATTCCTCATTATTAACCATTACTTTTAAAGAAAGATTCTCATCATAATAGTTTTCTTTTGATTCTTTTATAAAGTCTATATTAACATTTTTAAAGGTTTTGAATATATTAATCATAATCTCTTTAACTTCATAATAAACGTTTTCTATTTTATTAATATTATCTCCTATTAAATAAGATAGCATTAATTTATTTTCATCATTAACAATAACAGTCCCTATTTCAAATAGTTTGACCTTATCATAAACCTTTAAATTATGAGTAGCACTTTCAATCATTGATAAGGTTAAGTCATCACGAAGAATGTTATCTTCGCTTTTTCCCAACAATCTAACATTATTCTTTTCAATTCCTAGTCTATTTAATAAAGAGGTCTTATTCCATAAATAGGTGTTTATTTCATGCATATTATATTTAGTAGCTAAATATCTTTTGATTTTATAATTAAATTTATAAATGGTTTTATTATCATTAAAGGCTATATCTAGTTTTAAAGGTATTTTTCTAAAGTTCTCGTAACCATACATACGAGCTATTTCTTCTATTAGGTCAGCTTCTATTGAAACATCTTTAGTAGCTCTATAGGTAGGAACTGTTACATCAAAATCTTCTTTATTAGTTTTTACTTTAAAACCTAATGATAAAAGAATATGCTCTATTTCAGAATCGGTTAAATTCTCGGGAATATTTTTAAATATTTCTTTTTTACTTAATTTTATTTTCTTTTCTTTTAGGGGTTCTTTATAAACATCAGTTAAGTCAGAAGCAAAGATAATTTCAGAATCTATTTCCTTTAATAAATAAGCAAATCTTTTAGAGGCTATTTCAGTTAAATTAGGATCTAATGATTTTTCATAACGGGCACTTGCTTCGGTACGAAGCCCTAAAGCAATAGAGGTTTTTCTAACTGAGAATGGTTCAAAGTTTGCGCTTTCTAAAATAACAGAAGTTGTATCAGGTAATATTTCACTATCAAGGCCTCCCATAACTCCGGCTATAGCAAAATACTCATTATTTTTTTTGATCATTAAATTATCTTTAGATAGAAGTCTTTCGATTCCATCTAAAGTCGTAAATTTATCTCCTTCTTTAGCTAAACCTATTTCAATACTGGTTACTCTTCTAGCATCAAAAGCATGCATCGGTTGACCTAATTCAATCATAATATAATTGGTTAAGTCAACTAATAAAGAAATAGCTCTGTTACCAGTATAATAAAGCATAATTTGCATTTCTTTAGGAGAAGTTTTCTTTAAAACATTTTCTATTTTTAATCCCATATATCTAGGGCATAATTTTCCATCTTTAACACTAATATCTAGTTTTTTACCAATTTTAGGCAATTCTAATAAAGGTATTGATATAAGTTCATGTTTAGTAATTGCTGCTATTTCACGAGCTATTCCATAATGTCCCCATAAATCAGGCCTATTAGTTAATGATTTATTATCAATCTCCACAATAACATCTTTAATAGGATAATAATCGCAAATGTCTCTACCCACAATAAGATTTTCTGGCAATTCCATAATGCCTTCGTGATTATCACTAATTCCTAATTCAGCTTCACTACAAAGCATTCCTTCAGATAATACTCCAGCTATTTCTTTAGGAGTAATGGTAAAGCCACTTACTACTCCTCCTACTTTAACAATAGGAGCTTTTAAGCCTTTTCTAACATTAGGGGCTCCACACAAAATATCTACTATCTTTTCACCATTATCGACCTTTAAAATATGATATTTTTCTTTTTTAGGATGAGTAACACATTCAATTATTTCACCAACAACAACACCTTTGATGTCTCCTTTTATCTCTACTCCTTCAACTTCAGCAGTTCTAATCGTAAAGGTATCCCATATTTTTATCCAATCAATTTCTTCACTATTGCGAATATGTTTTTTTAATAAATTACATGATATTTTCATAATACGCTCCTACTCTATATTAAATTGTGATAGTCTTCTAACGTCACCACTATTAAGCACTCTAATATCACTGATTTTATATCTCATCATGGCTAATCTGGTTAACCCAAGTCCAAAAGCAAACCCATTATACTTTTTCTTATCAATTCCGCTTTCTTTTAAAACATTTGGATGAATCATTCCACAAGGGCATAATTCTATCCAGCCACTATTCTTACAAGTGGGACAACCCTTCCCTCCACAAATAAGACATGAACAATCAAGTTCAAAACTTGGTTCGGTAAAAGGAAAGTATCCAGGTCTTAATCTAACCTTAACATCTTGTTTAAAAATACTTTTTAATAGCCCCTCCATAACATAAATAAGGTTACTTATTGAAACATTTTCATCAATAACCATTCCTTCTAATTGAAAGAATGTTGTTTCGTGAGAAGCATCAACATCTTCGTTTCGAAAGCATCTTCCTGGAGCACATATCTTTAAAGGTGCTCCATAAGTTTGCATAGCTCTAACCTGATTAGGAGAGGTATGAGTACGAAGTAATTTATTATTATCTAAATAATAGGTATCTTGCATGTCTCTAGCTGGATGGTTCTTAGGAATATTTAAAGCCTCAAAATTATAATAATCAGTTTCCATTTCATAACCATTTAAAATAGTAAATCCCATTTTTTCCAAGATATCGGTTACCTCTTTGGCAACAATGGTAACCGGATGAAGAGAGCCTATTTCTTCATTAACAGGTAGTGTTTCATCGAATGAAACACTACTAGTATTATTAATTTCTTCTATTCTTCTAGAAATTCTTTCTTCAATATCTATTTTTATCTTATTAAATAAGCTTCCATAGGTTTTTTTATCTTCAATAGACATTTCCCTTAACTTAGCCATTTCACTCTGTAAAAGGCTCTTTTTGCCCAAATATTTAGCCTTTATATTTAGAACATCAGCCTCTTTCTTAGCTTCTCTTATCTCATCCACAAACTCACTAACAATGATTTTTAGTTTTTCTTTCATTTTTATTCCTCCAATAAAAAAATCCTTCATTGGGACGAATCACTCCGCGGTACCACCCAAATTCAAGGATTACTTGCTCTTAATAGATTAACGCTCTAAACACGATTAAAACTCCGACAATTGAATTTCATTATTAATCTTACTAAAAGTAATTACACCTATATACTTTTTCTCTAAATTAGTAATTAATAATTACTTATTTTGTCTTCTTCGTTTTCTTATTGTATTTTAACACAAACCAGTTTTTTGTACAACTGCAAATTGTTTAATATTGTTAATAGTAAAAATTTTATAAATGATTTAATCAAAATAAAAAGAAGATTGCTCTTCTTAATAATTAGTTGCTTTCACTTCCATAAAGCTTTCAGGATGTTTACATACTGGGCAGACCTTTAAGGCTTCTTTGCCAACATAAACATGCCCACAATTGCGACAAATCCATACAGTCTCGCCATCTTTTTTAAAAACTAAATGATTATTAATATTATCTACTAATTTTAGATATCTTTCTTCATGTTCCTTTTCAATTTTGCCAACACCTTCAAATAGCTTAGCAATATCTTCAAATCCCTCTTCTTTTGCTATAACAGCAAACTCTTTATACATTTCATCCCATTCATAATGTTCTCCATTAGCTGCATCTTTCAAATTAGTTAATGTATCTGGAATATCATTATTATGTAATGCTTTAAACCATAGTTTAGCATGTTCTCTTTCATTATTAGCTGTTTCTTCAAATATAGCAGCTATTTGTTCGTACCCATCTTTCTTTGCTTTTGATGCATAATAAGTGTATTTATTTCTAGCTTGACTTTCCCCTGCAAAAGCAGCCATTAAATTGGCTTCTGTTTTACTTCCTTTTAATTCCATATTATTCCTCCTCCTTTAATTCGAACAATGGTAAAATTTCTGCGACCAAATCGGGATCATTAACATCTTCAATGTATGAATCCTCTCCCGATATAACTTCCTTAGCCACTAAAAATTCATTATTAATATTTGATTCATCTTCTAGCACTCCTGCCAGTAACAGGTAATGATTATTATTATACTCTAATTCACTAGAAATAATATATTTTTTATTATCATCCAAAACAATTAATTCTTCTGCTTTTAGTTTCATATAACCTCCTTAGGCAATTAATAGCATTTCTTCTTGGGGACTTAATCCCTCTATTATCATTTTTTTAAACATTTTTTTATCTGGTAAATGAACCTTTTTAATAGTGTTAACTCTTCTTCCAGAGTTCATTATTTCCATTGGTAAAGCTTCTACTAAATCTTTTTTAGGTAGCTTATCAAATACATCTACTAAAACAGCTCCTTCATGTTCAGAAAGTGTTTCTTCAGCATCTTCTGTTTTTGTAACTTCTTCAGAATTAACAAACTCTAAATCATCAATTACTGGTATGTTTTCAGGAATAAAATCATTTTGTGGTTCTGGCTCTTCCATTACTATTTCTTCTTCTTTAGGTAGCTCTTCTTCTTGTTCATCTAAAGTAGGAAGCTCAATTTCTTCTAAAACCAAATGATTCGGTTCTTCTTCCTTTTCAGCAATAGATTCTAATGTAGGAACCTCATCAACCTCTTTTTTAGGATTATCTTCTAGTAATGATATGCCAGCTGTTGGTAATTCATAAGACTCTGCCGATAGCTCTTCATAACTTGGAATATCAGTTTTAATTTCATTATTCTCTTTAGATACACGAGGCTCTTTCTTAGGACGAGTGCTATGTTTTGCCAATATCATATCATTTTGCATACCATAGTTTTCTAATTCTAAATCTTCACCACCAGCTAATAAGAAGCGATCAGTTTCGGCTCTGCTAATAGCTAGTTCATATAATCTTTGTTTAGCCATATTATCTAATATTATTTTTTCACTATCTACTAATGCCTCTTGCTTTTCAGCTATAATAGCTTCAATATTACTAACCGCAAATTGCCCTTTTTGAATCATCTCAGACTTTTCACGAGCACTTTCTGGTAACTTTTCAGCTTCAGCTATAGCAACCTGGTATCTTATTTGCAAATATAATAATTCAACTATTTCAATTATCATATCAACATTTTTATTTAATTTTAAATTTGTTTTAATTTTAATTGAAGGAAGAGCATCTTTATTTGCATAAATCATTCTTCTAAGCCTATTTTCTGATGGTTTAGCCGCTTCAGCAACAAAATATGTTCCTATCTCTTCAGGATATTGTGGAGTTTCTTCAATTTCGCTCAAAACCTTTAATTTTTCCACTAAATCTTCATATCTTTCAGTTTCACCCTTGCGATAAGCTTCTAAAGCTTTCTTTCTCAAACGATCTGGTGAGGTAGACAAGCGAGCAATACTTCTTTCACATTCTTCAATAGTCTTTTCTAAATAAGAAAATTTAGCATCATCAATAGCTTCTAATATTTCATCATTATAAGGACTAGTTTCTATTTTATGATTTAAGTTTTCACTTTCAACAGTTAATCCTTGTACTTTTCCTTCTAAAGCTGCTCTTTTAGCTAAAATAACGGCTCTAGCCTTTACTAATTCACATAATCTTTTTAAAAGATCTGACTTCTTTAAAGAAAATTCATTCAAATCCTCAGTTAAATCTATATGAGCTTGTTTTAATAATGATAAAGCTTCAGAAGTTGTAAAACTTTCTGCTTCATCAGCATATTGTTTGGTTTCATTATTTAAGACATTGCTACTTCTTCTAGTCTCACGGCTATCTCTTTCAACATTAAATAAGCTAGCTTGAATAATTTTTATTTCATCTTCAATTCTAGTTATTTCTTTATCATAAGCTACCAATTGATCATCATTTAGATTAATTACAGCGCCTAACCTTTGAAGCTCCTCAATATCTCTATCACGGGTATCAGTTTCTGAATAGTCAGTGTTTTTTATTTTTTCATTCAAAAGAGACCTTTCTGACTCCAAGGCTGTTTTTAATGTTTGAACCTCTTCTAATCGTTCCCTCTTAGCAGCGACTATTCCTGGTTCTTTAGCTTCTTCGGTTAATTTATCTATTAAAGCTTGTCCATTACCATTCATAAATAACCCGCTCACTTCCTTATTTTACTCATTATAAGTTTAACATAACCATAGGCAAAATGTCCACTGAATTATGTTCAAAACCACAAAAATTTATTTTATAAACAAAAAACTGCAACTATTTGAAGTTCTTTTATATATTTTTTGTAGTTTTATAAAAAAAAGAATTAGTTTTATACTAATTCTAATCTTACGGTTAGGGCATCGTCGCCAATACGTTCTTTGATTTTAATAATCCTTGTATAGCCACCAGCTCTATTTTCATATTTTGGAGCTAGTTCATCAAATACTTTTTTAACAACATCTTTATCATTATTTAAGAATGCTAAGGCTTGTCTACGTGATACTAAAGATCCGTCTTTTCCATAAGTAATCATTTTATCTACAAATTTTCTTACTTCTTTAGCTCTGGCTTCTGTTGTTACAACATATCCATATTCTATAACATTCTTTGTTAAAGAGGCTAAGATGCTTCTTCTAATTCTTGTTTCTCTGCTTAATTTACGATACATACTTTTTCCTCCTTAATCCTTAAATTCTAGTCCTATTTCACGGACTTTATCAATAACTTCTTTTAATGATTTTTTGCCTAAGTTACGAATTTTTGCTACTTCAACTTCTCTTTTAGAAACTAAATCTTGAATGGTATGAATACCAGCTCTTTTTAAGCAATTATAAGCTCTTACTGAAAATTCAATCTCTTCAATAGGGGTTTCTAAAGTTTTGGTAATGTTATCAACGGTCTTTTCAGCCATCATTCCACTACTTTTTCCTAATTCATTTAAATCACAAATGATATTTAAATGTTCAATTAGAATACTTCCCGCTAAGGCCATAGCCTCTTGAGGAGTTATTGAACCATTAGTATAAACATTCATAATTAGTTTGTCATAGTTTTCATTTTGACCAACACGGGCACTTTCAACATCACAACTAACTCTTTCAATAGGTGAATAAAGTGAATCAATAGCTATTACTCCAACTTTAGTTTCTCCCAATAATCTTTGATTTTCTTTTGAATCAACATAGCCACGACCATTACCAACGGTCATTTCCATGCTTAGTGATCCACCTTTAACAACATTAGCAATTACTAAGTCTGGATTAACTATCTCAATATCAGCATCTTTATCAATATCTCCTGCTAATACAGGTCCTTCTTTAGAAGCGGTAAGTCTGATGACTTTTGGCTCGTCAGAATGATTCTTTAAAACAACACTTTTTAATGCTAGAACAATTGTTGTAACATCTTCTAAAATACCATCTATTTTTTGAAATTCGTGTAAAACACCATCTATTTTAACAGATGTAATTGCACTTCCTGGCATGCTAGATAGCATTACTCTTCTTAAAGCATTTCCTAATGTAGTTCCAAAGCCTCTTTCCAATGGTTCGATTTCAAATCTTCCATAATGATTACTCTCGACATACTCAGCTACTTTATAGGCTGGTTTTTCAAATTTTATCATTTTTCCCCTACTTTCTAATTTCTTGGTCTTTTTGGTGGACGACAACCGTTGTGTGGAATTGGAGTAACATCGCTAATAGCGCTTACTTCTAATCCGGCAGCTTGTAATGAACGAATAGCTGTTTCTCTACCTGAACCTAAACCTTTAGCTAATACTTCTACTTTTTTAACTCCTTGTTCCATTGCTGCTAAGCCTGCTTTTTCAGCAGCAGCACCAGCTGCAAAAGGAGTTTTCTTCTTAGAACCTTTGTAACCAATTGTTCCAGCAGAAGCCCAACTAATTACATTCCCATCTTTATCAGTTATACTTACAACTGTATTATTAAATGTTGAATGAATATGTGCTATTCCTTCAGGAATACTTTTCTTTACTTTTCTTTTTCTTCTATTGTATGCCATATTATTTAGCCACCTTCTTCTTATTAGCTACTACTTTTCCTCTACCTTTACGAGTTCTAGCATTTCTACTAGTTCTTTGTCCTCTAACTGGTAGTCCTTTTTTATGTCTTGTTCCTTGATAGCTATTGATTTCCATTTTATTTTTAATGCTCATTTGAACTTCTCTACGAAGATCTCCTTCAACGATATGGTTATCAATTTCAGTTCTAATAGCTGCTATTTCATCTTGACTTAAGTCTTTTGTTTTTTTGTAAGGATCAACCTTAGCATTTGTACAAATTGTTTCTCCCAAATTTCTTCCAATTCCATAAATATATGTTAATGAAATTGCTATATTTTTATCATTGGGAATTTCAACGTTTTTAAATCTTGCCACTTTCTCACTCCTATCCTTGGGTTTGTTTATGTCTTGGATTTTCACATATTACCATGACTTTACCTTTTCTTTTTATAATCTTACATTTTGCACACATCTTTTTAACTGATGGTCTTACTTTCATAAAATTTTCCCTCCATATTATTTTCTATATACTATTCGCCCATGTGTTAAGTCGTATGGTGATAATTCAATAGTTACAGTATCACCTGGTAAGATGCGAATCATATTCATTCGTATTTTACCAGAAACATGAGCTTCTATTGCGTAACCATTTTCAAGTTCAACTTTATATTTGCCTCCTGGTATTACTTCTAATACCTTTCCATCAAATTCAATTTTATCTTCTTTTTTTGCCAAACTTTAATCACTCTTTCGTTAAGATTTCGTAACCATTCTTGGTTACTAATACTGTATGCTCAAAATGAGCTGATGGTTTATAATCTCTTGTTATAATTGTCCAATCGTCTTCCAACATGTAAATTTCTCTAGTTCCTAAATTTAACATTGGTTCAATTGCTAAAGTCATGCCTTCTTTTAAGGTTGACCCTTTACCAGCTTCCCCATAATTAGGTATATCTGGATCTTCATGAAGTTTATATCCCACTCCATGACCAACTAATTCATGAACAATTCCTAAATTATGTTTCTTAGCAGCTTTTTCAATAGCATGGCTAATGTTGCCTAATCTAGCACCATCTTTTACTTCTTTTAAGCCTGCAAATAAGGCTTCTTCGGTCCATTTCATTAAGTTTTCTTTTTCTTTTGAAACTTCTCCAACTTTATAGGTCCCTGCTGAATCACTATGCATTCCCTCATAGATAACTCCAATATCAAGAGATACAATATCTCCATTTTGAAGCTTCCTTTTGCCAGGAATACCATGAACAACTTCCTCATTTACTGATATACAGATGGAAGCAGGATAATCATATAGGTGTAGAAATGATGGTATCCCGCCTTTACTTCTAATAAATTCATCTGCTATATCATTTAAATATTTAGTAGTAATTCCTTCTTTAAGTTTACTTTCTAAATATTTATGGGTTTGATAATTGATTTTACCAGCAATACGCATTTTTTCAATGTCACTGGCACTTTTTATGCTTATCATTTTACTCCTCTATAAGTTTAGATACATCATTAAAGGTATCAAACTTAGATTCATGTGAACTAACTCTCTCTAAAACATTTAATTCTTGATAAAACTTTAAAATGTCAGTCACATTTTTCATATATGTTTGAAAACGATTCTTGAACGTTTCTTCGGTATCATCACTTCTAGATATTAGTTCAATGTGACAATCATCACATTTATTTTCCTCTTTAGGAGCCATTTGTTTAGAATACTTATTATAACCACGTCCACATTTAGGACAAGTTATTCTTCCTAAAGCTCTTTTCATAGCCAATTCTTCATCTATTTCCAAGAAGACTGCCACTCCTAAAGGAATATTTAATTTCTGACAAAGTTCTTGATACATAGCACATTGATTAAGAGTTCTAGGAAAACCATCTAATACTATTGGGCCTTTAATTGCACTTAATTTTTCTTCTAAAATTTTAAAAACAATTTCGTCAGGTACTAGGGCTCCACTTTTAAGCATAGCATCTAGTTCTTGATCTCCCGCTGCTACTTTTTCTCGCAATAAGTTACCAGTTGAAATATGATTATAACCATATTTCTCTACTAATAGTTCACATTGAGTACCTTTACCAGCAGCTGGAGCCGCAATAAATATTATGTTTTTCATATTTTTTTTGGTCTCCTTTTATAATTTCTACTAATTAAACTACTTTCTAATTGTTTATAAGTTTCAATTGCTACTCCAACGACAATTAAAAGTCCAGTTCCTCCAATTGTTACTGTGCTTCCTAAGTTTGACACTTTGGAAAAGATAATTGGAATAATGGCAATGATTATCAAGAATAATGTTCCTACAACAGTAATTCTTGATAAAACAAATTTAATATATGATGAGGTATCTCCTCCAGGTCTTACTCCTGGAATATAACCACCATTTTTATTTAAATTTTTACTCATCTCATCCGGATTCATTGTCATAAAGGTCCAAAAATATCCAAAGAAGAATATTAAGGCCACATACAATATTAATCCAGTTGGAGTCGTATAATTGATGTATTTTTCAATAAAACTAGTAAGTCCCGGTTTATTTGCAAATTCAGCTATTGTGGTTGGAATTGATATCAAGGTTGAAGCAAAAATAACTGGAATAACACTAGCTGGGTTTAGTTTAATAGGCAAATAAGATTGTCTTGCTCCGTATGCACTATTAGTTCTATTAGAATATTGAATCGGAACCCGTCTTTCAGCTTCTTGAATATAAATAACCCCAACTATAATTGCAAAATAAACTATCACAAATAAAGTAAAGAATAGAATGCCTAACCATAGATTACCACTTCCATTAGTTGGAACCAGTCCATTAAAGGCTGTTATAAACATTTGAGGAAGAGTTTGAATAATACCAGCCATAATTAATAATGATATTCCATTACCAATACCTTTGGCCGTTATTTGATCCCCTAACCATAATAGAAAGGCTGTCCCCGCCGTTAGATAAATTGTGGTTTTTAAAATTAGCATTGGATCTTTACTACCTAAAAAAGCTATTGAAAAGACATATCCTTGACCAAAAGCAAATAAGATTCCTAAATACCTAGTTATTTTATTAATCTTTTGTCTTCCTGCATATCCTTCTTCTTTTAAATCCTTAAAATAAGGAATAGCTATTGCATCCATTGTTAATATTTGCGTAATAATAGATGCAGTTATGTATGGGGTTACCCCTAGAGCAAAGATTGAAAAATTCTTTAAACTACCTCCAGCCATCAAATTTAAGAGTTCAAGAAATCCCAATTCTCTAGTAATTTTTGTTGCTGAAGGAACAGTTATATTTGTTCCTACACAAAATATTAATAAAGCCATTAGGGTAAATAAAATTCTTTTTCTTAAATCTTTATTAGTTGGAGAAAATATTTGCTTTATTGCTGCAAACATTTTAAATCACCTCAGCTTTTCCACCGGCGCTCTCTATTTTAGATACAGCTTTTGAAGAAAATCTTTGAGCTTTAATTGTAACTTTTTTGGTTAATTCTCCATAAGCCAATACTTTAATACCAGCTAGTTGTTTCTTAACAATACCCGTTTCTTTTAATAATTCAGGAGTAACTACATCTCCATCATTAAACCTATTTAAATCATTTAAGTTAATAACTTGATACTTAGTTTCAAATCTTGTATTGTTAAACCCTCTTTTTGGTATTCTTCTATATAATGGTGATTGTCCACCTTGGAACCAAGCTGGTACTTTTCCACCACTTCTAGCTAGTTGTCCTTTTTCTCCACGAGTAGATGTTTTACCCATTCCACTACCTGGACCACGACCAACTATTTTACGAGATTTCATTTCAGGAGATTTAACTAAATTATTTAGTTTCATTTTCTACCTCCGTATCTTTACCACGTAAGGCAGCTATTTTAGCAGCTGTTTTTTGTATTTTTAAAGCTTCCATAGTTGCTTTTGCAACATTAACTTTAGTATTTGATCCTAGTGACTTAGAAACAATATCTCTAATTCCAGCTAGTTCCAAAACGGCTCTAGCAGCTCCACCAGCAACTATTCCGCGTCCTTCTTTAGCAGGCTTTAGTAATACTTCAGCACAGCCACATTTACCAATAGCTTCATGAGGAATTGTTCTATTATCAACTAATGATACTTTGCAAACATTTTTGTTTGCCATTTGAATAGCTTTATTAATAGCTTCAGGTACTTCGTTTGATTTACCAGTTCCAATTCCTACAAGTCCTTTTTTATTTCCCACAACAACTGTTGCAGAGAACCTAAAATGACGTCCACCTTTAGTAACTTTTGTAACACGACCTATGTTAATAACGTTTTCAAATTCTAAAGTTTTCTTTTTTGAATCCATTTCTTGTTTCATAATATCCCTCCTAGAATTCTAGCCCTGCTTCACGAGCAGCTTCTGCTAGCGCTTTAACACGACCATGATATAAATAACCACCACGATCGAAGGTTACTTTTTTGATTTTCTTTGCTAAACATTTTTTAGCAATATCTTTACCAACTAAAGTAGCGCCCTCTACACTAGATCCATTTTTTAATTTTAAATTCATTGATGATGAAGCTTCTAAAGTAACTCCTTTTATATCATCAATAACTTGTGCAAATATATGCTGGTTAGATCTAAATACATTTAATCTAGGTATTTCAGTAGTTCCTGAAATATTTTTTCTTACACGTTCGTGTCTTTTAACACGAGATACATTTTTCGCTTCTTTTTTTATCATTTCTATCTAACCTCCTATGCCGCTTTCTTTCCTTCTTTACGTCTTATATGTTCGCCTTTATAACGAATACCTTTACCTTTATAAGGCTCTGGTTGTCTTATCTTACGAACATTAGCCGCAAATTCTCCAATTAATTGTTTATCAATACCGGTTATTTTTAATTCGGTATTGCTTACTCCTTCAACTTTTAGTCCATCAGGGACAATTACATCAATAGGATGAGAATAACCCGCACTAACAACAATTTTGTTGCCTTGAACATTGAATCTATATCCAACGCCAATTGCTTCTAATTCTTTTTCGTATCCTTTTGTAACGCCAATAATCATATTATTAATTAAAGCATTAGTTGTTCCATGTAATTGTTTTGTTGCTTTAGCTTCATTTGGTCTAGAAGTAGTAATTTTACCTTCAACTTCTTTAACTTCAATTATATTATTATAATTAGTTTTTAATTCTCCTTTAGGGCCTTTAACTGTTACAACATCTTTTTCAATAGTAACAGCTACTCCTTCAGGAATAACTAATTCTCTTTTACCAATTCTACTCATGTTAGTTTTCCTTACCAAATATAGGCAAGTACTTCTCCTCCTAAGCCTTTGGCTCTAGCTTCTTTATCAGTTAATAGACCTTTTGAAGTTGAAATGATTGCTATCCCTAAACCATTTAATACGTAAGGTATTTCTTCAACCTTAACATATACTCTTAGTCCAGGTTTACTGATTCTTCTTAAACCAGTTATTACTCTTTCTTTCTTTACTCCATATTTCAAATTTAATTCTAATGAATCTCCTTTTGAATTTTTGGTGTATTTGAAATCTTCAATAAAACCTTCTTTTTTAAGAATTTCAGCTATTCCTAAAGTCATTTTTGATCCTAATACTTCAACAGTTTTATATTTCATAGTATTAGCATTACGAATTCTTGTTAGCATATCTGCTATTATATCATTTACCATTCTAACTTCTCCTTTCTACCAACTTGACTTTGTTACGCCAGGTATTTTACCTTCACTTGCTAATTCTCTAAAGCAAATACGGCATAATTTAAAATCTCTTAATACGCCATGAGGACGACCACATCTTTCACAACGGGTATAAGCACGTGATTTAAATTTTGCAGGACGATTTGCTTTAATAATCATACTTTTCTTTGCCATATCTATCCTCCAATTACTTTCTAAATGGCATTCCGAAGGCACTTAGTAAGGCATGTGCTTCTTCGTTTGTTTTTGCTGTTGTAACAAAAACAATATCCATTCCTCTTATTTTTAATATATTATCATAATTAATTTCCGGAAATATTAATTGCTCTTTAATTCCTAAAGTGTAATTCCCTTTTCCATCATATGCTTTATTATTTAGTCCTCTAAAATCTCTAATACGAGGTATAGCTGCTTTAACTAATTTCTCAAAGAAATTATACATAGCCTCTCCTCTAAGAGTAACTTTAGCTCCAACATTAGAACCTTCTCTTAGTTTGAATCCCGCAATTGATTTTTTAGCTTTAGTAACTACTGGCTTTTGGCCTGTAATTATTTCTAAATCAGTAACAGCAGCTTCGATAAATTTTTCATCGTGAGCACCTTCACCAATACCCATATTAACAACAATTTTGTCTAATTTAGGTATTTGCATAACTGAATCATATTTAAATTCTTTCATCAAATCTTTTGATATTTTTTCATTATATAATTTTCTAAATGTACTCATTATTTATCACCTTTTACTGCTTTCTTTTCTTTTTTTACAGCCTTTTTAACAGGTGTGGTTTTGGCTTCTTTAGCCTCGCTTTTGATTACTTTTACATTAGATACATGAATCGGATTTTCTCTATCTAAGATTCCTCCTGTTTCATTAGTATTATTTGGTTTTTGATGTTTCTTAACCATGTTGATTCCTTCAACTAATACTTTATCTTCTTTTTTAAAAGTTTTAATTATTTTTCCTTCTTTGCCTTTATCTTTTCCAGCAAGAATTTTTACTTTATCGCCAACTTTTACTTTCATAATCTCACCTATAATACCTCAGGAGCTAGTGAAACTATCTTCATGAAATCTCTTTCATGTAGTTCACGAGCAACTGGCCCTAAAACTCTAGTACCGACAGGAGTTTTATCTTCTTTAATTAAAACACAAGCATTATCATCAAATTTGATGTAGCTGCCATCATTTCTTCTAACTCCTTCAACACTTCTTACAATAACTGCTTTTACTACTTTTCCTTTAGGAACATTGCTATTTGGAATTGCTTTTTTTACTGAAGCAACTACAATGTCGCCAATGTTAGCGGTTTTAACTTTGCTACCACCCAATACTCTAATAACCATTAGTTCACGAGCACCAGAGTTGTCAGCAACCTTTAATCTTGATTGTTGTTGTACCATACTAACACCTCCTATAAGATAACAGCTTTTTCAACTATTTCTACTAAATTATATCTTTTGTTTTTTGATAGTGGTTTAGTATAAACAATCTTAACTGTATCTCCCTCTTTAGCAGTATTATTTTCATCATGTGCATAATATTTTTTAGAATATTTTACACGTTTTTTATAAAGTGGATGTTTACGATATGTTTCAACTACTACTGTAATAGTTTTATCACATTTAGCACTTACAACACGACCAATTAGTTCTATTTTTTTGGTTTCCATTACTTATCTTCCTTTCCACTTGTTTGTCTTTCTTTTTGAACCGTTTTCATTCTAGCAACAGCCTTACGAAGATTTTTTAAATCAGAAGGCTTATCTAATGAACCAGTTGCATGTTTCATTCTTAAATCAAACAATTCTTTTTTAGAAGAAACGATTTTTGCATCTAATTCTTCATCTTTTAATTTTCTGATGTCTTTAATCTTCATTACTGTCACCACCTTTTTCTTCTTTTTTTACAAATTTACATGTAATAGGTAATTTATGAGCAGCTAGTCTCAAAGCTTCACGAGCTGTGGCTTCATCAACATTTGCTATTTCAAACATGATTTTGCCTTTTTTAACTACTGCAACCCATTCTTCAACGTTTCCTTTACCTTTACCTTGTCTAGTTTCTAGAGGCTTTTTAGTTAAAGCCAAATGTGGGAAAATATTTATCCATACCTTGCCCCCACGTTTCATAAATCTAGTCATAGCAATACGAGCAGCTTCAATTTGACGAGCACTAATCCATGATCCCTCTTTAGCCATAAGGCCATATTCACCATGGGTTAATACAGTATTTCCTCTAGCACGTCCATCATAACTTACTCTATGGGGTTTTCTATATTTAGTCTTTTTTGGTATTAACATTAGAATCAACTCCCTTAGCTTGTTTTTTGTCTTTTAAGACTTCACCAGTATAGATCCAAACTTTAACACCAATCTTTCCATAAGTTGTATCAGCTTCGCTTAATGCGTAGTCAATATTAGCTCTTAAAGTATGTAGTGGGACAGTACCTTCGGTATATCCTTCAGTACGAGCCATATCTACACCTGCAAGTCTTCCTGAAACAGAAGTTTTAATTCCTTTAGCTCCTGCTTTCATGGTATTTCTAATTGCTCTTTTTTGAGCTGACCTAAATGGTGCACGATTAGATATTTGTTGAGCAATACTATCTGCTACTAATTTTGCACTTAAATCAGGATGTTTTACTTCAACGATTGAAATGTAAATTTCTTCACCAACTAATTTATTAATTTCTTTTCTTAATTTATCAATGTCTTCTCCGCCACGTCCAATAATAACACCAGGTTTAGCAGTATTAATTGTTATATCAGTTCTCTTTTTATTTCTTTCAATAATAACTGATGCAACAGCTGCTTCTTTTAATTTAGTAGCTAAAAACTTTCTGATTTTTAAATCTTTATTTAACTTATCAGCAAAATCTTTATTAGCATACCATTTAGAATCCCAAGTCTTATTAACTCCAATACGATAACTAATTGGATTAACTTTTTGTCCCATAAATTAATCCTCCTTTTTTCCATCACTAACTTTTACAGTTATGTGACTTGTTCTTTTATCTCTACGATCAACTTTTGTACGTGATCCAAATTTAATTCTTTTATAAACTGGACCAGCATCAATAAAACATTCACTAATAATTAATTCTTCTTTGTTAAGTCCTAAATTATTAGTGGCATTGGCTGTAGCACTTTCTAATACTTTGTAAATCAAACGACTTGCTTTTGTATTAGTAGTTTCTAGGATAGCTTCTGCTGCTGTTACTTTTTTTCCTCTAATTAAATCTAAGGTCATTCTTGCTTTACGAGGAGCAATCATGGCACTTTTATGTCTTGCATATGTTTCCATCTATTTCCCCTCCTACTTCTGTCCTGCGTGGCCGCCGAATTTACGAGTTAATGAAAATTCGCCTAGCTTATGTCCAACCATATCTTCAGTGATATATACTGGAATAAATTCTTTGCCATTATGAACGGCTATTGTGTGTCCAATAAAGTCTGGATAGATAGTTGAACGACGTGACCAAGTTTTAACTACTTCTTTTTTATTATTTTCATTTAAGGCTTTTACTTTTTTTAATAATCTATCAAAAACATAAGGCCCTTTTTTTAAACTTCTTGCCATTTTAATTACCTCCTAGGTTTCTTTCTTGACACAATTAGCTTGTCAGAACTCTTTTTACTTTTTCTAGTTTTTAATCCAAGAGCAGGTTTACCCCAAGGAGTAACAGGCCCTTTTCTTCCGATTGGTGCACGTCCTTCACCACCACCATGTGGATGGTCATTAGGGTTCATTACACTACCACGATTTGTTGGACGAATTCCCATATGGACTTTACGTCCGGCTTTTCCTAAATTAATTAATTCAACATCTTCATTACCAACAGATCCAACTGTAGCCATACAAGTTTCTAATACATTACGCATCTCACCACTTTGAAGTCTTAATAATACGTGTTTTCCTTCTCTTCCAAGAATTTGAGCACTGGCCCCAGCACTACGGCAGATTTCTCCACCTTTTTTAGGTTTTAATTCAATATTATGAATTATTGTTCCAATAGGAATATTTTTTAAAGGTAAAGCATTTCCAACTTTAATATCTGCTTTCTCACCACTAGATACGATATCTCCAACTTTAATATCTTTGGGAGCAATAATATATCTTTTTTCTCCGTCCTTATATAGTAATAAGGCAATATTAGCATTTCTATTTGGATCGTATTCGATAGTTGCTACTTTTGCCGGAACATCAAATTTATCTCTTTTAAAATCTATAATACGATATTTTTGTTTAGCACCACCACCAATATGTCTAACAGTCATTTTTCCTTGATTATTTCTTCCACCAGTTTTTGTTTTACTTTTTAGTAAACTCTTTTCTGGACTCTTTGCAGTAATCTCTCCATTAATCAAAGTACTCATGCCTCTACGACCAGGGGTAGTAGGTTTATAATTTCTTACTGGCATAACGTTCCCTCCTAAACATCAATTCTATCGCCATCAGCTAATGTGATGATTGCTTTTTTGAATGTTTTTGTTTGTCCTTTATATTTTCCAACTCTTTTATCTTTAGGCTTAGTAATTAAAGTATTAACATTAACAACATGTACTCCAAAAGCTTCTTCAAAAGCTCTCTTTATTTCATATTTATTAGCGCTTTTATTGACTTTAAAAACATAAGTTTTTCCATCTGATACTTGTTTGCTTACTTTTTCAGTAATTAATGGTGCAATAATAACATCTTGATATTTCATTATCCAAGCACCTCCTCAATCATTTTCACTGATGCTTCATCAATTACCAATGAATCAGCATTAACTACATCTAACACATTGATTTCATCAGCTACAATATGGCCTATATTATTTAAATTTCTAGTAGCCATATATAAATTTTCATTATCATCAGCCGTTACAAATAAAACTTTTTTATTAGTTTTTAAACCTTTTAATAAATTATTAATATCTTTAGTTTTCAAACTATTTAATTTAATTTCATCAATAACAATTAATTCTTTATTTTGATATTTGTCTGAAAGAGCACTTTTTAATGCTAATACTCTTTCTTTCTTATTTATCTTATAGCCATAACTTCTAGGGGTAATAGCAAATACATGCCCGCCGCCTCTCCATAATGGTGAACGACTACTACCAGCACGTGCACGGCCTGTTCCTTTTTGTTTCCAAGGCTTCTTTCCGCCACCGCTTACTTCAGCACGAGTCTTGCTTTTAGCAGTTCCTTGTCTTAAAGAATTAAGAGTAAGTCTAATAGCATCTTTTAATACTGTTTCATTTACTTCTACATTCCAGACCTTTTCATTTAGAGTAACATCTTTAGTTTTTTCGCCTTTTAAGTTTATAGCACTTATCTTTGTCATATTACTCACCTTTTTCCTCAGTTAATGGAGCAGTTTCTTCTACAGAGCTTTCTTCTACTACCGGAGTAGTCTCTTCAGTAATAACTTCATCAACAACTGTTTCTACAGCTTCTTCATAGCTCGCCAATTCTTTAGCCGTTTTATTTTTAAGCCCTTTAACTGAGCTTTTAACTAAAACCAAGCCATTTTTAGCTCCTGGGACATTCCCACTTACTAAAATATAATTTTCATTAACGTTAATTTCAATAATTTCAAGATTTTGAACTGTAACAGTTTCGTTACCCATATGTCCAGGTAATTTTTTACCTTT
>CAZTRF010000010.1:28813-29370 GCA_964616495.1 uncultured Muribaculaceae bacterium
CAGGTCCGCGATGATATCTTGAACCATGTGCCATAGGCCCACGTGATTGATTATGACGTTTTATAACACCTTGAAATCCTTTCCCTTTGCTTGTTCCAGTTACATCTACCATTTCTCCTGAAACAAATATTTCTGCACTTATGCTATCTCCTAGATTATAAGCGCCTTCCATATTTCTAATTTCTTTTAAGAAGCGCTTAGGAGTAGTATTAGCTTTTTTGATATGTCCTAGTTGTGCTTTACTACTTACTTTTTCTCTCTTGTCACAAGCAGCTAATTGAATAGCATTATAGCCATCAGATTCAACCGTTTTAATTTGAGTAACAACGTTAGGTGTTATCTCAATAACCGTGACAGGAATTAATTTTCCATCTTTCGTAAACACCTGGGTCATCCCACGTTTACGACCTAAGATTCCTTTCATATCTTTATTCCTCCATTTTTCTTATTATGATTTGATTTCGATGTCTACTCCGCTTGGTAAATCCAAATGAGTCAAAGCATCAATAGTTTCTTTACTAGGTTCTTTTACTTCGATTAGTCTCTTATGAGTACGT
>CAZTRF010000011.1:0-3199 GCA_964616495.1 uncultured Muribaculaceae bacterium
TTTCATAAGGTAAAGTTTGTCTTTTTATAGCCCACTCATGAATATAGCCCACTACTTCTTCAATATTTTTACAAAGTTTAATATTAGGATTAACAATAAAGTTTAATTTTTTTAAATACTTTAGTGATTCTAAATGAGTTTTAAATAGGTTCTCAGGAATATGATAAAAGAATGCTTCTAATTTTCGTTCTTTGGTTATAGAACTATCCAACTGCCTAACACTCCCAGCTGCCGCATTTCGAGGATTTTGAAATAAAGACAATTTTTCTTCCTTTCTTTTTTCATTAATCTCATTAAAAGCAGCTTTACTCATATATATTTCGCCACGAACTTCAATATTAATGTTTTCTTTTAAATTAGTGGGTATTTCTTTAATTGTTTTAACATTATGGGTAATATTCTCGCCAATTACTCCGTCTCCTCTAGTTAAGCCATATTTTAAATTGCCGTTTTGATAAGTTAAAGAAATGCTTAGTCCATCTATTTTTAATTCACAAACATATTCAGGATTTTTTATTTCTTTTCTAACTCGTTCATCAAAGTCTCTTATTTCTTCTTCGTTAAAAACATTGGCTAGACTAAATAAAGGAATCTTATGAGTCACTTTTTCAAATTTACTTATAACATCGCTTCCAACATGTTGAGTTGGAGAGTCAGGCATTATATATTGAGGATAGCTTTGTTCTAATTTTTCCAATTCATTTAAAAGACTATCATATTCGTTATCAGTTACTGATGGATTATTATTTAAATAGTATTCCCTATTATATTTATTTAATAAATTTACCAATTCTTCAATTCTTTTTTGAGCATCCATGTTAATTTCACCATCATTATTATATCAAAAAAAAATAGATATAACTATCTATCTTTAACTTCTTGCCATAAATTAGAAGGATATTTTCCAATTTCAATTAATTTTGCAATTGCCTTAACCACTTCATCTTTATCTTCTTTATATGTAACTCCATACCATTTTGAATTCGTATCAAGCAATTTCATATTTACTTTTTTTTCTTTAATAAGTTCTTCTAAAGTTTGAGGAAGTAAAAATTCACCTTTATTTAAATCGGTTTCCTTATTTCCTAAGAACTTTGCAAATTTTTCTTCCAAGTAATTAAAAATAGTTGGTGTAAAACACATAGCATTCATCGATACTAAGGCATTATCTTTTACTATAAAGCTTTTATTTCCATCTAGAGGGCTTGCTATAATAACATTATTTTCTTTAATAACTGATGATTCAAGCAAGTCACTAACGTAGCCATTTTCGTCTATTACAATACCTCTTTTAACTGCTCCATTTAAAGCAAGGGTATTGGCAACGTGGTAGCCCACTAATGCATAATTTGTGCTTTTAAAACTAGTTTCACTCAAATGTTTAGCCATTTCTTCATAACAATTTGTTCCATAAAAGTCATCTGAATTAATAACTGCAAAATTATCTGTTATATAATTTTTAGCACATAAAACAGCTTGCCCCGTCCCCCATGGTTTTTGTCTACTAATATCTACCTTTATTGGAATATCTTCTAGTTTTTGAAAAGCATATTCAACTTTAATTTTGCTTTCTAGTCTTTTACCAACCGTACTTCTAAACAAATCTAAGTTTTCTTCTTTAATTACAAAAACTACCTTATCAAATCCACACTTAATGGCATCATAAATTGAATAATCTAAAAGAAATTCTCCATTAGGACCAAATGGTTCTATTTGTTTTAGTCCTCCAAACCGACTACCCATTCCGGCTGCCATAATTAATAACGTCATTTTCTTAACCTACTTTCTTAATACTTTTATGATTTTTTAATAATTTTATTATACCATAATTTTTAGCAAAAGCGACCTCTATAAAGCGATCATCTACTCCAATTACAACTCCATTGCCATACTTTTCATGAACAACAATATCGCCCTTTTTATATTCTCCAATGTTTTCACCATAAAAAGATTCTTTTTTTATTTTCTTCTGTTCTACATTTTTTTCATCTAATAAAGCATCATCGATTTCTTTTATAAAGCGACTAGGAGAATTTATTTGCTCTCTGCCATATAGCATCCTTCTTTTGGCATTTGAAAGAAAAAGATATTCTTTAGCTCGAGTAATGCCCACATAACAAAGCCTTCTTTCTTCTTCTAAACCATCAGGTTCCAAAAAAGCATTTGAATGGGGAAATATTCCTTCTTCCATTCCTATTAAAAAAACTGCTTTAAATTCTAATCCTTTAGCACTATGAAGGGTCATTAGAGTAATGGCATCATCAATGTGTTTGTATTCATTCATATCGCTAACTAAACTAACCCCCTCTAAAAAGTCGTTTAAATTAACGCTGCCAGTACTTTCTTCAAAAGAAGCTGTTAAACTTTTGAACTCCATTAAATTTTCAACTCTCAAATCGCTTTCTAAAGTTCGATCATTTTTAAGTTCTTCTAAAAGACCACTTTTATTTAAAATATCTTCTACCAATTCTGTAAGGGAAAGATTTAAAGAATCTTCTGTTAACTCAATAATTAGTTTTTTAAATTCCAATTCTTTGCCCTTTTCAATGGCATCAAATAAAGAAATGTTTTCTAACTTGCTTTTTTCTTGTAATAACTCAACTGTTTTATTTCCTATTCCTCTTTTAGGACTGTTAATAACTCTTTTTAGACTAATTTCATCTAATGGGTTGGCAACCAATCTTAAATAACAAATTAAATCTTTTATTTCTTTTCGATTATAAAAATAATAACTCCCTACAATTCTATAAGGAATGTTTTTGGCTAAAAAACTTTCTTCAACAATTCTAGACTGAGCATTGGTTCGATATAAAACAGCTATATCTTTATTTTTAAAACCAAGATCTTTCAATTTGCCAATTTCTTCAATCACTAAATTACATTCATGGCGTTCTTCATAGCCTCTCATATATTTTATTTTGGGACCGTCTCCTAAATTAGTCCATAAATTTTTTTCTTTTCTTTTTTTATTATTTTTTATTACTGAGTTAGCTGCACTTAGAATGTTTTGAGTACTACGGTAATTCTCCTCTAATAAAATAACCTTGGTATTAGAAAAGTATTTTTCAAAATTTAAAATGTTTTCATAATTGGCATTTCTAAACCCATATATACTCTGATCAGCATCACCAACCACAAATACATTCTGATATTTTGACCCTAATAATTTGGTTAGTTGCAACTGTATCTCATTAGTATC
>CAZTRF010000011.1:3209-26048 GCA_964616495.1 uncultured Muribaculaceae bacterium
TGATATTCATCTATTAAAATATATTTAAACTTATTTTGATAGTGTTCTAATACTTCTGGATAGTTTTTAAATAATTTTACTGGTAAAGATAATAAATCATCAAAGTCAACCGAGTTATTCTTATGAATTATTTCTTCATATTCTTTATATATTGCTACCACTTTTTTTTCTATATCGGTATTAAATAAAGAATTGATTTCGCTAATATTTAAATTTTCACTTTTAATAAAACTAATTCTATTTCTAATATAGTTAGGGGCAATAATTTTTGAATCTAAATCCATTTCTTTTAAAATTCTTTTAATAACAGTTACGGTATCATCACTATCTAAAATAGTTACATTGCTATTAAATCCTAAATTACGGGCATTTTCTCTAATTATTTTTAATCCAAATGAATGAAAAGTACCAATATAGCTTTCATTATTATAAACCAAGCCTTCGACTCTTTCTTTCATTTCTTTAGCAGCTTTATTAGTAAAGGTTATTGCTAAAATATTATAATCTGGTACTCCATCTTCTATTAATTTAGCAATTCTTGTCGTTAAAACTTTTGTTTTTCCACTTCCGGCTCCAGCTATAACCAAACAAGGCCCATCCCGATGTAATACCGCTTCTTTTTGTTTATCATTTAAATTATTTATATCTATCATAAAATCCTCCAGTTTTAAAAACCATAGGGCTTAAGCTATGGTTTATAATTGTTCAACTAAATCGGGATTTTTCTTTAACTTTTCAATTAAATCATCTCGATCATATTTTTGAAATATATCTTCAAAAGCTTGGTTATCCATTAAAAATATTTCAGCATGTTTAGTAAATATTTCTTTAAAGTTTTCAACTCCTAAGTTTTTTAAATAGTTTAAATTAGCTTCAACCAAATCATCAAAACTTTGAAGTTTGTCTACTAAAAATTCACTATTACTTTTAGAAAAACTTTTAATCTCACCGCTATTAAAGCCATACGCTTCTAAATATTTCATTAGGCAACCCCTCCCAATGTTTTCTGTGGCACCAATATGTCGGTTGAGTTTAAACTTCCATATGTTATTGCCATTTCAATTATTTCTGATTCGCTTAGCTCTTTTTCAAAGTCAGATGCCAAAATTCTTTTTAAATTATTTTCAATTCTAGACTTTGCTATCCAATGACCTCCAACCTTATAATATCCAGGTCTTATTTCATCCGCTGCCAAAGCTATCTTTTCAGCAAAATCTGTTAATCTAAATAAATCTGGTTCTACTTGTCCTTCTTTATAAGAATTTAATTTATCAGTAATTTCTTCGCCAAAATATTTCTTAAAGGCCATTGAACTATTTTCTCTAGCCATTGCCATTTCTTCTGCGTTAGGAAATATTATTTTAGCAAATTTTTTGCCCTGAACTATATTTTCAAAGTTTTCTCCATACATTTCTACTGTATCAGCTAAAAGAGTTGACAAATCTGATGGTGCTAACAATTTTCTTATATCTCTTTCATCTTCCACACCAATAAAATATTCAGCGGCTTCTTTTAGCCTTCTAGCCATTTCTTCATTAGAAATATTGCATAAAAGTACTGGGAATTTTTCAAGAAGATGATCTTTTCCTAATATCTTTTGGAGATATAAAACATTGGCAACATGTTCTCTTACCTGTTCAATAGGATAAGTAAGAGTTACAATATTAACCATTTCCAAATCAATTCCAGCATCTTCAAAAACAGTTATGTTATCTTCTAAATCTTTTCTAGACATTTTTACCAATTGTTTATCAACTAGTAAAACGTCTTTTTTAAGTTTACCCATGCTTACTAACATCTGACCATTATCACTTAGTTGCTCAGGATCTTTTTCCATTGCCTTGTCTAAATCAACCATTTCTTCCTCCACACTTTTGCTTTCTTCTTCATCTGGAATTGAAATATATTGGATTTCAGTTTCTGAATTTGTTTCAGTTTCTCCAATAAGTTGATCAAGACGTTCAGAAACCTTACGACAATATTCAGCTATATCTTCATCTGGAACATCAACTATTACTATTTTTGATTGTTCATCTTCATCTTTAACAAAAATCTCTGAAGCTCGACGGCAGTACTCCAAAATATCTTCATCTGGAATATCAACTTCTACCATTTTAGATTTTTTATCTTTTGCTTCAAAACGATTTAAACTATCGCCCGAACTAATTATTTCAATAAAATCATATAATTCATCATCGCTAAATAAGGGGGCTCCGGTTTCATCAATAAAGGTCCCCAAAAGTTCTTTTATTTGGCCAATAGTCATTCCTACTAATAGACCTTTTGCTATATTATTTTTTAATAATTCGCATTGTTTTTTGTACTTTTTAAAATTAGTATCAGCCAAATGATAATTTTGCATTAAAACTGCTAAATTGGCTGCTTTTTCTTCAACCTCTAATTGAAGTTTTAATAATAAGAAAGGAAGATCAGTTTTAAACTTTTTAGTAGCTTCTAAATATTCCGTTACTTCAGGAACTGATGTCTCTAATATAGTTTGCCTGATAATAATGTCAGTTTTATCCTCCAAGGCATCGCTAACATCTTGAAGGCGATTAAACCCTTCAACTAAATCCGCTACCTCTCCATCTAACGTCTCATATAAAATCCTAGCATTTTCAGTCGCCATCTCAATAGCCTTATATTGAGAACTTTCAGGATCTAGTAATGCTTGAACTTTCTTCAAAGTAGCATTATATTTTTCTATTGCCTGCATGTAAAAATCACTCCTTATTATTAATTAAATTATATCATTCTCAGATTATGATGTAAAGTAATACCCATGAACTTTCTTCGTTTTTTAGAATAAGATAGTTATGAAAGGAAGATTTAAATTATGAAAAAAATAATAACTTTTAGTTTTATCTTAATTCTTTTGATTTTAGGAATTTTCGGATTAATTAAAAGTAAAGACAAGAAAAATGGTTTAACAAAGGTAAAAGTTGCCGAAGTTACTCATAGTGCTTTTTATGCTCCATTTTATGTAGCTATTGAAAATGGTTATTTTGAAAAAGAAGGGCTTGATATAGAATTAATCTTGACCCCAGGAGCTGATAAAGTTGGAGCAGCAGTTTTATCAAATGATGTTAATATTGGTTTTTGCGGTCCTGAAAATTCAATTTATGTCTATAACGGTGGTGAAGAAGATTATATTGTAAGTTTTGCAGGGCTTACTAAACGAGATGGTCAATTCATTATTTCAAGGGAAAAAATCGATAATTTTAGTTTAGACAACATGATTGGAAAAGAAGTTTTAGGAGGAAGAGTTGGGGGCATGCCTTTGCTTAACTTTCAAAAGGCTTTATTAAATGAAAATATTGCTTTAAATGAAGTAAATATTAATACTTCTATAGAATTTGCTGCATTAACTGGTTCTTTCATTGGTGGAACAGGTGACTTTGTTAACTTATTTGAACCAAATGCGACCAAATTAGAAAAAGAAGGATATGGATATGTTGTAGCTTCTGTGGGTAATTATTCAGATGAAGTTCCATATACTGCTTTTAATGCTCGCAAAAGTTATTTACAAGAAAATGAAAAAACTATCAATTCTTTCGTAAAAGCAATAAATGAAGGGGTAAAGTTTTGTAAAGAAAATAATGGTAATAAAATAGCGAAGGTTATCTTAGGGCAATTCCCCGATACTTCTCTATCTGATCTTACCATTATAGTTGAAAGATATAAAAAAGCCGATTCATGGCTTGATACCCCATTTATTTCAGAAGAATCGTTTAACAATCTTCAAGAAATAATGATTCTAAATAATCAAATTAATAAAAAAGTTCCATATCAAAAGTTAATTAACAACTTTTATAATGAATAATTTTTTAAAAATTATAAATATATCTAAAATATATAATAGTGATAATGGAGAAATAGAGGCCATTAAAGACATTTCTTTTAATGTCACTGAAGGAGATTTTATTGCTATAGTTGGTCCTAGTGGATGTGGTAAAAGCACTTTATTATCTATTATTAGTGGCCTAGAAGAAAAAACTGGCGGAAAAATTAAATTTAACAAAGATAAAATTACTATTGGATATATGCTTCAACAAGATGCTTTATTTCCATGGTTAAGCGTACTAGATAATACTTTATTGGGAATATCTATTAAACAGAAAATAACCAACAAAGATATTGCCAAAATTAAAAATATGTTAAAAAAATATGGATTAGAAGATTATTTAGATAAATATCCTAATGAACTATCGGGAGGAATGCGTCAACGAGTAGCATTAATCAGGACTCTGGCTACTAAGCCAGATATTCTTCTTTTAGATGAACCCTTTTGTGCTTTAGACTATCAAACCAGATTACAGGTGAGCGATGATGTTTATAAAATAATTAGAGAAAATAATAAAACCACTTTGTTGGTAACTCATGATTTGGCGGAAGCCATTAGCATGGCCGATAAAATTATAGTTTTATCAAAAAGGCCCACGTCAATAAAGACAATATACTCCATTAATTTAACTAACAAAAGTACCCCCATCAATAATCGTAAAGCTCCTGAATTTAGCAAATATTATGAAAGTTTATGGAAAGCCTTAGATAATCATGAGTGATAGTCAAAAAAAATATTTAAAAAAACAAAAGCAAAATATTATATGGGTAAAAGTCACTCAAATATTAATTATAGTTTTCTTATTAGGGTTATGGGAATTATTAGCTCGTTATAAACTAATTAATACATTTATTTTTTCTAGTCCATCCTTAGTAATTCAAACTATTAATGATTTGATAAAATCCAATAATTTTTTTATTCACATTTGGACAACTTTTTATGAAACAATGGTTAGTTTTGTCTTAGGAACGATTATAGGCCTTTTTATAGCATCAGGGTTATGGTGGAATAGCTTTTTTGCTAAAGTTTTTTCCTCATTTTTAATTGTTTTAAATAGTTTGCCAAAAGTTGCATTGGGGCCCATTATAATAATTTGGGCTGGAGCAAATATTAAATCCATAATTATAATGGCTTTACTAATATCTACTATAATTACTATTTTAAATATATATGAAAGCTTTAAAACTACTGATAAAATCAAAATAAAGCTAATGAAAAGTTTTAATGCTACTAAATGGCAGATTTTTTATAAATTGGTTTTGCCAAGTAATTATAGTGCTATAATAAGTACCCTTAAAATAAATGTTAGCATGTCTTTAATTGGAATAATTATGGGAGAGTTTTTAGTATCTAAAAGAGGATTAGGATACTTAATAATGTATGGATCTCAAGTATTTAATTTAAATTTGGTTATAACCGGTATCTTTATATTGGCTATTCTTTCAATAACCCTTTATATATTAGTTACCAGAATCGAAAAAAGATTACAAAAATAATCTTTTTTAGTTGTTAATAAATAAATTGGATTTTTATAGGTTTATGGTATAATGTTACAAGTGATGTTTATGAAGAAGTATATACCTTTGATAAGGGGATTCATTGTTTATTTTGCAATTCAGTGTATTGCCTTTTTTGGAACAAAGCTCTTTCAAGGAGAGCCTCATTTAATACATAGTATATTAGATGATAAAATACCCTATTTACCTATATTTGTAGTTTTTTATTGTTTATGGTTTATTTTTTTGTTTTTAGTTCCATTTTTACTATTTAAAAAAAAGGATTACGAAAAACTAAATCATCTTTTTTGGGCCCTTTTAATATCTATTATTTTAAGTAATATTTTCTTTCTAATATATCCTAGCACTGTAATCAGAGCTGATATTCCTTATAATAATATTTTTGACTATCTTGTAAGAATTATTTACTTTTTTGATAATCCTCCGGTTAATTGTTTTCCTAGCATGCATTGTTGGTTTGCTTTCTTATTTATATTTTCAACCTTTAATAATAAAAACTTTACTAAACCAGCTCAATTATTTTTCTTAATAAGTAATATTGCTATATGTTTATCAACTTTATTTATAAAACAACATTCAGTTTTAGACTTGCTTTTAGCTTTTCCATCATCTTTAATAATTTGGGTAATTACTCGATACATAAAAATCGATTATTTAAACCTTGTAAACAAAAAGAAACAAAATTAATTGTTTCTTTTTTTTCCTATTTTTTCGCCCATTTTAACAACGGTTTCAATATCACGCATACTATTTTCTAAGATATCACTATCTAATTTAACAACGCCTTTTTTTAAAAGAAGAACAATGGTAGAACCCCCAAATTCAAAATAGCCTTTTTCTTCACCTTTTAAAAATTTGTATACTCCATGATGATTAACTATTCTTCCAACCATCATAGCTCCAACTTCAATCTGAACTATATCCCCAAAATTTTCAGTATGCAAGATAGTGTATTCTCGGGCATTTCTTTTATAAACTTTATATTTTGAAGATACTGGTTGAACTGTATGAAGAACACCTTTTATATAAACGTTTTCATCTTTTGTGCCATTATCAATATAACAATAATGATGGTAGTCATTTACCTCTAATCTAAAAACTAAAGCTATTCCATTACGATATTTTTTTAATTTTTTACCCCCAACTAAATCACTAACTGTATAAACTGAATCTTTTATTTTTAAAGAGCTTTCGTTATTAATTGGATAAACTAATAATTTACTATCACAAGGACTTATTAAAATATCAGGACTGTCATTTATAGGACGATATTCTTTTTTGATTCTTCTTATAAATAAATCATTGTAACTACGATATTTTTTTTCTTCATACTCTTCCAAATTAATTTTGTTTTTTTTAATAAATCCTTTATTCCATACCTTAGATAAAGGAGAGTCCATGTATACGGCTCCCATTTTAGACACAGTTGGTCTAATTAGTACTTTTAAAGCTATTCTACCAATTAAAAAAGTATATAAAATCTTAGCTCCAGTAACTTTTCTCTTACGTTCAAGATAATTACCATTACGATCTTTTATTTTCATTTTAAATAACCTTAAATATTCCTAAAATAATAAAAGTAATTTCAATTATGCCCAATAATATAAAAATAATCATTAATTTAGTTGATGGCTTTTTTATTTTAAACTTAGATACAAAAAGAATTGAAATAATTACTAAAGCCGTTAAATAAATGGTATTAAAATGGTTCGTATAAGGTTTAAAAATATAAATAAATGGTAAAATAAGAGCATCACTAGTTACTGGTAATCCTGTATAGAATTTTAATTTTTGTTTAGGTTTTGATTTTGTTTCTTCAGCCAACACATTAAAGTAAGCTAATCTTATAACTGCACATAAAACAAACAAAGCATATATCGGCAAAAACTTTACATCTCTAAGACCTAATCCAATAGCTATTGTCACTGGTAACACTCCAAAAGCAATTACATCACATAAAGAATCAATTTGAATTCCAAAACTTTGTTCACGTAAATCACTTTTTTTAGTTCTAGCAACTTTACCATCAAACATATCACATAATCCTGATACCAATAAGCAAATTATAGCATAAAAAGGATGATTATTAACTGCCAACAATATTCCTGTTACAGCAGATATTAAACTTGTATAAGTTAAAATAACCGTATAATTATATATTCCAATCATAAAAAAACTCCACTTCTTACTTTTAATAGTATATCAATTTTTGGTATAAAAATCTACTTAATAATAAAAAAAGAAGTATTATAATACTTCTAATTTATACCACAAGGTTTCTCCATCATTGGAATCTTGCCATAATCTAAGGTAATAACATCTCTCCTCATAATCGGAAATAACATTTTTATCCAAAATATAATAATTAAAATAGTTATCATCATAATTTTTTAAATCCGTTAAATTCACCTTAAATTCATTAATTTCAATAGTAAGACCTTGAATATTAATAGTTGACTTTTTGGAAATGGCAAATAGTAAACGGTATGATTTTTCTTGAGCACTATAATTTTTTACTATGTACTTTCCTCTAATGGTATTGTTACCATTATATTCGTTGTAACTTTTAATTTGAGAATCCATTGGCACAATAGGAACTATGTCTATTAATGAGGTATTACTATAATATTTGGCAGTTTGAGCATATGATCTTATTTGAATAGAGGCCCAAACTGGTATGCTTATAATTACTAGTATCCCAGTCAAAGCTATTTCAGTTAATAGCTTTCCCACCCTTTTGTTTATTATTCTCATTATTTAACCCCCTTAAAATAATGATTTTTTCAACAAGTGGGGCCTATTATAGCACAAGTTTTACTCTATGTCAATTTTGATACATGTAAAAAGCTATTTGTTCAATAGCTTATTTTCTAATTCTTCTTTCCTTTGTTGTTCTTGTTGTTTTAAAAGTAATTGATTTTGTTGTTGATTTGTTTCTTCTTTTTCCTTTTTCTTTCTTTCCTTCTTCATTTTATCTTTTAAAGCAACCAATTTACATAATTTCATTATGTCATAAATAATTACTCCTAATGCTGGAAGTAGTATAACTAAGAACCATCCACCTTTTGATGCTAATAAAAATTGAACTTTACCCAATTTAGGAATTTTAAATATTACTTTACCAATCATTTGGCTTTTGCTAACGGTTCCCTCATCTTCAGTAACGTTATTATCGCCTTTAGTTACAAATACTACTCCATCGGGATTAAGATTAGCTCCAACAACACGATGAGTAACAATTAATCCTTCACTAATTTTACTAGTTGATACAAAAGTAATTACATCTCCTATTTCTATATCTTCCATTTTATTTACTTTTTTAGCAACAATAACATCATAAACCTTAATATTTGGTTCCATACTAGGGCTTACAATGGTATATAAGGCCACTGCCGGTTTGTAATCCTCACCATTATTTTTATATATTTGAATTCCTAAAAAGTAATAAAGTAAAAAACCACCTATAAGAATTAAAAAGCAGAGTGCTACAAACGAAAATGCTCTACACAATAAATTTAATACTTGGCTAATAATACCCAAAAAACCCTTATTATTCATCGTAGTTACCTACTCTCTATTATTAATTATAAAAGAAGTGTTGTAAAAACACAAGCAAAATGGTTTTAATTTATCTTTTCTATTTCAACATTAAATAATGTATCTAAATTTATTTCTTCTTCACTATTATTATTTATTATAATGGTATATTCTTGAACAGTTTGAGGAGGACATATTAAATATGTAAATAAAGTTATTTTCGTATTCGATGCTATGCTTCTTTCTTCTTCTATTTCACCACAGTTAATACCCAAACATTTTACTTTATAAGTTATTAATGATAAATCATATTTAGAAGAAATATCTTTTATAAATACTCGATAGCTTAGACTTTTTAGGCTATTATTTCGAATAGAAAATACCTTAGTTATTCTACTATCGTTTGGTTGATAAGTTATTTTTAAACTAGATTCATCATCATATCTAAATGAATAACTGGCTATTTTATCATCGTTATTTATTTTTGGAAGAGTTATTGTTGGCAAATCATCTTCACAATTGTAATCACATATTAAATCTCCGTTTAAATCGATATTAGCATCCGGAAAACCATCAAAATTATTATCTTTATTAAATAAAATATTACTATAGTTTAAAACAGTTCGATTAGTAAGATTAACCTCAGCTATACCATCACCATTTAAGTCAATGTTAATGTCCGGTATATTATCACCATCATAGTCAATATTTAATCCGTTGTTATTAATTAAATTAAAATCAGGAATTCCATCATCATTGGTATCCACATTAAAAAAGTTTTTATTTACGTCTAGATAATCTGCCATATTTTCATTTTCAGTAGGAGTATTTAAATATATTATTAAATATGCTATACAAATACCAAGGGCTATTAAAAAGCTGACAAAAAAGATTATCATTGTAATCTTCTTTCTTTTTCGCTCTTGTTCTTCTTCTTCGGCTAAAATATAATAAACTCGTTCTTTACTATCTTTCATGAATTGAATCGTTTCTAATTAGTTAAAGCTTCTACTGCCAAAGCGCCTCTAAAATTTTTGCCTTGGTTATAGTCTTGAACATCATTCGTATTTTTTATATTTAAAACCAATATATGATAGTTTGTTCTATTTGATGTAGTAACTGTTTGAGGAGTTTGCCCAGAAACAGTATTCATAATAGCTGACTTTTGGGCCGTTGAATATGGTGCTGCTGTATTAGCGGTACTGATAGCAGTACATCCAGCATTCACCGTAACTGTTGTTCCCGAAATTGTTGTTCCAGTATATCCAGCACTTGTACATTTATATAATGTATAATTTATTTCATCACCAACATAAGTTCCACTAGTCGTCTCTAAGCAAGCATAACTGGCATCTCGATATTGGCAAAATGTATTTTCTACATTTGCGGTTCCTGCCCATTTTATATTATAATTCGTTGATATAGTAGCATCGGCGCTTAGAGAAACGGTAAATTTTAATAGCCCCTGAACTATAGTGCCTTTGCTTGATTCTGGAAGATCAATTGTTCCCATATTAATAATCCCGTCAGTCCCTGGATAGGTGACGGTCAAAGATCCATATTTAGCAGTTGCTGTATTAATTTTATTAGTTAAATTACCAGTAACTGATGTAGCATTAAAATAGGCGTATGAAGCGCCTATTACAACGACTATTAAAATGGCAATTCCAAGTATAATTAAAAGTACTTGATTGCTCTTAGGTAATCTTGCCTCCATCTTCATTTCCTTCTCTCAACACTTAAAAATATCAAATATATTTTAATTAGTTACAGATGATACTGTTAAAGCTCCAGTAAATGATTTACCTTGGTTATAATCTTGAACTGTTGTTTTGTTTTGAATACTTAATACTAAAACATGGTAATTAGTTGCTGTTGCTGCAACTGTTTGAGTTGAAGTATTAATAGTGGCTGCCTTTTCAGTATCACTATAAGGTGCAGCTACATTAGCTCCGCTAATTCTAGTACAACCGGCATTGACTGTAACTACTTGATTACTAATAGTTGTTCCAGTATATCCAGCGCTTGTGCATGAATATAAATCATAATAAATTTCGTTTCCTACATATGTTCCAGTCGTATTTGATGAACAAGTAGTAGTATTAGTCATATATTGGCAGAATGTATTAGTTACATTTGCTGTCCCAGCCCACTTAATATTATATTTTGTAGCAACTGTTGCTTCAGCACTAGAAGCTACTGTAAACTTCAATAGTCCCTGTACCACAGGTTTTGAACTACGAGTAGAATAAGCAAGATCAACAGTACCCATTGTAATGGTTCCATCTGTTCCTGGATAAGTAACTGTCATACTCCCGTATTTTGCTGTAGCTGTACTAATTTTATTAGTTACATTACCACTAGTGGTTGCTGCATTAAAGTAAGCATATGAAGCCCCTACTACCGCTACTATTAACACTACTATGGCCAATATTACCAAAAACATTTGATTTCCTTTTACTTCGCTTTTTTTCATTTTCTAAACTCTTTCCCAATTCTTTAATGCAAACTTATTAATTGCTTGCACTTTCAATTGCTAATGCACCGGTGAATGTTTTTCCTTGATTGTAATCTTGAATTCCTGTCGTATTTTTGATGTTTAAAACTAAAACATGATAATTAACTCTAGATACACTAATGTCAATTAATAAAGTGCTTGTATTTACTGTTGCAGTTTTTTCGGCTGTACTATAAGGTGCAGCCTTATTAGAAGTGCTAATCAAAGTACAACCACTTCCTAAGGTTACTGTTGTACCACTAACTGTTGTTCCAGTATATCCAGCACTTGTGCATGTATATAGATTATAGTATATTTCGTCACCTACATAGGTGTCTGTAGACGTGTTAGTGCAAGTAGTCGTCGTTGAACGATACTGACAAAAATCATTTGATACATTAGCGGTTCCTGCCCATTTAATATTGTAATTTGTATCAATAGTTGCACTAGCATCAGCTGTAACTGTAAATTTTAACAATCCTTGAACAATGGTTCCTTTTGTTGATTCTGGTAAATCAACCGTCCCCATTTCAATAGTTCCGTTAGTTCCAGGATATGCAACGGTCAAAGTACCATATTGAGCTGTCGTAGTATTAATTTTATTAGTTACGTTACCTGTAACAGTTGCGGCATTAAAGTAAGCAAAAGAAGCCCCTATCACAGCTACTATTAAAACGACAATAGCCACTATTACTAAAAATACTTTAGTTGTATCATTTTCTTTCTTTTCCATTTTTTTACTTTTTACCTCTTTTCTATATTTGCATTATATCAAAAATTAATAATCAGTACAACTTATTAATAATAAGTTGACACTAATATTCCTGCTTCAAACGTTTTTATCTGATTATAATTTTGTTTTTCTATAGAATTTGTAAAAGTTAGCTCTAAAGCATAATATTTTATCCCTGACGCAGGTATTGCCAATGAAAAGGCATTATGAAGTTTTTCCATCGAACCAACTTCAGGAATTGCACCTGATGCTCCCCCAGCTATTTCTTGGCATCCACTATCTACGTTTACTGTTTTAGTAGCCATATTCCCACTAGAAGAATTATATCCCCCTAAAGAGCATTCATATAGTTTGTAGCTAACGTCATTAGATACATCTACATAAGGAACCCAGGTTCCTGAACAATTTGTTGATAAATCAGTTGGTACTCCATTACATGCTCCGCTCATTCCGGAAGGTGCACACTCATTAGCATTCTGAGTTACCGCATAACGGCAAAAATCATTTCTAACTCCACCATCTGTTGGCCCCTGCCAAGTAATGGCAATCTGTTGACTAGTTGCAGCATCAGTTCTAACTGAAAATTTCATTAAATATTTATAATCAGTTCCATTTTCATTAATAGGTAATTCCACCGTTCCGATGCTTAAGGTGTTTTCACCATTAAAAAATTCAACAATAGTATTTCCATAAGAAGCAGTTGCAGCTGAAACAGCATTATTTTTACCATTACCCACAACATCACTAACAGTAAAAAACGCAAAAGTTGCTCCTACTAAAGCAACAATCAGTGTAGCCACCCATATAATCAATAATGACATTTGGTTTTTCTTTTTAGCATTTGTATAATCTTTCATTTTATTTGCTCCCTACTATATAAATAGTAACAAAAAAAAATATCTATTTCAATAGATATTTTTAAAAACATTAATTTGCTAAAGATGATACTTTAATACCGCCTTCAAATGTTTTGCCTTGGTTATAATCTTGTGTTGTTGTTTGGTTATGAATTACTAACTCTAAAGCATAATATGTTGTGCTTCCAGCAGCAACATTGATAGATGAACTAGTATGAAGTCTTGGTGAAGTTGCATTAGCAGGGATTGCTCCACTTGCTCCGCCAGTAACTTCCGTACAACCAGCATCAATTGTTGTTGTTTTAGCAGCCAAGTTTCCGCTTGTTCCAGCATATCCAGCAGAAGTACAACTATATAATTTATAAGTTACATCATTTGTTACATCTACATATGCTGTCCATGTTCCAGCACATCCAGTACTGTTAGCAGCAGGGGTTCCATCACAAGTTCCAGTCATTCCATCTGTAGCACATTGAGTTGCATTTTGAGTTGCAGCATATCTACAGAAACTATTTGTGACTGTTGATCCAGTACCTAAGCCAAACCAGTCAATACTAATATTTTGTGTTGTTGTAGCAGTCGTAGTATAAGTAAACTTTAATAAATATTTGTAATCTGTTCCATTTTCAGCAGCTGGTAGGTCAACCGTTCCAACTCTTAAAGTGTTATTTCCACCTTCGAATGTAACTGTTCCTGCTCCATATGCAGCTGTTGTTGCTTGGATTGCGTTTGCTCCTGAGTTACCACCAACGGTACTAGCACTGAAGTAAGCGAATGTAGCTCCAATAACAGCAACTAATAATGTTGCGACTCCCAATACTGTTAAAAGCACTTGGTTTTTCTTGTTTCCTCTCTCTTCCATTTTTTAGCCTCCTTTACATTAATAAGTGTATCAGAATTAGTTTTTTAAATCAACTGTTTTTTTAACTTTTTGCAACTATTTTTTTAATTACAAAAATATGAATAAGTCAAGTGAAATTTGACAAAATAAAATAAAAATGATATAGTAGCTCACCATCAAAGGGGGATATATGAAAAGGTTTAGTGTTTTAAAAAGCAGAAAGACATTATTAAAGTGTGATATTGCCCAAATTATTATATCAACTGCTGCTTTGACTAATGGTGTAATAGCAGCGCAAATGATAGTTATTCCTAGAGTAGTTACCATTTTATACAGTATCGCTGTTATTAGTAGCATTCTAATAATTAAGGCTGCTATCAATATTAAAGATTATTATAAAAAGAAAGATGAATTATATATGTATATGTAAAAAGTGATCCAATGGATCACTTTTTATATTTATCTTGTTTCTGATATGTAGTATGTAATAGTCTATGGGCCTTTTCACTACCAGGCTTAATAAGATAATTATCATATAATTCTTTTATGAATTTGTTTTCATGAGCCTTTCTAACTGGTAAAATTTTATCTTCTTCATAAAGACTTTTTGATCTTTCTTTCTTAACATCTATCTTGCTTCTTATCTCCGAGGAAACAATTGGTTGGCCTCCCCCATTTAAACATCCTCCAGGACAGGCCATTACCTCAATAAAATCATAATCAACTTCTTTGTTTTTAATTTTTATTAATAGGTTCTTAGTATTAGAAAGCCCACTTACGGCTGCAACCCTTATATCTCTACCATTTATATTATAGGTTGCCTCTTTTAAACCATCATTTCCTCTAACCTCGTGGAATTCTAATCGTTCTAACGGCTTATTAGTTAAAATTTCCGAAACTGTTCTAAGAGCACACTCCATAACTCCCCCACTTGCTCCAAAAATAACTGAAGCTCCATACCCTAATGGATTATCAAAAGACTCATTAGTTAAAGTATTAAAGTCAATATTTAGTTCTTTAATTAATTTAGCTAATTCTCTAGTAGTTAAAACAGCATCTATTTCGTTATTGTTTTTTTTCAAAGAGGCTTCATACTTCTTCGCCGTACATGGCATTATAGTTACAACATATAGTTTTTTAGGATCAATATTTGACTTTTCTGCATAGTAAGATTTAATAACAGCCCCAAACATTTCTTGAGGAGATTTACAACTGGAAATATTAGGAATAAATTCAGGAAAAAACTTTTCCACATAATTAATCCACCCCGGACTACATGAACTTATTAATGGAAGAACTCCTTTATTATTTAGTCTTTCAATAAATTCAGTTCCTTCCTCCATAATGGTTAAGTCAGCTGTATAATCTATATCAAAAACTTTATTAAACCCTATTTTCTTTAGAGCAGCTACCATTTTCCCTTTAACATTAGTTCCAATCGGCAAGTCAAATTCTTCTCCTAAAGCGAAACGAACCGATGGAGCTACTCCAACTATAACGGTTAAATTTTTATTTTGAAGAGCTTTTTTAACTTTATCTCGATCATCTTTTTCAGTTAAAGCTCCTGTAGGACAGACAGTTGTGCATTGCCCACAAGCAACACATGGAACATCACTTAAGTTTTTTTCAAATGCCGATCCTATATGAGTATTAATTCCTCTTTCATTCTTACCAATCACACTAACAGATTGATTGAACTTACAAGTGGCAACACACCTACTACATAATATACACTTGCTATTATCTCTTTCAATATAATTAGTAGAGCAATCTTCTCTAAATGAGGGACAGCTATTGTATTTAGGAAAAATATCGTATTCTATTAATAAGCTTTGAAGTTCGCAATTCCCATTTCTTTTACAACTTTCACAATTTTTATTGTGGGTAGATAATATTAATTCTAAAGTCATTTTACGAGATTTAATTACTTTTTCTGAATCGGTATATATTTCCATATTGGGTGTCAGTTTAGTAACACAAGATGCTACTAAATTATTTTTCCCAGCAATTTCTACTACACACATACGGCATGATCCTATTTCATTAAGACCTTTTAAATAACAAAGAGTAGGGATTCTAATATTATTATCAGTAGCTGCCTCTAAAATAGTTTTACTTTCATCTACTTGATATTCCTTATTATTAATTTTTACTGTTATCATATTGTTACTCCTTCTCTATAGCTTTTACTGGACATACGCTTATACACATTCCACACTTTTTACAAATATCTTGATTAATAGTATGAGGTTTTTTCAAATCACCAGTAATAGCTTTGTATGGACAATTTTTTGCACATATATCACATCCTATACATTTTGTCTTATCAATTTTATAGGTAATTAAACTACGACATAATTTTGAAGGGCATTTTTTATCTGTAATATGAGTAATATATTCTTCTTTAAAATATTTTAAAGTGCTCAATACAGGGTTAGGAGCAGACTGCCCTAATCCACATAATGAATTACCTTTAATATGGATTGATAGTTCTTCTAATTGATCTAAATCTGATAATTCTCCCTTGCCACTAGTTATTTTTTCTAAAAGCTCATATAGTCTTTTATTCCCAATTCGACAAGGCACACATTTACCACATGATTCTGATACTGTAAAATCTAAAAAGAATTTAGCGATATCAACCATACAGGTATCTTCATCCATAATAATAAGTCCCCCTGAGCCCATCATTGATCCAATTGAAACTAAATTTTCATAATCCATAGGAGTATCAATTAAGCTATTAGGAATACACCCCCCTGATGGCCCTCCTGTTTGGGCAGCTTTAAACTTCTTATTGTTAAAGATGCCTCCCCCTATATCTTCAATAATCATTCGCAAAGGAGTTCCAATAGGAATTTCTACTAAACCTGTATTATTAATTTTACCACCTAAAGCAAAAACCTTTGTTCCTTTAGACTTTTCACTACCAATTTTCTTAAACCAATCACTACCATTATTAATAATTTCGGTAATATTGGCATAGGTCTCCACATTATTTAAAAGAGTTGGTTTATCAAATAAGCCTTTTTCCGCTGGAAAAGGTGGCTTCACTCGAGGCTCCCCTCGATTACCTTCAATAGAAGTCATTAAAGCTGTCTCTTCTCCACAAACAAAAGCTCCAGCTCCTAATCTAATTTTTAAATTAAAAGAGAACTTGCTTTCTAAAATATTTGACCCTAGTAGTCCTCTTTGATAGCATTCATTAATAGCCAATTCTAAACGTTTAACAGCGATTGGATACTCAGCTCTTACATAAATATATCCTTCATCAGCTCCAATTGCATACGCTGCAATAGTCATAGCCTCAACTATAGAAAAAGGATCGCCTTCTAAAACTGACCTATCCATAAAGGCTCCTGGATCTCCTTCATCAGCATTACAACAAACATACTTTTTATCGTCCTGACTTTTGGCTGTTAATTCCCATTTTAACCCTGTAAGAAAACCAGCCCCTCCACGTCCTCTTAATCCCGAATCTTTAACGGTATCTACTACTTCTTCTCGTTTTAATTCAAGACACTTTGATAAGGCCTTAAAGCCATCATTAAAAATATAATCTTCAATATTAGTGGGATTAACATTTCCACATTTTTTTAAAGCAATTCTAGTTTGTTTTTTTAAAAAGTTTATCTCCAAAATATTAGGAGTATTTTCATCAACAAAATATTCTTTTAAAGGAATGTTATCAATAACATGCTTCTCTATAATATTCTTAATTCTTTCTTCGTCAACATTAATATAACTATATCTTTTATTATCTCTATAGACTTCTACTATTGGTTCATATTTACAAACGCCAATACATCCAACTACCTCTAAAGATGCATCAAGTTTTTTAGAATTAATTTTTTTAGCAATATAATCATATATTTGTTGGGCACCAGCCGATATTCCGCAAGTTCCTAATCCCACAGTTATTCTTGTCTTAGGAACTTGATAGTTTTCTCTTATTTGTTTTAATTCTTTAATGGTCATTATTTTTCACCTCGATAAGAATCTATTATTTTCTTTACTTCGCTTTTCTTAACTTGTTTATAAACTTTATCATTAATCATAATGACTGGTGCCAAACTACAACATCCTAAACAACGGGTAGTATCTAACGAAAAGAGTCCATCAGAAGTTACTTCACCTTCTTTAATATTTAAAATCCTTCTTAATTCTTCCAAAATACTTTCCGATCCTTTAACATAGCAAACCGTTCCTAAGCAAACACTAATTTGATATTTGCCGGTTTTTTGTAATTTAAACTGTGAATAAAAAGTGGCTATACTATAAAGTTCTTCTAAAGAAATGTCTAAATCTTCAGAAACTTTTTCTAAAGCATTAATAGGTAAATACCCATATAATTCTTGAATATCTTGTAAAATAGGCATCTTATTTCCTTTTTCCTTCAAATGTTTTTTAATAATTTTATTTATTTCTTCATTCATACTATCACCATTTTAATTATAACATATCTCATAGTTTTAACCATAAGAAAAATTCTAGTGGTGGCTAGAATTTTTCAAATATATATTATGCGGGCGGTGGGCACGCATAATACCAAATTAACGTGAGATCCTTGACCTCCTAAATAGGATATCACTTTTTTAAATTCAATGCAATATTTTTTAACCACTTTTTGGCCACTATAAATTAAAAAGAGAAAAAATATAAATTTTCCAATAAAAAAACGAACCATAAAAGTTCGATTAAATTCAATATGGAGGAACCGGCCGGATTCGAACCGGCGATCAGAGTGTTGCAGACTCACGCCTTAGCCACTTGGCTACGGTTCCATATAACATTTTATGCAAATCCAAACTTTTTGCACGTTTAAATTCTCTCATAAAATGCTTTAATAGTCAATAATTAACTATCTAATAAAAATATATATCTCTTGTCTCTAACAGTAAGCTCCAATCGAATATCTGTAGCTTCTTTTATTTCATCGTAAACTTCTAATATTAGTTTGTTTTCAAGTTTTGATGTTGATTTATTAATTGGCTTATAAGTATAGGCTTTTCCGTCTAAATTATAGCTTACTTTTATAAAATTATTAAAAAAAGTATTAGTGTTGTTTTTAATATTAACTGTATATATTGAGCTTTCATCTAATTTTAATTCATAATCAAATATCATTAAAGTTTTGCTTCTTTCGGTTTGGAATGAAGCATCTATGACATCTATTGAATTATAACATTTAATAGATGTGCAATATTCATAAGCAAATTTATATTTGGGAGTAGAAAAATAATTTTTGAGGGTTAGACTGCTGCTATTTAAGTTAGAGTATCTTAGGGAAACGGTATCCCCAATATTAACCACTTCAACATTTTCGATTGTTTCTATGAGAGTTGGAGTTAAAGTAATTTCACGATATTTAGCAATTAGGCTACCATCTTGATATTCTAATTGATCTTGAATTTTTAATTTATAGTTTTTTTGAATATTAGCTTTTGGCAATTCGTAAATTATAGTATAAACATTTGATACTCCCGATTTTAAAATTTGCTTATCATAAGGAATTCCTAAATCTATAAAGTATTCATTTCTATTTTGAGTTGGATATACATTTTTGCCATCAATTTGAAGTCTAAAGTCTGTTAAAGTTAATATTTGATCAATCGCTGTTTTATTGGTTATATCAAAAATTATTGCTAGGTAGTACTTATTCTCAGTTATAACATTGCCATTATAATCATAAGGAGTTAAGATTGATCCTAAAGTATTTATTTTATAATAACTAGTACTAAACTTTTCTGACTCTTTATAAGTCTTAGTATATTCTTTAGTACCGATACTAATAGTAGTTGCTATCATTGTAATAACTATTATGGCTATACAAGCCGATAAAAATTTATTTTCAATAATTTTATATTTTAATTCTCGAAAAAATCTTCTTATTTTTCTTTTTAGTTTATAATCGTTAAAATTTAGTTCAAACTCAAATTCTTCGCTATCTGAAGCACTTATTTCTAAATCATTAAGGTCTTTAGCAAAATCAAATTTTCTAATATCGAAGCCAATTCCTCTGATTAATGAAAAAATCAAGAAAAAGTACTGCGGTAACGAAATTATCAAAGATACGTCACGATAGGCTCTTATTGTCTTACTAGCAAGTTCGACACTCTCGAGAGTCTTTAGTCCGCCATAGGCAACGGTTATAGCTACAAATAAAATTATATAATAAATTATTAACCAAACATAAAATTTAGTTGGTTTTTCTTTTTGTTTTAATAAAACATAAATAGTTAAGGTTAATCCTAAAACGAGTAAAATGCCAACATACATAAAAACATTAACGTAAGATCCGGCTATAACTCCGCCGGTCATTGAATAACCGCTTTGAGTATAACTATTAAAAAGGTCAAAAATATTATAGGTCTTAATTGCTAAATAAATAAGTAAAAATGCTAAAATTAAATGAATTAATTTAAATCTTTTTATTAAAAAGGCATATGGTTTTCTTAATATCACAAATACCCCTCCTTTTTATTCTGAAAGTAATTCTACAGCCTTTAGTAACTGAAGATCGGCGTCTTCATTAGTGACTTCATAATCAGGTTTAATTCCTATTCCATCAATACATATTCCACTCGGAATAAGCCATTTAGCAATTGTATACTTTAATAATCCACCATCTTCTAAAGAAGAAGTTTGCTGAATTTTACCTTTACCATAAGTAGTTTTTCCTACAAAGGTTGCTTTGTAAGTGTCTTTCATAGCTCCAATTAGTATTTCTGAAGCAGAAGCAGAAAGTTCATTTCCTAAAAGAACTATTTTATAATCACGATATTCATCAGTTTTATCTAAAAAATCATTTTTATCATTTTTTGATTCAACACTATATATTTTTTCACCTTTTTTTAAGAACAACTCTAAAATATCGGTAACTGAAGTTAGATATCCTCCTGTATCTCCCCTTACATCAATAATTAATGAATCAATTTTTTGACTTTCAAGATTTTCTAGCTTAGTTTTGAATTGAGAATAGGTATTAGAAGCAAAGGTTGTAATTGCTATGTACCCAATCTTTCCTTTGTCATTATTTATTATCTCTGAATAAACCGAAGGAATGTCTACTTTTTCAGTTTTAATAGTAAATTCTTTTATTTCTTCTTTTCTTTTAATTTTTAACTTAACATCATTGATACTAGAAGTTATTTCTTCAGTTACATCACTAAGTTCACGTCCTATGACTGTTTTTCCATTAAGTTCGGTAATAATATCATTTGCTAAAATGCCTGCTTTAAATGCTGGAGAATTATCAAAAACCTCTAAGACTAGAATTCCACCTTCAGTAGCTGTTATTCTAACGCCTACGCCTTTATATTCACCCTTAAGACTCTCTAATAAAGTTTCAGTTTGTTCTTTATCTAAGTAAGTAGTATAAGGATCTTTAAAATAGGTAGTCATTGAACTAATTACGGTATCCATTAATTCTTTTTCATCTATATCTTCATAATAATTATTCACTAGTGTTTGATAGGCTTCAATAAAATTAGCAATGTTTTCATCTTTAATATTAATAATTTCAGTTTCGGTTTTTACCCTTTTACTAATTATTAAACCACTCGATAAAACAACAACTATTGTTGTGAATAATACTATCAAAAGGACTTCTTTTAAATTAAAAGTTTTCTGATCTTTGAATTTCATGCTATCACCCTATCATCATATATAATATGATAACATAAAAAAACTTTAATTAAAATAATTAAAGTTATTTATTTAATTGTTTGTATATATCTGTATAGCCTTCAATATACTCAGTTATTTTATTGTTTTCCACTTTAAGCAAGGTTCCACTTTTTATTTTCATATCTTTTAATTCTGTAGCCTTTGGATTAGAATCACTTTCTACCAAATATTTTTCGTTAATTGCTAAATACATATTAACATAATATAGTTTTGTTGCAGTAGTAGACTTTAAATAATTTTCTTGCAAAGAATCATATGTAGCTGCCCCGTCATCTTCGGTTGTATACAAAAGTACATAATATTCTTTTTCAGGTCTACTTAGCATTAAACCTATAATGGTTTCATTTTTGGTTACTGTAGCCGTTTCAGAGTCCACATTATTATTTTCGTTTTTAACCACTACTCTACTCGTAAAATAATAAATAAGTCCTAAAAATATCACTACTGCAACCAAGATTTTAATAAATTTCATTGGTTCAAAGTCTTCTGCTTTTTTCATAAATATCACCATTTGATATTATATCATAAAAAGTTGGAAAGTAAATATCTTACTTTCCAACACTGATAGAATTATTTGAATTTAATGATGATGCTATTAAAATCATTTCTTCGGTAGTTAGGTCATTGCTTGAAATATAGTATTCAATGTTATTTCTAGTCCAATTAATAGAATTGGCACTTATTGCTCCATAGGTTTCTTCTAATAATAAAGGCTCCCCATAAACCGGAATTATTTCAAATTCGTTAGACACTTTAACAGTTTCTTCTACTAATATAAAGTTTTTTGTCCCTGCAAAAGTTAATATTACTCTTTCTTCATCTTCTACATTAATGACATTTTTATCTTTTAAATAGGTTTCTTCCGGAATATACAAAGGATAAACAATATTATCTATTAATCCAGTCGATTCGGTTTTTGGTACTTCTTCTTCTATGTAACTATTTAAAATAAATTTTTCTTTATTAATAGTGGCCTTGTAATCAATTTTACTAAAGAACACTTCAATTTTTTTGGTATCACTCTCATCATGAATAGTAATGAACAATAAATTCATATTTTTATCAAAATGAATTTTTTCGGTTTTTAGTTTAGGATTATTAGGATAATTAGCTTTAACCGTTACAATAATATAGTCATCAGTTTCATCTATTTTCTTTTCAGAGTCATTTTTAAGATCATTTATGACCGATTCTAAGATATAGGCTTGAGAACTATTATTAGGCCATTCGCTTTGAAATTTAAAGCTCTTATTGAGAGATGGAGTTACCACCATAACACACAAGAGTTTAACTTTTTAATACAAATTTAGTATAGTTTTATCTT
>CAZTRF010000012.1:0-8043 GCA_964616495.1 uncultured Muribaculaceae bacterium
GCTTTTTTACACAAAAAAACTTGCACAACTAAGTACAAGTAATTAACTAATGGTGGAGTCGAGGGGAATTGAACCCCTGTCCAAAATAGTATATATATAGTACCTACATGTTTAGGTAAGTTTTTATTTCACTAATAGAAAATATCTTACCAAATATCTATTAGCTAGTTTAGTTAGTTTCATTATTATATTCTAAACTAATATAATAACTAAGCTCATATTTATGAGCCCCATCACCTAATCTATGAGCACAACTAAGTTAGGAGCTAGCTTAGCTACTAAGCAGCAGCGAAAGCTAAATTATAATTATTGTTGTCAGTTATTATAAAACTGTGTTATTTAAAGCATAACTACTACATGCAACTAAATACAAACATACTCTGTCGAATCCAAGCGACCCCGTGTAAAGAATTATAGCATTTTTAAAGCTATAAGTCTAGTTTTGGTTAAGTTTAATTAAGGCATCTTCTAATAAATATATATTTTGACAACTCATAAATAATAACACTTCATCATTATATTTAATTAACTTGTCCGCTTCATCTAATTTTATGTATTCCCCATTATCTAATAAATCTAAAATTAAGTTTGATGAAACTCCCGGATAGTCAAGAGGATTTTCTCTTCCCTTAGCAATATCTAAAATATAGGCTTTATCAGCTTTATTTAATACTTTGGCAAATTCTTTGTAAAATGCCTTAACTCTTGAGTAGGTATTAGGTAAGAAAAAGGCAATAACTTTTTTATTAGGATATTTTAATCTAGCACTATTAATAGTTGCTTCTAATTCGGTTGGATGATGGGCATAATCATCAATAATAATTAAATCCCCCACTTTTATTTCAGTAAATCTTCTTTTAGCTCCACTAAAACTTTTAATTTCTTTTTTTACTTTTTCTTTATCTAATTCTAAAAGATAACATATACCAATGGCTGCTAGGGTATCCATAATAATATGATTACCAAAGAAAGGTATTTCTATACTATTATAAAATTCATTTTTAATATAAACATCAAAAGATGTATATAAGTCGTTAGTAGTAATATTTTTAGCTATTATGTCATTATTTTCATTAAATCCAAAATATAGAGCTTTATCAGTCTTTATACTTCTAGCATAAGAATCATCTCCATTTAATATAGCCATCTTTTTAGTGTTATTTACTAAAGATTGGTAGGCATCTACCATATCATTAATATCTTTATAATAATCAACATGATCTAATTCAATATTATTAATTATTGAATAGGTTGGATCATATAAAAGAAAATGTCTACGATATTCACATGATTCAACCATAAAATATTCATTACCATCCTTAATATATCCAGTACTATCACCTATTAAATAATTAGTTCCGATAATGTTATCAACAATATGAGCTAATAAAGAGGTGGTAGTTGTCTTACCGTGGCAACCACTAATACAAATTGTTTTAAACTGCCTGGTTAGCATTCCTAACATTTCATTATAAGATAACATTTCTAATCCTAAAGAGGTAGCTCTTTTTAATTCTTTATGATCTTTGGTACAGGCCGGCGTATAAACTACAACTTCATTACTTAATGAATAACTGTTATCATAATAAATAGTAATATTTCTTTCAATTAAAGGGTTTTCTGTGAACTTATGATCTTGATAATCATCATACCCTATTACTTGGTTACCCATATCATTTAACATACAGGCCAAACTACTCATTCCAGTCCCTTTAATACCTACAAAATAATATTTTTTCATTTCTATCTACTCCTTTTTTTATTAAATAAAACCCTAATAAAAGCTAAAAAGATAATGGCATACCCTATTACTTTAAATAAACTATCTCCTGATTGCTTTTGTTTTTCAGAGTCAGGCCTCTCTTCTAATATTTTATTATATTCATTTTTAAGTTTTAAAATTTCTTCATCAGGATTTTCATTAGAAGAATAATTTTGAAAAAAAGTCTTAAATTCTTCTCTAAGATTATTTAAATCATTTCTTAGGCTCCTCGTAACATTTTCAGTATTCCAAGATTTATCATCATAATAAAAGTTAACTAATTCTTTTACATTATCAGGTATAGTATACAAATTAGGAGCAATAGTTGGGGCAATAAACTCATTTTCAATCGAAGATATAATTTCATATAAAACATCTTCTTGATATTCTAAAGATAAAAACTCAATGCCATATGGAAGATTATTACTATCAAATCCTAAAGGAATAGTTATACTTGGATATCCAGTTACGCTGCTTACAAAGGTCGAAGGTGCCCTTAACCCTCCTTCAGTGTTGGTTATTTTTAAAAGTTTATTTTTAGTAGTAGGATAAACAATGGCATCTAATTGATTTTCTTCAAAAACTTTATCAACATGTTTTTGATATTTTTCTCTATTATCATAAACTTTTTGAAGATCACTATTTAGATAATTACAATTATCACTATTACCATATCCACTCAAATCATACATTTTACCAGATGAATTTACCAAATCGGCAAAAGAATTTATTTTTCCAGTACTATTTTTAATATAGGAATTAAAGCCTTTACAAAAGGTAAAACCAGCTAAAGAGCTATTCCATAAATTATAATAATAATTAGTAAAAAAACCATCAATGTATACTATTTCTGCTCCTTTTGATTCCATTTCAGATATTTTTTCTAACATTGAATTATATATTTCATCATCAGTCAAGCTATTGGCCCTTAATGATGATGAAGAAGATCCTTTTAAAAAGGTATTGATTACTCCAATTTTTTTACCTTTAAGATTACCTGTAACACTAGAATAATCTTTAGTAAGGGCTTTATCAGTTCTAGAGTCTTTTGAATCAACTCCCGATATTGCCTCTAATATTAAAGCACTATCTTTTACTGTTTTGGTTAAAATCCCGACAGTATCTCTAGTTATATCATAAGGAATTACTCCATAAGAACTAACTAACCCAATAGTAGGTCTTACTCCGACCAAATTATTACCTGATGCTGGCACCCTAACCGATGAATTGGTATCGGTTCCCAATCCGGCGGCTGCCAAAGAAGTAGCTACTGCGACAGCGCTTCCTCCCGATGACCCATAAGGAGTATATGCAGTGTTATAGGCATTTCTAACCTTCCCAAAAGAACTATTGGATTCGCCGGCTTTAAAAGCAAACTCACTCATATTGGTAGTTCCAATAATAATGGCTCCCGCTTCTTTTAATTTTTTAACAACAGTTGAATCATTATTAGGAAAATTATTAGCCATAGCTTTAGCCCCAGCAGTAGTAGCCAGCCCTTTAACATCAATATTGGTTTTAACTACAATAGGAATCCCATGAAGAGTTCCTAAAATATCACCATCTGCTCTTTTTTTATCTAACTCTCTGGCCTCTTCTAAAGCATTTTCGTTAGTATAAAGAATGGCATTATATTGACTATTATATTCTTCAATGCGCTCCAAATATAATTTTACTAAAGTTTCACTATTAATTACTCCTTCTTCTAATGCTCTATTTAAATCGGTTACCGATGAGGTAGTAATATCAATAGGAGCTTTAGTAAAACCTACCAATAAAAATAAAAAGGCAATTAAAGGAATTATCTTTTTAATCATAGACATCCCTTTTTTGCTCTCTTATTAAATCTTTTTCTTTCATAGTTCGTCTTTTATCATAAAGTTTCTTACCACGACAAAGACCTAGTAATATTTTTACTTTATTTCCCCTAAAATAAAGCTTTAGAGGAACTAAGGTTAGTCCTTCTTCGGAAACTTTTTCCTTAAATCTTAAAATTTCATTTTTATGCAAAAGTAGCTTTCTGGTTCTTCGTTCATCATGATTAAAATTATTAGATTTATCATATTTTCCAATAAACATATTAATTAAGTAAATTTCATTATCTTTGACCTTACCATAACAGTCTTTTAAATTAACATTTCCATCTCTAATTGATTTTATTTCACTGCCAACCAAAGAAATTCCACATTCTATTTCTTTTAGAATTTCATAATCGTAATAAGCTTTTTTATTGTTTGCTTCCATTATCATCACCTACAACTTCAAAATCAATCAATGATTCTTCTTTACTTGCACCTATTAATTTTACACGAACTTTATCTCCAAGTCGATAGGCTTTTTTAGTTTTTTGGCCAATAAGGCTCATTAACTCTTCGACATAAAGGTAGTAATCTCCTTTTAGATTATTCATGTGAACAAGGCCCTCTATCATATTAGGTAACTCGACATAAAATCCATAATTCATAACTGAAGTTATAATTCCATCATATATTTGACCAATATGACTTTCCATATATTCAGCCGCTTTCATGTCAAAAACATCTCTTTCGGCCTTTACTGAAGCCTGTTCACGTTCTGATGAATGTTCAGCAACAAAAGGAAGCTTTTCTTCAAATTTTTTGATAGTTTCCTTGTCTATTTTTTTATCAAATAAATAAGTTCTAAGCAAACGATGAACCTGTAAGTCAGGGAATCTTCTAATAGGACTTGTAAAATGAGTATAATCTCTGCTTCCTAGTCCAAAGTGACCAACATTAGTTGTTTGATAAACGGCCTTTTTCATACTTCTTAATAATAATGAAGATAATATTTCAAATTCTTTTTTATCTTTTAATTCGGCCAATATATTTTGAATTCCATGATTAGAAAAATCATTAACTTTGCTTTCTAATTTATATCCCAATAATTTTAATAAGTTTAAAAATTTGTCTATTTTTTCAGGATTTGGAGTTTCATGAACACGATAAATAAATGGTAAATCCATATTGCTAATCCATGACGAAACAGTTTCGTTGGCTGCTATCATAAAATCCTCAATTAATTTTTCACCATCTTCTCGACTTCTTTTTTTAACATCAATGGCCTTACCATTTTCATCTTGAATTATTTTAGCTTCATCTAAATCAAAATCTAAATAACCTCTTTTAATTTTTACTTGGCGTAATATTTTAGCCAATTCATTCATTTTAAGTAATGTATTTTGGAATGGCTTATAGCTTTCATCATAAATATTTCTCATTAAAATATCATTAACCTTACTATAGGTCATTTTTTTCTTACTCTTAATATAACTTTCAAAAATATTTGAATCAATCAATTTGCCATTTTTATCAAACTTCATTTCGCAACTTAAAGTCAAACGAATCACGTTCTCATTTAAAGAGCATATTCCATTAGATAATTGTCTAGGTAACATTGGAATAACTGTATCTGCCAAATAAGAACTTGTTCCTCTATTAAAGGTTTCATCCCCTAAGAAGGTGTTTTCTTTTACATAATGGCTTACATCCGCGATGTGAACACCTAAAACATAATTTTCATTATTCATTTCCAAACTAATAGCATCGTCGATGTCTTTGGTATCATCACCATCAATAGTAAAAATTTCTTTATTAGTAAGATCCACTCGTTTTGGTAATTCATCTTTTGATACCTCTTCTGGAATATTCTCACATTCTTTTAAAACTTCTTCTCCAAAATCATCGTAAATGCCATATTTATAGGCAATACTTAAAATATCTACTCCAGGATCAGTAATATGACCTATTACTTTAATAATCTTCCCTTTATATTTATGATTAGTTACTTGAGTAGCTATTTTCACTAAGACCTTGTGTCCAGAAACACAACCTTTTAAAGAATCTTCATCTAAAAGAATACTAATATCTTTTTTATCGTCATCTAATTTCAATTCTAATTTACGATTGACTTCTACTAATTCCCCCACCAAATTATCAAGATTTCTTTTAACTATTTTAACAATTCGTCCTTCTTTTTTAATGTTATTTAAAAACAACTCACAAAGAACCACATCTTCATGAATGGCCCCATTTAAATTACTTTTATCAATTCGAATATCTTCTTCTAGTGGTAAAACAACAAAGCCATCACCTTTGTTAGTAATTGATATTTTGCCTATTCTTAAACTAGGAAGATTCTTCAGAAGAATATATTTATCTTTTCTGGTTTTATAAACAACATATTCATTTTCCAATTCTCCTAATACACTCATCAAATCTTTTAATTCTTCTGATGTTTTATATTCTAATTTATCATTGATTTCTATTAGCTCTAATGGCTCATTAAAATTTTCTAATAATTTTACAACTTGATTTTTCATATAATCCCTCTATCCTTATTTTAACACTCTATTTTGAATAATGCATTATTTTATTTGAGAGTTTACTTAATATGATTAAGTGTTACAATATAGTTGGAGGTATTATGAAACAAAGTGATATTAATAATTTTAAGCTGGTTTTACTGCCAGGTGCTGAAGAATTTGGCAAAAGAGTTAATACTCACATCAAGAAAATCTTGAAAACAAAAAAGAATTTTATTTTATCATTAGATCTCGTAAGATTTAATAATGGTGAAGGAAAAGGAAAAATTAAAGAAAGTGATTCAGTAAGAAATACTAAAGTTTATATTCTTCAAGATATTACTAATTCTTTTAAAACTTATGCTTTTAGAGGATTAAAAGTTCCTTACAGCCCTGATGAACACTTTCAAGATATTACAAGAGCTATTGGGGCGTTCCAGGGGCACGCTAAAGAAATAAGTGTTATCATGCCTTTCTTATATGAAGGCCGTCAACATGATGGAAACGAAAAAGAATCTTTAGATTGTGCTCTATCCTTACAAGAATTAGTTGCCAAGGGTACTAAAAGGATTATTACCTTTGATGTACATAATAAAGGGGTTAGAAATGCCATTCCTTTAACTGAATTTAAGAGTATTTTCCCAACAAATCCTATTCTTTATGAGTTTTTAAACAATGAGGATTTTGATATTGATAACCTACAAATAATAAGCCCTGATGCGGGTGCTACTAAAAGAGCTGCCTTTTATCGAGATTTATTTCTAGCTAATATGGGTTATTTTTCTAAAAGTAGAGACTTAACTGTCGTAAAAGATGGTAAAAATCCTATAAAAGAACATATATATGTTGGGCCAGAAACAAAAGATAAAGATGTTATCGTTGTGGATGATATGATTGATTCTGGTGGATCAATGATAGATACTATTCGTCAAATTAAACTTCGTGGTGCTAAAAACATTTATGTCATCGTTTCATTCGTTTTATTTACAAAAGGTTATGAAGAATTTGATAAACTATATAAAGAAGGAATATTAACAAAAATATATTCTACTAATTTAGCCTATATCCCTAAAGACCTAGAACACCGAAAATGGTTTCATTTGGTTGATTGTTCTGAGTTATTAGCCAAATATCTCGTCTTATATAAAGATGATCATACTTTAAGTGCCTTAAACAAAGTTGAACCTAAAATTATAAGAAAAATCGAAAAAATGCGCAAAGAAAAAGTGGATTAAATATCCACTTATTTTTTGTCATTTCCATGAAACATGTATCCTAAACCCATAGCCACCATAATAGTAATAATTACATATAAATAAGTAATATCGGTTATTACCAAATATACCAAAAATAATATAAACAATATTCCGATTATCTTTTTCATATGAATCCCCTTAACTTGGCCCTTATATTAACTCAATTTACTACAAAATGCAAGAAATTTACATCTTCATTATAACTCATTTAAAAGAAAAAAGAAATATAGTTTCTTTAATCCACATCATTTCTGCTTAATATTTGAGCAGGAGTTTTTTTAATAGTATGGTATACCGGTAATAATCCAACTATAATATTAAACCCATAAATTAAGATAATTCCAATTATTAAAACCGGTAGATTTAAAAGATAATCCGATGCAAAGTAACTAATACTTCTGAGCTGGTCAATAACATAAATCATAAATATATATCCAACTAAACTTCCTAAAGTAGTTATAGCTATTATTTCACCCAAAAACATTTTGTAAACATCACTTTTCTTGACTCCAATTGCTCTAAGGACTCCGACCTCTTTAACTCTTGACAAGAAAGAGCTTCGAATCATTAAGAATATTTCTACAAAAGAAATAGTTAAAATTATACTAGCGATTATTAAAGTAACGGTTGTTTTTTCTGCATTGCTTTCTAAATATTCGCTTTTATTTTTTTCATAGGTATCTTCAATATTAAGACCTAACTCT
>CAZTRF010000012.1:8083-23058 GCA_964616495.1 uncultured Muribaculaceae bacterium
GTTTTTAAAGTCTCTCTTTTGTCTTTCCCATATACTATAATATTTCCCCTTTTAGATATTAAATCATACTTAATCATCGTTTCGTTCACTAAGTAACTATTTGTATTATCCGAAATATAGTACCCTACAACCTTTAACTTATGCCCATTTACTTTTAAATTAATAGTTTTATTTAAAGGCATCATCATTGCCTCACTATAATTAACCATTACTTCATAATCATTAAGAGGATATCGTCCTTTTTTCAAAGTAATCTGGTTTTGTTTTAATGTATAATCTAATAAGGAATTGGCATCTTCCTCCTGAATTTTAGATTCCTCGTACCATATACCCGGTTTCTGATAAGATCCCGAATTGGCAATAACATTAATAAATAGTTTCTCATCCATATAAATAGAAGGACTATTCAAATCACTAATTCCCACGATTTTAAAGTTTGGTATATTATCCATTTTAAATTCTCTGTTCAGCATATTTTCATAATTAAAAATTCCAGCCATTTTCGGAGTCGTTTTTTCAAAAAAATTATCAATAGTTAATTTATCAACAATTATTTCATACTCATTGTCAGGCATTCTTCCATATAATAGGCCTTCACTACTAACCATTTTAATACTAGCTAGAGATCCACTTAAAATTTCACTAGTATTAGATGTTTGATAATAATCATTATATTGGGTGGACATACTTATTAAAGAATCTCCGGGCAATAAATAGTTAATAGTTTCTTGCTCATATTTCAAATAGTTTTCTACCGTCACGTTATTATTTACAATCATTAAATAGTTTTTATTTTGAGTAACAAATTCTTTATCTTCAACATCCAAAATACCGTAAATATTACTAATTGAATAAAGAATAAACATCCCCGAAACCATAAATCCTAACAATAATAGTTTCTTTAAAAAGGAATAATTAAGTAATTTTTTAAATCCGTTACCAATGAGATTAAAAATATTATAAATCGAGGTGTATTTAGGCTTATGGTTTTTATCAATTAAATGTTCTAAATCAAATTCATATTTTTCATATTCACTTTTGGTAATGGCTTTATAACTATCATCTATTAATTCAATATTTGAATTACCATCTATCACTTCAATCTTTTCATCACTGTTGCTTTTTATATAAATATTTCCATTCTGAATTACAATATCTAAATCTAGTAGGTCATTATTATTTTGATAAAAATTAATTTTCACTTTATTTTGTTCTATTTTTTCGTGAGATTTTAAATCTTTTAAGTAAATTTTATTATCTAAACGATAATCAAGATTATTACTATGATCATTATTATAATCATTAGTTATAACTCCATCTTTAAGTTCAATAATTCTAGATGCATAGAAATGAGCTATTTCTTTCTCATGAGTAACTAAAATAACCAATTTCGTTTTTGAAATAGCTTTAATAATATTCATTATTTCTAGAGTATTCTTACTGTCCAAATTTCCTGTTGGTTCGTCAGCTATAATAATGCTAGGATTTTTAACTAGTGCTCTAGCTATTCCTACTCTTTGTCGTTCTCCTCCTGAAAGCATGCCGGATAAACGGTTACGATAGCGATACATATTTACTTTTTCTAATATGTATTCTACCCTTTTTTTAATTTCTATCTTATCTTTAATTCCAATCATTTTTAAAGTTATAGCTACATTATCAAAAACGGTCATATTGTCAATTAAGTTATAATCTTGGAAAATATATCCAATATTAATATTCCTTATTTTGTCTATTTTAGAAGAGCTTCTTTTGGTAATTCTCATCCCGTTAATGTAAATGGCTCCACTATTAATTTTATCTAAGCCACCAATAGTATTCAAAAGAGTGGTTTTTCCACATCCACTAGGTCCTAATAAAGCTACCAAACCACTTTCTTTAAAATTTAAGGAAGTATTATTAATAACATGAATTTCATTTTTTTTATGACGATTAAAATATTTGTTAACGTTCTCTATTTTTATCATAATTAAACCTCCTCTTTATAGGCATTCATTGCCGATGTATTAAATAACTTTTTTGCAAATTTTAAAGATAATAAATAAGACATTAAAAGTAATAAGATATATATTATAATATAGTCAGTTATGTGCAAATACACCATTAATTCTTTAATATAGGATATATTAATAATATTATTATTTATAAGTACTAACAATATTAAGAAAAAGGCATAACTAGTATTAATAACGGTAAGCAACTCAATATCCAAAAGCTTTTTAGCAACTTTTTTTGAAGCTCCCAGAATTCTAATTGTTGAAAAATAAACATTTCGCGATTTTAAAATTATTTTAATAATAAAGTATGATATAAAGAACAAAGCGACCGTTAAAATTATTATTAGTACAACAATAAAAATATTTGTTATCTGAAAGTATTCTTGATTGTTCCCTAATACATCAGGCATATATAAAGTTGTTAATCCTAATTCTTGTAATTTTTTAATAGTTTCTTCACTATTAATACTATCATCTAATACAACACTGCTTTGATAATTTTCTTTATTATATAGGTAATTATAATCTTCTTCGCTAATAAATATCGCTCCATTATAATTATCATAATTTTTAATTCCCAATAATTTTTCCATGTTTTTAGGGGTATATTTATTAACCACTTTTAATGATAACTCTTCTTCAAAGTAAAGATTGTCAATCTTTACTCCTAAAGTTTTATTTTTACAATTATAGTTTTTACATAATCCATCTAAATTAATTGATACAATTGCTTCACCATTTTTAACATTAACATTAGGTATTAACTTGTTATTTATATCATACGGATAATTATAATAAGTTTTTTTATTTATGGTAATATTAGTGTTACTATAGTTTTGATTAATGCCTTTCATTAAATCATTTAATATGTTTGGAGAAACATAAAATTGATAGTCATAGCGATCGTCTTCAACATATTTAATACCCACAATTTTTATTTTATTTGATAAAGGATTGCCATAGGATGAAGAGGATTCTATATAATATTCTTGATCAATAATCTCTTCTATATTTTCTTCTCTCATATAATAATCATTTTTATTGCCAGCCAATATCACTTCATTTTCTTTAACTGGAATTCTTCCTATATCAACATTATTTATTTTTTCTGCATTTAATACATTTCCATAAAAATAAAATTCTCCAAAATAAACATTGACCTGTAAATCAAGAAGTAAATCTTCCTTTACAATGTTAGAAACATGCTTTAAATCTTTTATGCTTTGGTAATCTTCTTCAGTAAAGAAGGTTTTATTTTCTTTTTTTATAATTATTCTTTCTGCCGAAAGATTAGTAAAAAAGTAATTATAGCCGGTTTTATTTTGCTCATCTTCTCTTTTTTGAAGAACTGAATATTCACTGGTTAATGCTAAAATAATTAAAAGATAAACAATAAATAAAAGAACAAACTTTGGAACTATATTAAATGCATTTCTAACACCTAATCTAACTTTATTACCAAAGGTTATATCTTTATATTCCATTGTTTTGGCTTTTTCTTCGCTATCAATATTTTTAAGCTTTTTATCTTCAATGATTTTTCCATCATGCATTTTAATTTTTCTTGTAGCATACGCTTCAACTTGTTCATAATTATGGGTCACTATAACTACTAATTTATCTTTTGAAACTTCATACAAAGTTTTTAAAACACTAGCCGCCGCTTTACTATCTAAATTACCAGTTGGTTCATCAGCTACAATAATAGATGTGTCTTTAGCTAAAGCCCTAGCTATGGCTGCCCTTTGCTTTTGGCCACCAGATAGTTTTGATACTTTTGTATTTCTATATCTTGTTAAATCAACTGTTTTTAATATTTCTAATATTTTACTCTTTATTTCTTTTTTCTTATATCCATTTAGCAATAACACCAATTCAACATTCTGATAAACTGTATAACTATTTACCAAGTTAAAATGCTGGAAAATGTTTCCAATATATTTTTTACGATAATTTTCAAAGTCAGCTTCATTGTAATGGCTGGTTTCTTCGCCATTAATATACATTTCTCCATCTTCATAGGTGTCAAGCCCACTAATAACATTTAAAAGAGTTGATTTGCCACTGCCACTTTCTCCAGTAATAACAACAAATTCTCCCATATTCAACTCTAAATTTATTTTACTAAAACCGCTAGTAACAACACCTTTACTATAGTAATATTTAGAAACATTTTTTAATTTAATCATAGTTATCCTCTTTCTTTTTAATTTATAACATAAAAATTATTAAATATCTAACAACTACCAGTTACTTTTTGTCAAAGGGCAGTTGCATTATCATTATATCATCAATTAATTAAAACTTTCCACTTATTACAAATAGTTTCTATTTTAAACAAATTAATTAACTGTAAAATTTTTTTGTTAATATATTACACTGAAGGAGAAATAAAAATGAATTGTCAAAACAATGATATTTATAAAAAAGCTATGGAAAAAATAAAAAATGCTCCTAAACCAAGAGGTGGATGTTGCTGCTTCGGAGCTACAGGCCCAACTGGGCCTACTGGGCCTACTGGTGCTCAAGGAATTCAGGGAGTAACTGGGCCTACTGGACCTAGCCCTATAATAAATAGTATTTTAGTTAGCAATGATGGTATTCAAAGTGTAGTAGCTGGTGGCCTTATAAATTTAGGCACTCTAATAAATTCTACTGGAACTTCAGCTACCTTTACAGCACCCAACACTATAACTTTAGAAGCAGGAACCTACTATATTTTATATGAGTCATTAATTAACAATACTAGTACATCAGGAGATGTGGGAGTTTCATTACAAGTAAATGGAACTATTGTGTCTAATGCATCGGAATATGTCCCAGCCACCTCTACTCAAACTCAAATCGTATTACAACACAATATTACGATTACTGATGAAACGGCTATTACTGTAAAAAATAATTCTACAGTATCTAATAGTTACCACGATTCAAGCATATCAATTATTAAACTTGGATAGCATTTAATCCTCTATTGGGGATTTTTTGTTTGCTAAATAGTCGTTAATAAAGTATATTTATATTAGGATGTGATTTTATGAATTGGCTAGTTTTTTTAATTGTTGGCGCTGTAGCCGGTTTTTTAGCTGGTAGAATTATGGGAGGGAAAAACGGTTTAATTAGGAACCTAATTATCGGAATTATAGGCTCTTATATTGGAAGCTATATAGCTAGTTTAATAGGTTATTCTTATAATAAAATAAGTATCGAAGGAACTTTAATCGCCGCTCTTGGAGCATGTATTTTATTGGCCGTTGGGCGATTTATATTTGGCAAATGAAAGAGACTAAAAAAAAGCTTTTTATAATTATAATGGTTATGCTTTGTATAGCTCTCCCTTCGGCCTTAGCCGCCGTTGAAATAATTCCCTCATCAAATAATAAAGAGCTTATTAATAATAAAACTTTAAATATTGGATCATGGATAGCATGTTATTATCATTTATTTCTATTTGTCGTTAGCTTTATAAGTATTCTTATATATCAAAATGAAAATAAAATAAAATGGTGTATTGTTTTTAGTATTATTTTGTTTCTAGGAAATATTATTTTATTTTATTATTTAAAAGAGTACTATTATTTTATGGTTGGTAGTTTAACTTTGAATATTGTCTACTTAGTTTTTGTCAAAAAAATTATTAAGGAACGTAAATTAATAAATGATATGGACCCCTTTATTAAGCATGATTTAGATCAAAATTCCTCAAACATTGAAAATTAGTTTATTGCCTTTTTTACATAATTAGACATTTTATAAAAAATATTACAAAAAAATATTGCTTTTTATAAAAATATATAGTATATTAAAATTGCCTCGAAGGTATTCATTAAGTTATTTTATTTATAACAATATTTAAAATATACTTTGAACTACCAAGTATAGATACTTTCAATAAAAGAAAGACTTATTAACTAAGAGGTGACTTAATTGTCGTAATTATTGAAAAATAATTACATAATAATAAGGACATTGCTTCTTATGCAATGGAAATAATATATTACGTAACTTTTGTTACTATATTAACTTTTATAATCTATCATAGAGCTGACTAAACAGCGTAATAAAATGTTTGAAACGTTTATAAAAAAATATAAAAAATAATGTATTATCAATAATTTATAATCCCTAATATTACAAAGCTGACAGAACAGCGTAATAAAATGAGTATTATTATATTATTTATTATCATCCATTAGCATATAATATTGTTAATAATATTAATTTATTATTAATTAATAGGCAATAGTAATCTAGAACAAAATAGCAAATCGTTTACTAGTGATTATTTGTTATTTTGTTGGGAAATTAGGGTTGATCGCTTAGTTTCTTTATGAAAATACTGGCAAACGCCAGTATTTTTTTGAGTTATTTTATACTAATTTCTTCAATTATATTTATGATATTCTCTTCTAAAGGACATATAATAACTACGTTTTCATCAAATATAATTTGATATTCAAAAGATTTATAAGAAGTATAATCCAAATATTCTTGAAAGGATAAATTAGCAATTAAAAAGTCAATATTAATATAATTTTCATCAAAAGCTTGTTTTAAATATATCGTTCTGGTTCCTGAAGAATTAATTAAATAAACTTGTTTTAAATTATAAGTATATACTCTCTTATGGTCCTTTTCGGTTATATAATCTAGGCCTTGATTATCTATAACTATATTTAAATTATTATTGGTTATTTTAGTATTCCACTCTTTAAAATAAAATAATAAAGCTAGGCTTAAAAAGCTAAGAATTAATAGCCCTATTATTGATGTTTTTATTAATTTAAATTTATTATTTTCACTCATAACTATCCTACTCTATATAAAATCTATTTTTATGGTTGTTATTGGTTATTTCATTTAAATAATTTAATTTGCTTTTTAAAGATGATTTGTGGAGAAATATATCGATATCATTAAAATCAATACTAAAATCATCTTTTTCATATATAAACTCATTAGAATTATAATTTTTATATTCTTCAATATCATCGTCTAAAAATCGATGAGCATTGGGTTTAATAAAAAAGATTCCCTCTTTTTTTGCTCGAGCCGGATTACCTGCATATATTGTGTTTGATCTATATTTTTTATTAGTAAGGAGACTCATCGCCCCAACAACACTTCCCGAACCTATCTGAGTTCCTTTTAAGATAAAAGCATGTTGTCCTAACCAAACATGATCTCCTACCAAAATGCTTTTACTATGATTAATTCTTTGCTTAGTACTAACATCATATATTAAATGGGGATCGGCCGTTCTAATACAAATATCATATGATATTAAATTGTCATTCCCAAAAATAACGTTAGTTTGCTCAGAAACAACAACTTTAAGTAATCTATTTATCCAATTGTTTTTTCCAAAATAAAAAACCGAGTTATTATATATTTTTAAGTCCAAGGAATAAATGTCATCACTTTCACACAAATAAACTATTGAATTATTTCCCCTAAATTCTATTTTAGTATTTAAAAGATTTACTGTACCCACTAAGTATAAAAAATTGTTGTCACCTAAAAACTTTATCTCACTATTTTCCAACTTTAAATTTCCAATAATTTTATTTTCCTTTAACATTTTAGAGTCTTTAGAATTAGAAACCATTTCCATTATATCACCTTATTTTAAGTATATCAGTATTATACTTTTTTGGCTAGTTTGATTTTTAGAGATTTTTGTGCTATAATACCTTTGCTTTTCGCAGTTAAAAGGGGGATTAATAGTGGAGAAGACAATGAAATTATTTGGTCAAAAAATTATTAATATTCAACTAAGTGATTACAATATTAATATATATTATGAAGATGGGACATGTGAAACGGTTCCTTACAATGTAGAAAATTATGAGAAATATTTAAAAATAGTTCTTAATCAAAATCGAAGACAATACAATGATACAAATAAAAATTTGAAAACTAGTAGTATAATGGCTATTTTATCATACCTAAGCCTATTAATTTTGGTACCGGCCGGTTTTGTGCTAGGGAAATATGTAGGAGCTTTAATAGGTCTTGGAGTTTCTTTTGCAGCAATTGAAATAATTGACAATTATGTATCTAAAGTTATGAAACAGGCTTTTAGGGAAGATAAATTAATGCTAAATTCCTTGGGTTTTATTTCAAGTTCTTATAAAACCAAAGCAAAAACTAAAAAAGAAGCAATAGCACATATTAAAAACATCATTAAAATCAATTTTCCAGAATATGCGGAAGAAGATACTATTTTAGAGCTTTTTGCAATGGCTTATTATGATGATGATAGTACTTATGGCAGTGATTATGTTGATGATAGTGAAATTATTCAGACATTTTCTCTCTTTATTGAAAATTACAAAAGTGATGCAGAAAGATTAAGAGTTATGGAAAGCTATGGGAATATAATTACTATTTCTCAAAATAATAAATTACCTAAATTTAAAAAAAGACCTATGAAGGCCAAAAAAGAAAAAGGAAAAATATTACAATTTAAGCCCGCTAAATAAGCGGGCTTTTTTATTCTTTGAAAATATTAGGGTTTTCGTTTATTAAAATGTTTTTTATTAAAATAATATGCGGAGGTAATATCACTACTTTATTATATTTTTTAAGAGATATCCATTTTAAATTTGGTTTATTAAATTTGTATAAATAATCATGACAAGTAACTTCATATAATCTATAAATCATATGTTTACTAGGATATTTATAATAACATTCATCCATAAATTTCACTATTTTTATTTTAATTCCGGTTTTTTCTCTTACTCTTTTAAAAAGGGCTTCTTCATAAATCTCATTTTCACAAACTTCTCCTCCTGGAAATTCCCAAGAGTCCTTATATTGTGAAGTACAAAGAAGAACCTTTTTTTTCTTTTTTAAATAAGCACAAACTACTATTACTACCATAAAACTCCTAATATCTAGTATTAGTATATTTCTTAAGTATTTCTATTCCTTCTTTTTCATCAATTTGAATTTTTGTAACTGCCTTTTTATCTTCTTCTTTTAAATAATCATATATAAATTTATCTCTAAAGCCAATACTTTCCACTGAAAAACGATTACTTCCAAAGTATACTTCTTTAATATTAGACCATATAATAGCTGCCATACACATAGGACATGGCTCTGAACTAGTATACAAAATACAATTGGTTAAATCATAAGTATTTAATTTTTTGCAAGCTTTCCTAATAGTAGTTATTTCTGCATGAGCAGTAGGATCATTTGAAGTAAGAACCATATTGTGGCCTCTAGCAACAACTTTATTATCTTTTATAATAACTGCTCCAAAAGGGCCACCATCTTTTTTAGTCATTCCTTTTATAGCTTCGCTATAGGCTATTTTCATATATTTGTTCATTTCTTTACTCCTTTTCTTTTTTAATAAATCTTTTTATTTTAGTTAAAATATTTATAATAAAGTCGCCTATGATTTTTAATAATATAAGATTCCCATCTCCCCAAAATATAAACATTAAAAATATTGAACTTAATATTGAAGATATTACTTTTGATAGTGGTTTTTGATAATTATTAAAATTCAAAAGTTTATTGGCCATTCTCAAAAGAAAACTTACTCCTAGTATTAAAAACCAACTATTTAAAAATTGGGCCTCATAACAAAGATAAAACAATAACATTTCTATAAGGTAATAAATAATATCAAATAAATGATCTTTATATATTCGCCACGAATCTTTTATTGGTCTAAAATGAGTACCATCATTGTTATTTTCGTATATTGTTTCGATAGGAATATAAATAAATGTATAACCTTGAACTGCTGCCTTAATAAGATAATTCATTTCATATTCATATCTGCTTCCTAAAACTTTTAACGAAAAATCTTTTAAGGAATAAGGTACGCCTCTTAGACCAGTTTGGGTATCTCGACACTTAATTCCCGTTTTTAGAGTAAAGAATAATGAAGATATTTTATTACCCCATTTGCTTTTTAGAGGAATATTGGGTTCATTAAAGTCTCTAACGCCCAATATTATTTGATCTTTTGCTTTTTCTAAAGCCATAGCCACTTTCAGAATATCTTTCACTTGGTGTTGGCCATCGCTATCGGCCGTTATAAATCCAGAAATGTTTTTAAAATAATTATCGGCTTTTTCAAATCCGGTTTTTAAAGCTTCCCCTTTCCCTAAATTGATTGGATGCTCAAAAACTATACATCCTAAACCTTTTAGTTCTTCAAACAATTTATAAGAATTATTATTACTACCATCATTGATAATTAAAATTTTGTTTAGTTTAGCTTTCTTTAACTCTTTTGCCAATTTTACTAGTTTTTGATCTGGATTTAAAGTTGGTATTACGATTACACTATTCACTAAATTCACCCTTTTCATAATTCCACAATCCCAATTGTCCTTTTACTATAATTGGTTTTATTCTTTCAACATTTTCTAATTTAAAACCATATCCTTGCCAATTGGTATTAACTACTCCATTATATACATTTTCATTTTCTTTTTTTAATACTTTTCTAAAATCATCATTAACCGCTATTGTTTCAGTTAAAGTAGCCTTTGCTATGAGGCATCCTTTCGGATATTCTAAGTTATAGTGAGCAAATCTAACCATTGCTTTAGCATCGATTCCTTTTCCGGCATGAATTAAAATATCTCCCCGATACTTAGTATTCCAAGTCCTAAATTCATACTTTTTTAAGCCAGCCACAATTAAAGAAGCCCAGGGTTGTTTAATTGTTATTACCTTCATTTTTACCTCCATAAATCATCGTTGATATAGGTGGTTAATGCCATAACAAAGGCTTTTTCAGTAATATCAATACGGTTTATTACCCCATGGGTCAAAAAATCAATTCCACCCTTCCCACTTCTTAAATCATTCTTAGAAAATATTTTATCCATAACTGTTCCTAAATCGCTTTCCTTTATTTTTGATACGTACTTTCTAGGAACGGGAAATCCTGGAGCGCTTCCCCAGCTTTTCAAACCATTCAAATCTTCAATATAAGCCATATTTATAATCATCCAGTCTCCAAGCTTTTTTGTGATACCTGATTCAATAGCCACATAAAAATCTGCCTTAATATGGTTTTCTTTAGCATATTTTTTTAAGTTTTTAACTCTATTCTTAGCCCCTATATAAATTTCATCATTAATCGGTTCATCGTTAACTTCAGAATCAACCGAAATACCCTCTATTTCAAAATCTTCATAAAAATGTTTAAAGGCCAATTCAGCTCCTTTTACTTTTCCGGGATTTTTTGTTCCAACTAATATTTTCATATTATCACCTTATAAAAATTATATCACATTGATCAAAACAAATAAAATATATTGAATAATTTTTTAATAATGATAAAATATTATTATAGGTAAAATTCCTAAAGAGGGAGTAAGAAATGACAACATTACAAACCATTGATTATGCTATTAATGAAACAATTAAAAAGCACCCTACTTTTGATTTAAGAAATGGATTGTATGGATATTTATCTGATAAAGTAGATTTAAGAGTTTTTACTAGCAGTGGCGGAGCTCGGCAATTAATGCAAGAAATTAGCAAGTCAAAAATTATCGCTGATATATTAAGCTATTCCATCAAAATAGCGATAGTTTATGAACACTTTTATCAAAGGAATAGAGCTTTAGCCGAAATGATACCATATGCTTCTGATTACGTAAAACTTAAAAATGCTTTTGATAATAGCCAAAATTTATATACTTTTATTTTAACTCAGCCTCAACTTTTTCAAAATATCATTAAAGGATTTGCTCAAATAAGATATTATAGTGATCCTAAAGTAAAGGCTGTTATTGAAAATGCCAACATTTTGGATAAAAAAGCAAATTTTGAATCAACATGTGAAAAACAAGGAAAGTTTTCTAATGTCAGAGTTAATCCTCAAACCGTTTCAAGGTGTCGCAATGATATTTTAAGAGGTTCACAAATTAAAAATAGGCATAATGAATATGCCCTAGATGGAGTTTTGTTTGCTGTTAATGATGTTGGAACTAAAAGAAATAATCAAGAAGATTCTATTTTAATTTCTTGTCATCCTCAAAATAGTGAATTTAGAATTTTAGTCGTTTCAGATGGGATGGGTGGTATTAATGGTGGCGAAATTGCCAGCAATTACACATTAGCTCACGTTATTTGTTGGTTTGAAAGTCTTTCTCCTTCTTATTTTGAAAAGGAAGAAGAATTAGCTCAGATGTTTAGCGAAGAAATCATTAGAATAAATAGAGATTTTTATGATAAATATGGTAACTCTCCTGGAAGATGTCCTGGAGCTACCTTTACTGGTGCTATTGTTGGAAAAAATAAAACCATTATTGGAAACGTTGGAGATTCTAGAGCTTATCTTTCTAAAGATGGGGCTTTGGAACAAATAACTAGAGATGATTCACTAGTTCAAATCCTTTATGAGCAAAAAGAAATAATTAATAGAGATGAAATGAGATTTCATGAATCATCTAATGTTGTTAGTCAAAACATTGGTTTACCTGATGATATTTGCCCTCGAATGAATATTTTAAGAAATAGTGATTATGATTTTTTAATGCTATTTAGTGATGGTATTACTGATTGTTTATCTGACGAGCAAATAAAATTTATTACTAAACATACTCCTCAAGAAAAAATTGCGCAAGTTTTGGTAGAAACGGCCAAATCAACAGATTCTTATTTAGACAATCCTAAGCCAGGATATCATAATAAAATACCAGCAGGAAAAGACAATGAAAGTGCTGTTGTTTATGCGCCAAGGAGGTAAATATGAACAATAAATTAAAAATTAAAAACGATAAAGGAATTGAAAAAGAATACGACATACTTTTAACTTTTGAATCAGAAAGTGAAAATAAGCAATTTGTTGTTTATACAGACTATCAAAAAGATTTAGATAATAACATTATCACTTACTCGGTCTTTTATTTTAAGGATGACCAAAGCAAAAAATTAAATTTAGTCGAAAACAAAGATGAACAAGATTTTATTGATGACTTATTAAAAAACATTGAATTTGACATTAAAACCAGTTAAATCACTAATGTGGTTTTTTATTTTATAGTTATATAAACATATTCATTAATAGTACCACTTTTAAGAGGCATTCCCCATCCTTACATTCCAGAACTTACTATAAAGGTTGTATTATTAATTTTTTTTATTCCATAAGTCATTTCATTATCACTAATTAACTCTCCAATATAGGCAAGAGGAAATAATTGTCCACCATGCGTATGACCAGAAAGCAATAAGTCTATTCCTGCAGCCTCGTTATTATCAAAGTCTACTGGTTGATGATCTAATACTATCATTGGCTTAGTTTTATCAATATTTTTGGTAAGATCAAACATGCCTAATCTATTTCTAATGGTTTTATCTTTCCGACCAATTAAGTAAAATTCTTCGTTTATTAAAAGAGTTTCATCTTCTAATATTGTTACGTTATTATTCTTTAGTTCTGTAATAAACTGTTCTATAGAATAATATCTATTTCCACCATAAGTATTAAGATCGTGATTGCCAAAAATAGTATACACCCCATATTTGGTCTTGATCCTTCCTAGCCCCTCACAAGCTATTAACATGTCTTCATAAGAAGTACTTTCATCTACAAAATCACCAGTCAATACCAATATATCAGGATATAAAAGTGATATTTCATCAAGATATTTATTAAAATCCGTTCCATTAAAAGTTGTACCTAAATGAACATCAGCAATTTGAACTATTTTAATTTCATTATCAACTTTTTCCGATTCAATCATATATTCTGTCATTTTTATATTTTGAGCATTATGATAAGTATATCCAATATAAAAAGATGTAATTACTAATACTCCTAATCCAATAATATTATATTTGATATTTCTCTTTAAAATCTTTCTTAAGATAAAGTAAAAAATATCGCCTAAAACAAAAAATAATACCAAATGAATAATATAAATTATAACGATCATTTTGCCAAAATAAAATAAAGTTATTAACAACAAAAAAGCCATTAATATTAATCTTAATATTTGCTTTTTGCTCATTTTTTTAATAATTTCTAGCTTTTTAAATCGAGTAATTAAATACCAAAAGATTATTATAAATAGTAGAACAGTTCCTATCATAAACCAATAAATAATAATCACTTCCTATTTTTATTATACTATCAATTTAAATATTATAACAACTAAAAAAGCTTTATTATTACTGTGTTACCTTATTTTAGTTTTTCACAAAAAATAAAGCTAAAGATAAAAATCAATTACTAATATAATGTATATAGCTACTTTTTCTTTCTTGTGACAACAATTACAATTATTAGGCATATTATTGCAAACGGAGCAATTCGAACAAACCCCCATTCAAATGAATGAATTAATACACCTAAAACAGAACTTTCTGGTTTACTATAGTCCCAATTAAGGTACGAACTATTTATAAAATATAATATTATAAATATAATAGCAATTAATCCTAATAATAAAATCATTAACCAGTTGATTATTTTTCTTTTACTTACTTTTTTTTGCAACAATTGCAAATTAATAACTTCTAACTTTTCAGCAATCACTTTTAAATCATCTTGCTTTTTATCTTCAATATTTTCGCCAAGTAAAGTACTAACTGATACATCTAATTCCTCAGACAATTTAATTAGCAGTTCTGAATCTGGTACTGATAATCCTTGCTCCCATTTTGAAATTGTTTGTCTTACTACATTTAGCTTTATAGCAAGTTCTTCTTGAGAAAGCCCTTTTGATTTTCTCATAGATTTAATATTATCTTTTAGCATTCAAATCAACTCCTTCTTTTTTTACTACTTAATTATATAAAAAATGCTTCGTTGCTACAAGCAATGCATTTTAACATTATTATTTAATCATAAGAGTTACTATTTGCTTATTAAAACAATAACATATATTAAATAAAAAACAGAAACTAAGTTCTGTTTAATTTTAAAATGGGGCGAAATATGAGGATCGAACTCATGCATACCAGAGCCACAATCTGGCGTGT
>CAZTRF010000013.1:0-22364 GCA_964616495.1 uncultured Muribaculaceae bacterium
CTAGGTTTTAAATAATACTTTTTTAGTGTCTACTTTTTGTTGACAACTTCATTTAATAATAGTCTTTTCTTGACTTTATTAGACTTTTAATATAGAATAGTTTTTCACTGAAAAAAGTATTTTAGGGGTGATAAAATGAACTATTATGAATTTTTTGGAGTGGATCCTAACTTTGATTTAGATATACTTCAATCCTCTTTCTTAGATAGATTTCTTATTATTGAAGAATCTTATCAAGAAGAATGTCTTTTCCTTGATCAGTTAAAGACTTTAAATATAATAATAGATATGTATTTAACTTTAAGGATTGAAAGTCGAAGACTTGATTACAACGAAGAAGAGGGTATTACTTCTGAAATGATTGATTGTAGACTTTACCCTTTAATATATAATCAATATATTGCTCGCTTTGGCGGAAAACCTTTAAGAGCCTATGAACAAGAGATAAAAGAAATGTTAGAAAGATATCAACAAGCCAGTCATAAATCTTCATTTGTAAATGATTTTCAGGTTCGTAAAGAACTATTAAAATTAATTGGAGGATTACAAAGCATTCAATTAATTGATGAGATGTTTAAGAGTATGTTAAAATCAAGTTATAATATAGATGCTTCGTGTCCAGATGAATCCGATGCACGATTAAGAATGGGAGGAATATAAATGAAAGAATTAAACTATTATGAAATGTTAGGAGTGAATGAAAGCTCTTCTTTAGAAGAATTAAGGGCAGAATTTAGAAAGAAGATTAGTGAATGTTTTTATAGAGAAGGCGAATTAGAAAAAATAAAAGCTTTTCTAGAGGCCTTTAACGTTTTATCTAATCCTGATGACAGAGCTTGCTATGAACTAACTCAATTAATTAAGAATGGCAAATCAACCGCTTCTTTTGATTTATTAAAGAGGACTTTAAATCTTTATGAGGAGTATGGAAATACCTCTAGTGAATCAGCTAATTATTTATTAAAGTTTTTACTCATGTTATCAGACTTTTATTATAAAATGTCTATAAATGTCTATGAAAATATTGGCAAAGATGATGATAATTTAGAAGCAATTAGAGATTTAATTGATTCTTTGATAGGGGGCACAATTAATTTACCTAAAAAAGGATTTGGACCTAGATTGGTATTACCTGAAGATGAATAATTTAGGCTAGGAGGTCAAAAACAATATGGGAATAAGTTGCATTTATTTAGGCTATTCTTCTGAAGCCTTAGAAGCAGAAAAAGAAGAAATAAAAAAGACTAAATTAGATTTTGATGATATTATGGTGGAAATAAATTCTGAAGATTATAGAATTTTTGATGAATTTGCAAAATGTTTTCCTCATTGTGAGGCTACTGTAAGAGTTAGCTCTATTGAAGAACATTTAAAATTTCAAATTATTGAAGCTCTACCTCCTCGTTTAAGAAAAGATTACTATATGAATATGGGTGATTATCAGAGAAGATGGCAAGCATTAAAAAATAAAGAGTTTGATATTGAAAATGCCTTTACGGTAGATGAGCCTAATCTTTTTGACTTTATTGAAGAGCTATCATTGGGAGAAAATCATATTAGAATAAATCTTTTTATAAGTGAAGTAACAGATATTGAACTCCAAAGAATTATTAATTCTCTTTTATTAAAACACAATAAAAATATAGCCATTAATTTATATACTAGTAAAAAAGAATTAGTCAGTTATGGCCTTTTCTATGGCCCTGGAGATATTCTTCATCAGGGAGAAGATTATAAAGAAGTAATGTCCGAATCTTTAAAAGAGGAAAGAAGAAAAAAGATGGTTCTAGAAAATGATGAAAACTTGAAGAGAATATCAACTTTTCAACCGGCTATTAAATTAGATAAACCAACCATTGAGTTACCAAAGTCAACTAATGCTTATGCATTTAAACCTTTAACCACTATAGAAGAAATTGATTATTATGGTATGGAAGATATTATGAAATTGTTGCCTATTTCTATTTTACCAATTTCAAAAGAAATAATAGATGAATACCAAGATTGTCATAATTTAAAAAAATTATATGAAAGGCTCTATTTAGAAACATGTTTTCAGAGATACATTGGAATATCAAGAAGGGTTTGTTTATTAGGGCTTGATCTTTTTAAGAAAAAAAATCTTAGTTTGGTTAGATCAAGTAAATATAGTGCCTCGGAAATAGTAAGTAATATGGGTAAAAATGTTTCTTATTATGGGTTGGTTGAAGATTATTATTTAAACTTTTGTAATTATATAATTAAATTTTTAAGTGATTATTCGAACCGTTCATTAAGATTTTTGCCAATTATGACAAATAAAAGTACGGGAAGTTATGGGGATTTAACAAATGTTTCTAGAATGAAAGATTCTCTTTTATCTGAAGAAGAATCAGTTATAAAAGCCGTTATTACTTATAATTCAGCTAATACTATTAAAAAATTATTAAATGGAGAATGTGAAGAAGGAATAAAAAGACTAATATTTACTCCAAAAGTTTATAACGATATTAATAAAAAAGCCTGGAAATAGAATAAAAAGATTGACAAATCAATAAAATTAATATAAAATCATTATGTTATTAAAAAAGGAAAGAGATGTATCCACATCCACCCGATTGCTTAAGGTAATGGGTAAAATGCCAAAGAAGTATTTTAAAGTGGATACAAATGTATTCATTTTTTAGTTGTATGGAGGTGCTTTCTAATAGCAAAAAATAATGGTGATTTACCAATTAATCAACAAATTAGAGTGGGAGAATTAATGGTGATTGGCCCTAATGGAGAACAAATGGGTCTGAAAAACCTTACTGATGCTTTAACACTCGCTAATTATGCCGGATTAGATTTGGTTTTAATGAGCGGAGATGCTAAACCTGCAGTAGGGAAAATTATGGATTATAATCGTTATCGTTACGAGAAACAAAAAAAAGTAAAAGAGCAGCAAAAGCGTCAAAGAGAAACTAATAAAGACATAAAAGAATATAAGCTATCGGTAACTATAGATATTCATGATTTTAACACTCGTAAGAAAAATGCTTTAGAGTATTTAAAAAAAGGTCATCGTATAAAGGTGTCAATTCTTTTTAGAGGTCGTCAGATGGCTCATACTGAATTAGGACGTGAAGTATTGCTTCGTTTTGCTAATGAGTTGAGCGAATTCTCAGTAATTGAAAATGCACCTAAACAAGAAGGCAGAATCATGCAAATGTTGTTAGCGCCAAAAAAATAGAAGGGAATGGTATAAATGCCAAAACAAAAAACACATAAAGCAAGTAGTAAAGTTCTAAAAGTTAGAAAAAGTGGAACAATTAGCTATAAAAAATCTGGAGGGAATCATAAAACAAATAAAGATTCTTCTAAACAGGTTAGACAAAGAAGAAATAAAGGATCATTAAGTAAAGGAGATAGAAGCAGATTAAAATCTGTTATCTAACGGAGGTGTATTATGACAAGAGTAAAACGTGGAACAGTAGCCAAAACTAGAAGAAGAAAAGTTTTAAAAAGAGCTAAAGGATATTTTGGTAGTAAACATAGATTATACAAAACAGCTCAAGAACAATTATTTCATAGTGGAGCATATGCCTACCGTGATCGTAAACAAAATAAAAGAAACTTCAGAAAATTATGGATAACCAGAATCAATGCAGCATGTCGTTCTTATGATATTAGTTATTCAAAATTTATGAATGGCCTAGAAAAGGCCGGAATTGAAATTAATAGAAAAATGCTATCAGAATTAGCAATAGTTGATAGTGTAGCATTTGGAGGATTAGTTAAAAGCGCTAAAGCCGCTTTAGAGGGTAAAACCTTTAAAGAAGAAAAAGCGGAACCTAAAAAAGCTTCAGTAAAAAAAGCAACAAAAAAACAAGAAGAATAGTATGTTATATTGTAATAGAGGGATTGTATGAAAAAGGGATTTACACTAATTGAAATGATTGCAGCTGTGGTACTTATATCGATAATAAGCATTGTAATCGTTTTAGGAATTCGATCTGTTGATGAGAAAGAAAAAGAAAAGAAGTGGCTTGATGTTACTGGTCGAGTAATTAGTGCTGCTGATGTATATTTAGAAAAAAATCCAAATATAAAACAGGATATTTATAATACAGGAATTATAAAGTATTTGACCATAAGCGAAATTGCAGAATTAGGTCTTTTAGATGAAAATGAATTGGTGGATCCAAGAACGGACAAGCAATTGCTAAAAGAAGATGATTTAAATGAAGTGAAAGTTTATTTAAACGATGAAAACGCTTTAGAAATAGAATATCCTAGTATAAAGAGTAAATATATATTATTTGATTCAAAAACTATTTATGCCTTTGTAAATCAAGAAATAAATTGTTTAAAAGGTATAACTGTATATAATGAAGAAAATCAAGAAACTAATGTAGATTTGATTGAAAATATTAGAGAAAAAACAAATAAATATCAAGTTAAAAATAGCAAAATAACTTTTGATGAGATAGGGAGTTATGAACTAATATATACTATCGGCGAAAGAAATTACATTAGAACTGTAAAAGTATTGAAAGTGGCCGATAAAATATATGACACTGTTGGCGAATATAATCATGTAATAGAAGCAACAGGAACATATCGAATAACTGTAAGCGGAGCTCAAGGGGAATCTGGTGGTAAAGGCGGAACTGTTACTGGGAAAATATATCTAACTAAAGGGACTATTTTAAATTTAGTGGTGGGAGGCCAAGAAGCCAAATATGGCGGTGGAGCTGGATATAAAAATGGTGGAGATTCAAGTAGAGTTGTAATGAATTTAAAAACATTATTAATTGGTGCTGGTGGTGGCGGTGGTATTGGTGGCGGTGTTGGAGGTAGCGGAAACGGGATTGGTGGTAGTGACCAAGGATCGGGTGCTGGAACTAATGGAAATAATGGTTCTGGCGGTGGAGCGAGTTATAATCATCAATATCAGTGTGAATGTAAAACTTGTGGTGGAGATTGTAAACAATGGAAAACCGAAAAATACGATTGTCAAACATGCGGTGGTGGATGCAAACAATGGCAAAATAAAATTTGTGGATGTCTTCAATGTTGTGAAAGAATGTGTAATCCTAAATATTCTTGGTGTTCAACAACTAGACCATGGAGTTGCCATACATGTAAATGCTATAAGTGCGGAACAACGTGTGTAAGTCATTATTCAACTTATAGCTGTAATTGTAAAGAAAGAAGTGTCTGTACAAGCATGACTCCAACTTATAGTTGTAATTGTAAAACCTGCACAAAACAATCTTTAGCAGGAAAAGGTGGTAGTAGCGTTATTGGAAATGAATTTATTGATACAGAAAAAATTTCTGGCGACACTTCGGGAAATGGGAAAATAATAATAGAGTTTGTAAAGTGAGGAAAAAATGAAGAAAATAGGATTTTTAATATTATTAATATGTTTTATATCGGGATGTGAAAGTAAAGAATGTCCAAAATGTGAAGAATGCAAGAGCTGTGAAGCCTTTGAAGAAAGTTCTATAACCAATGAAGAATTAACTGCTCATGAAAAAGAATTAAAAGAATTGCTTTTAAAATATGGCCAAGAAGTTTTTGCAAAGCCAGAATATACTAGTGGATTAGACGTGAATATTATTTATTCAGTATCATTAAATTCTTTAAAGGAAATATATGGATATGATACTTCAAAATTTGTTAACGAGAAAACTCAAAATCCTTGTGATGATGAATATACAGCTGTAGAAATGATTATAAAAGAACAAAAAAAAGACGGAACATATGATTATCAACTAAGAGCTATCATAAGATGCTATGAAGAAAATTTAATAGATTAAAATAAGAAGTTCAATGGCAAAAGAAAAGTATTCTTTTGCTTTTAATTTAAATGATTATATTGTATAATGATATTAATAATAGGATGGTATTGTTATGAGAAAAATTATTTCTAGTATTGACTTAGGTAGCGGTACAATTAAATTTCTTATTTGTGAGTTAATAAAAGAAAAAGTTAATGTTCTTTGCTCTTATGATGTTAAAAGTAAAGGTATTAAAAATGGTGTAATATTAAATGAAATTGAGGTAATAGGGGTTTTAAAAGATGGAATAAAACATGTTGAAGAAATAATTGGTTTAAAAATAAAAAAGTCATTAGTAACAATGCCAGCTCTTAGTGCTGAGTTTTATTTGGGAGAAGGAGAAATAAATATTACTAATCCTGAGAAACAAATAACTGGAGCTGATGTTATAAGGGCTATCCAAACTTCAGCATCTAATAGTCTTCCTTCTAATATGGAATTAGTAATGACTATTCCAGTTGATTTTAGGATTAATGGTGAAGAAGTGGTCAAAGATCCTAAAAAGATAACTGCTAATACTTTAGGAGTAAAAAATGTATTAGTAATGAGTCCTAAGAAGAATGTTTATGATATTTTTAAATGTTTTGAAAAGGCCGGAATTGAAATAACTGATATTTTATATGGAATAGTGGGAGATTATTACACTAATAAAAATAATCTTACTGATGAACAAATTGGTGCTGTAATAAATTTGGGCAATGATACGACAACCGTTGGCATATTTAATAAAGGAATTTTAACTAATGCTGAAGCCTTAGAAATTGGCGGAAGTAATATTGATAGTGATATATCTTTTATTTATAAGATTAATCGTAAAGATGCTAAGTATTTAAAAGAAAACTTTGCTTTAGCTCATCGAAGAATGGCTGATGCTTCAGAAACCGAAGAAATAGTTAATAAATTAGGAGAAAAAGTTGTAATTAATCAATATGAAATTAGCGAAATAGTTTATAGTAGAATGATGGAAATTCTTAATTTAGCAAAAAAGCAAATAAATCTCTTAACAAAAAAGGAAATTAGTTATATAATTATTACAGGAGGATTGACCGAAATTGATGATTTTTCATTAATTGTAGAGGAAATCTTCGGTAAAAACGTTATATTAGGAGATATCAGAGAGTTAGGAATTAGAAATAATAAGTATAGTAATGTTTTAGGAATAGTCAAATGTTTTGATGAAAAACTAAGACTTAGAGATAAGGCTTATTCAATATTTAATGCTACTGAGCAACAAGAATTGGGTGAAGCTGTAAAAAGAATAAATGTTAATAATGATGGAATATTAGGAAAAATATTTGGATATTTTTTTGATAATTAAGGAGAGTGTTTAGATTGGGACTAGAGATTAATCAGATAGCCAAAATCAAAGTTATAGGTGTCGGAGGTGGCGGATGCAATGCCGTTAACAGAATGATCGAATCAGGAGTTAAAGGAGTAGACTTTATTGTTGCTAATACCGATTTACAAGTATTAAGTGTTAGTAAAGCTGAAACTAAACTTCAAATTGGGGAATCAGTAACCGATGGACTAGGAGCTGGAGCCAATCCAGAAGTAGGTAGAGAGGCTGCTACCGAATCACGTTCAGAAATAGAAGAAGCCCTACGTGGAGCGGATATGGTATTCGTAACTTGTGGGTTAGGTGGTGGAACTGGAACTGGAGCAAGTCCTATTATTGCGGAAATTGCTCAAAGTTTAGGGGCTTTAACGGTAGCAATTGTTACTAAGCCATTTAGATTTGAGGGAAAGAAAAGAACAGAACAAGCTTTAGCAGGATTAGAAGAATTAAAGAAACATGTTGATACATTAATTGTTATTCCTAACGATCGTCTACGTGATATTATTGATAAGTCAACTCCAATGCTAGATGCTTTTAGAGAAGTTGACAATGTATTGCTCCGTGGAGTTAGAAGCATTAGTGACTTAATAGCTGTTTCTGGATTAGTTAATCTTGACTTTGCTGATGTTAAAACCGTTATGGAAAAGCGTGGAAATGCTTTAATTGGTATTGGTGTTGGAGTAGGTGAAAACAGAGCTATTGAAGCAGCTAAACAAGCTGTATCAAGTCCTTTATTAGAAGTATCTATTGAGGGAGCTACTGACGCTATTATTAATGTTACTGGAGGCAATTCTTTAACTTTATTTGAAGCTGAAGATGCTGCTGAAGTGGTAAGAACAGCCGCTAATACAGATATTAATATTATCTTCGGAGCAGTAATTAATGAAAATTTAAATGATGAAGTAATAGTTACTGTCATTGCAACTGGTTTTGATTCTGAAGAAAGTGTAGTTTATGTTGAAGAATCAAAAACAAAAAGAAATGTTAAAGAAGAATTGGAAGATGAATATGAAAGCGAATTAGATATTCCACCTTTCTTTAGAAATAGAGACGATATTTAAGACTTAAAACGACACAGTTTGCTGTGTCTTTTTTTTATAATAAAATAGGTGGTATAATGACTCTCTATTTAGATTTAATATTTATAATTAACTTTGCCTTTGATCTATTGCTTTTATTAGTAGTGGATATTAGCTTAAAAAGAAGGGCTTCTTTTAAAAAAATTTTATTAGGAGCGATAGTTGGAGCCCTTAGTATCTTTTTTTTATTTATTAAAATATCCAACCTTACTTTATTTTTTCTTAAATTGATAATTAGTATTTTAATGCTATTAATAAGCTTTTCATATAAAAGTTTTAAATATTTCATAAACAATTTTCTTTATTTATACACTTCTAGTATTTTATTAGGAGGTTTTCTATATTACTTAAATATTACCTTTAGTTATAAACAAGAAGGATTGGTCTTTTTCTTTAATAAAATAAGTATTAACTATGTTGTTCTTTTAATAATGGCCCCAATTATTTTATATATTTATACTAAACAAAATAAGAAACTAAAAAATAAATATAATAACTATTATGAAATAAAAATAATCTTATTAAATAATAAAGTATTGATATTTAATGTTTTTTTAGATACCGGTCATAAATTAAGAGACCCTATTAATAATAAAAATATTCTTTTAATAGAAAAAAAGTTATTAGCAGAAAATGATATATTTTTACCTATTTTAATTCCTTACAAAGTTTTAAATCATAATGGCCTTCTTCCTTGCATAAGAATTAAAGAGGCGATTATAAAAGGATTTGGTAAAACCAATAAAATATTATTAGGCCTGTCAGAAGATGAGTTTAATATTGATGGAGTAAATGGAATCATTAGTAATGAAATAATGGAGGAAATGAAATGATTAAAGAATTTATTTGTAGGTTATTATTAAAATTAAATTTATGCTATTTTGTAGGAAGCACTGATGCCTTGCCACCACCTTTGAATAAGAAAGATGAACTAGAATATTTAATTAAAGCTAAAAAAGGTGATATCAATGCCCGAAACAAATTAATTGAACATAATTTAAGATTAGTTGTTTTCTTGGCTAAAAAATATGAAAATACTGGTTTTGATATTGAAGATTTGGTAAGCATAGGCTCTATAGGACTGATAAAAGGGATTAACACCTATAAAATAGATAAAAATATTAAATTAGCTACTTATGCTTCAAGATGTATTGCTAACGAAATATTAATGTTTTTAAGAAAAAATAAAAAAAGAAGAAAAGAAATAAGTTTTGAAGATTCTATAAATTTAGATGGTGAAGGAAATGAACTTCATTTAGAAGATATTTTAGGAACTTCAGAAGATTTGGTAAGTAAAGAGTTTGAAACTACTATGAATAAAACTGAACTATGTAAAGAAATTAACAGTTTAAATGATCGAGATAAAGAAATAATGATCTTAAGATATGGCCTTAATAATACTGAAGAATATACTCAAAAAGAGGTTGCTGAAATGTTAGGAATAAGTCAATCTTATATTTCAAGAATTGAAAAAAAGGTTATTAAAAAACTAAAATTGGTTTTAAAAGCATGATATAATAAAATAGGTGATCTTATGAAAAAGAAACTAATAATTATATTGGGAATAATAGTTGTTTTATATGGAGGATTAGTATTTATTGATTTAAAAAGGATAAATAAACATGAAAAGCCACTAATAACCCTTAAAACAAAAGAATATCAATATGCCGATGGCAAAAGTTATGAATATTTATCATTAGGTTACAAATATGTTAAATATGAAAGAGAGTGGCTTAATGATAAAGAAATGCTTTTTATTACCTCGGCTATTCGTGATAATTCTCAGTATGATTTTGAGTTATCAGTCAGTTTAAATAATGAATGTCAAGAAGAACCTCAATTATATATATCTAGTTATCGAAATTATTATATAAACTGTGTTGATAAGATTTATCTTAATTTTAAAGATGGTGAAAACAAAGAATTAAAAGATGCTTTTTCTAAGAATATGGTTACCTTAAATGCTATTCTTAATAAAGCTTCTAGAATTAATCGTATTAAAGATAGTACTTCAGCAATTTATGAATTTAAAGATTTTGATATTTTAGTTTGTCATGAAACCATTAATAATGTAACTAATGATGTCGTAATAGATAGTGAAATAACCAAAGAAGATGCTATAAAAATATGTGGAAATAGTTTTTTTGTAGGGACTATTACTGAAATAGGAGAAACAACTTTCACGGTTACGGTTAATCCGTTTAAAAACCAAATAATAATTAACAAACAAAACTTAGGAATATTTGAATTAAATGACAAAATAAAAATATATTACATAGGCAATATGCAAGATATAACTACTTTAAATGAGCAACTATATATTGAAAAGATAAACTAATTATCAATATAATTATGATTGCAAGATTTAATTAATCGATTCATGATGGCAATTCCGATGCCATCTTTTTTAACCCCTTCAATAATGAGTAAATCTCCTTTTAAAAGATCAGCTTTTCTTAAACATGAAAAAATATTATGAGAGATTTCATTTAAGTCGTTTTTATGACCTAAAGAAATAAACCTATTATTAAAAAAAACTTGATGCTCATAAAAACCAATAATAATGGTATTAGAGGTAATATTGTTTTTTATTAATTCAATCATTTTAGATTCATCATCGTTATAAATAAGAAGGGCCGGAGTAGTGGGTGCATAATGTTTATATTTAAGGCCAGGACTTTCAACAACTCCTGTTTTTATTTCGTTTAAGTTAGGAGAATAAATACATTTTCCAGTAATCTTTTTGATATCTAAATCAGTTATTTTACCGGGCCTTAAAATAGTAGGCATTCCATCTATTACCTTAAGAACAGTTGATTCTAAGCCAATATCTGATTCTCCACCATCAATAATGATGGATACTTTTTCTTTAAATTCGTCAATAATATCCTCGATTTTAGTGCCACTAGGTTTAGTTGAAATGTTAGCACTAGGAGCAGCTATAGGAAACCCACATTTTTTAATTAGAGAATGGGCAATCTTGTTATTAGGCATTCTAATGCCAACTGTATCCAAATTAGAAGTGACATTTTGAGGAATAATATCTTTTTTAGGTAATATTAAAGTAAGTGGACCGGGCATAAAATAATCTATTATCCTTTTTTCCATAGGACTTATTTTCTTAACACAAGCATTTATCATTTCATAATCACTAACATGCACTATTAAAGGATTATCATTTTTTCTTCCCTTAGCTTCAAATATTTTATTAATAGCTTTTTCATTAAAGGCATTAGCCCCAATTCCATAAACCGTTTCCGTAGGAAATATAACAAGATTTCCATCTTTTAACTCTTTTGTAATTTGATTTAAATCTTTATTATTTATTTCTTTTTTAAAATCATATATTTTCATTATTATCATCCCTTGTCAAAAGAACAACACATTCAATATTATTAGTTTTAGGAAACATATCTACAATACTAAACTTATTTATTCTAAATTTATTTAATTTATTAAGATCCCTTTTTAAAGTTTGAGGATTACAAGAGACATAAATTAAATTTTTAGAGTTTATTTTTAATAAGTTATTAATTACTTCTTTAGAAAGACCGTTACGAGGTGGATCAACAATAATGGTATCATAATTACCCTTATTAATTGTTTTGGAATCGCCTAATATTATTTTCATGTTACTATTGTTATTTAGTTTAATATTAGTATAGGCATTCTTAATATTTTCCTTGTTAATTTCAACTCCGGTAATATTAGAATAATTATCAGCTAAATAAAGGCCAATCGTTGCACTTCCACAGTATAAATCAAGCAGGTTATTACAAGAAGAAGCATATTCTTTAATGATATTATATAAAGAAATCATATTTAAAGAATTAGTTTGAAAAAAAGAAGTAGGAGTAATGACATATTTTAAATTTCCAATTTCTTCTATTATTTCTTTTGATCCCTCTATTAAATTATCATTTAAATAAATAGAATTGGCTTTTAAAGGGATATACTTATCTCCATAATAAGATATCATTAATTGTTTAGTAAAATAGGTTTCTCTAATTATTATTTTACTGATGCCTGTTAAATCATTATCTTTTAATTTGGTTATAACTTTATTAACCTCTTTACTAAGTAATTCACAATAATCAAATAAAATTAAATTATGGCTATTTTCTTCATAATAACCTATTTTATTATCTTTAACATGAAGAGTAACCTTATTACGGGGAGTAAAATCATTAAAAATAGCCTTATCTAAAATTATATTAGGAAACAAGGCTTTAATAATGTTTATCTTTTTTTCTTTTTCTTCCTCTTTATGAAGATGTAAATATTGACAAGATCCACATTTAAAATATACCGAACAATTAACTAAACACCTATTTTTATTTGGTTTTATTAAATCTATGATATAGGCTTTAGCAAATCTTTTTTGTTTATTATATATTTTGTAATTAATGCTTTCTCCTTTAAGAGCTTTTGCCACAAAAATAACAAAATTATCTTTTTTAATAATTCCGTTTCCATAATTATCTTCATCAATAATAATATTTTTATCAATTTGTTTCATAGATGTATTTTACCACATATCCTAAAAATGTGTTATTATATATTTATAATTATATGGAGGGCCAAAAATGAATGATAAGACAATAGAAGGAATAAAAAAATTAACCCTTAAAGAAACCAAAGAATTATTAGAGGAAATATCTAAAACAACAGTTAAATTATCAAAGATGGTAGTGATTAAAGATGATAAATAGTTTGGAAGAATTGAAAGCTCGTATAGCTAAAATAAATGAATTTATTGATAAGGTTGAAGACCCTGAAAACAAGCAAAAAGAAATTAATGAAGTTCTTTTAGAATTAGAAAACTATTCTCAAAATATTCGAAAGTTATTTGATGAAAGATTGATGAGATTAAGGCCTAAAGCCATTAATTCAGAGATCGATAAAATTAGAAAAGAAATTAGAAAAGTTTTAGAATATGAACGTTTAGTTTTTATTAATGAGGATTATTATAGAGGTTTAAAGTTTAATTATTTATTTGGACTACTTGAGCATCCTCTTGACTTGACAGCATGGGTCGGGACTTTAAATCAAATTCATGAGGAATTAAAAAAGGTCAGCTTAAAATTATCAATTAATGATTATGATTTTTCAGCAGATGTCAAAAATCTAATGAATATTTATTTTGAAAATGAAGATGCTGATAATGAAACTCAAATAGCTAAACTAAAAGTTGCTTTTGATGAAATATATTGGAAAAATAATGAAATTTTATTTGAAGTAACCATTGCAGTCAGGGAATTAATAACTAAGTATGAAAAAGAAATTAAAACCTACTATGCAAAAGCTAAAATAGAGTATGAAAGGCAAAATGCTGATCTAGTTAAAGATCATTTAACTTACAAAAGAGAACTTATATCTAAATTACACGAATTAAAAAATAAAGATGCCTATTTAATATATACAACTTTTAAAGATAAAGAATTAGAATTAAAAGATTTTATTATGACTCCTGATAAAACATTTGCGGCTTATTTTAACTTTATTACCCCCCAAAAATATGGGACTTTATCTGAAGAATCTAAAAAAATTTATTATGCTAATATTTTAGAACTATGGAATAATATCAATGAATATGAAAAGTTTGAATTTTATCGTTTTTTAGTTGATAAAATTAAAGAGGTTGTAGGTAAAAAGGCTGAACATGAAGGAAAACTTAAGATTAAAGAATCTGAGATTAATAAATTAGCTAAAATTAGAAGTAAAGTTAATATTAAACTAAATAAACTAGTATCTAAAAAAGAACAAAAGAAGACTGATAGGTATGATAAAAAAATAAGTAAACTAACTACTGAACTAAGAACTAGTATTAATGGTTTAATTGAGCAATATAAAGATTATAATGAGGTTGGATTTTATAATAGAGTGTTAAATACCATTAAAGAAGATAGTCTTTTATCAGAAGTATTTGTTTTGTATCAAAAAAATACGGAGGAACTATCTCAAGAATTAAAAGAACATTTACCAGAAGCTGGTATTACTGAAATAAAAGAATTGTTAAAAAATTATAGTAAGTTTGTCAATAATATTAATAACCGTTTATTATTAAATATTAACTACAATGATATTGATAAAATAAAAAATTTAATTGAAGATAAATATCGGCTATTAGATATTGATCTTACTATTCCGGATACAAAAGAACCTCTATTTCAAGAATTAAAAACTAATATTAAAAAAATAATATTTTATGAAAATATGAAAACGCTATCTATCACTCCTGAAGATATTAAAATCTTATTAGAATTTGATAAATAATGAATAAGGCGGCTCTTTTCTTCTCATCATAGAGAAGAAAGGAGTTTTATTTTGGCAAAATACAAAGTAGATATAACTGGAATTAATACTAATAATTTAAAAGTCTTGAAAAGTGATGAAATGTTACAATTATTTAAAGATTATCAATCGGGCAATTATGAAGCCCGCGAAAAAATAATTAGTGGAAACTATAAATTAATATTAAGTATTTTAAGACGTTTTAATAATCAGAAATTTAATATGGATGATTTGTTTCAAATAGGATGTATTGGTTTAATAAAGGCCGTTGATAATTTTGATTTATCTCATGAAGTTAAATTTAGTACCTATGCTGTTCCTTTAATATTGGGAGAAGTAAAAAGGTATGTTCGGGATAATAGTCCACTTAGAGTTAGCAGAAGTATTAAAGATTTAGCTTACAAAATTATCAACTATGAAGAAAGTTATTATTTAATAAATGGCTTTTTTCCAAAACCTCATGAGATAGCCACTTACTTAGATGTTAAAGAATATGAGATAACCAATGCCATGGATTCCCTTAAAGAACCTATGAGCATCTACGAACCAATTTATAATGATGGGGGAGATACTATTTACCTTCTAGATCAGTTGGCCGATACCAAAGAACAAAAAGACAATAAAGACAATAAAATACTTTTGGCTAAAGCTTTAAAGAAGATTAAAGAAAGAGAAAAACGGGTTTTATTAAGTCGTTATTTAATTGGTAAAACTCAAATGGAAATAGCTACTTCTTTAGGTATATCTCAAGCCCAAGTTTCTCGAATTGAAAAAACGGCCATAAAGAATATAAAACGACTAATAAAATAAAATTAAATAGGTGACTAATATGCGTTTATCAGAACTTCAATCAAAAGACATGATAAGTACAAAAGATGGTAAAAAAATAGGGAGGATTATTGATGCTGAGATAATAAAAGAAGATGGAAATATTGTTTATTTTGTTGTTGAACCAAAACAACTGATAAAGAATATTATCGGTGGTAATAAGGAAACTACCGTTACTATAAAACAAATTAGTAAAATAGGGGAAGATGTAATATTAGTTGACTTTGATAGTTAAAAATGTAGTATAATTAGACTAGAGAGGAAATACATGATGTACAAGAAAGTATTTATTTTAAGTGCTATAGTTCTATTATTAGATCAAATAAGTAAAGGAATAATAGAGGCCTATATTAAATTTGGAGAATCCGTTAAAGTAATTAGAGATTTTTTCTATATAACTAATGTTCATAATACGGGAGCGGCTTGGGGAATATTTAATGACAAAATTCCTCTTTTGGTAGTTTTAACTATTTTTGCTTTAGCTTTGATTTACAAATATTTAAACACTTTTAAAAAAAATCCCCGTAATGTTGTAGCTTTTAGTATCTTAATTGGTGGAATTTTGGGTAATTTAATAGATCGTGTTTTTATTGGTCATGTTAGGGACTTTTTAGACTTTTATATAAATGGTTATAACTTTCCAGTGCTTAATTTAAGTGACATTTGCATTGTTATAGGGACCTGTTTACTTATTATAGCTATTATTAAAGGAGAAGATAAAAAAGATGCAGTTAGTAGTAAAAAACGTAAAAGAAAGACTAGATAAATATCTAGCTCAAAATAGTTTATATAGTCGTAGTTTAGTTAGTAAATTAATTAATGAAGGTTTAGTTTTAGTTAATGGAAAAACCTGTAAAGCAAGTTATCTATTAAAAGATGACGATATTATTGATGTAACAGACTCTGATAATCAGAAAACCAATCTAGTAGGAACAAATATTCCTTTAAATATTGTTTATGAAGATGATGATTTAATGGTTATTAATAAGCAAAGTGGTTTGGTAGTTCATCCTGGCAATGGTAACGCCGATAATACCCTAGTAAATGCCTTAATATATCATCATAAATCTTTAAGTGATAATGATATTAGACCTGGAATAGTTCATCGACTTGATAAGGATACTTCTGGTTTAATGCTAGTAGCAAAAACCAATAAGGCTCATGAAATACTTTCAGATGACTTTAAAAATAAAAAAGTAAAAAGAGAATATGTTGCTTTAGTTGATGGGGTATTTCCCCATAATAAAGCTACTATTGATGCCTCTATAGGAAGAGATGACAATAAAAGAGAAATTATGGCTGTTAAAGGAAGCAATAGTAAAAAGGCTATTACTCATTTAGAAGTTATTAAAAGATATCCTAATAATACTTTAATATCTTTATTACTTGATACTGGCAGAACTCATCAAATAAGAGCACATATGAAATATGTGGGATATCCTATCCATAATGATCCGATATATAATTCTAAAAAAGCCACTTCTTTTGGTCAATTTCTTCATTCAGCTAAAATTGATTTTATTCATCCTATCACTAAAAAAGCAATGCATTTCGAATCTTGTTTACCTAAAGAATTTAAAGACTGGATTGACAAAGCTGAAAAAGGTGACTTTACTAAATAGTGAAAATCTTATATAATAAATTGTAGCAAGGAGATATTATGAGTACAATAGCAATTGCCAAAAAAGATGAAATAGTCATGAAATTGGTTCATTATTTTGTTACCAAAGAGAACTATACTCCGATAGTCGTAACTGGAGCTAAAGATGAGGTGTGGTTAGAAAATGATGAAGGACCATATCGAATTATTAGAATTAATTCTAACTATATTCATAATAATGAACAATTTGATTTTGATTTATTTAAAACTAAGAGTGTAGTAAAACAAATTAAAAAGAAAACCTTATCTTTTAAAGTAAATACTTTAAATATTTTTTTAGACCTTAATGAAGGCGTAAAAATAGAAAATGACAAAGGTATATCTGCCATGAAATTAAATGACTTAGAAGATTTAACTCAAAATAAAAATATCTTAAATGTTTTTCCTAAAATAAAAGATGAAATATTAAGCAATAAAAATGGACTTGATTTAATTGTTAATGTAACTAGTGATTTAAATAAAAAGACAAATACTGAGAATCAAAAATATGAACAAGTATTTAAACCAAAAAAGCCAATTGTAACGATTATTATAATGGCTATTTGTGTTATTATGTTTGCCTTAATGTATATTTTTGGTGAAGGAAGCGAAGATACCGATACTTTACTTTTGTTTGGAGCTAACTACGGCCCATTAGTTCAATTGGGTCAAATATATCGATTAGTAACTTGTTCTTTTTTACATATTGGTATTATTCATTTAGTATTTAATATGTATACCCTTTATATAATAGGATCTCAAATCGAAAGATTTATGGGTAAAGCAAAATACATTCTAATATATTTTATAAGTACAATAACGGCTTCTTTATTATCAATTATTTTTACTCAAAGCATTTCAGCAGGAGCCAGCGGAGCAATATTTGGCCTATTAGGAAGTTTGTTATACTTTGGGTATCATTATCGCCTTTATTTAGGAACGGTTATTAAAAAACAGATAATCCCTTTAATTGTTATTAACTTAGTAATGGGCTTTATGTCCGAAGGGGTAGATAATGCCGCCCATATTGGTGGTTTAGTAGGAGGATTCTTAGCTACTGTGGCTTTAGGAGTTCCTAACAAAGGAAGTAAAACAGAAAAAATTAATGGTTGGATAGTCTTGTTAGCTTATTTAGCTTTTATGATATATATGGTATTCTTTAGATAAATTTGACATTTAAGTAAAAAAACATTAATATAAGCAACAACGAAAGAGGTTTTGAGATATGCTTTTATTAAAAAAGGATAGTTTAGTTGTTAATTATGATGTGCGATTTAAGAATAGTGAAGTAGTTAGAAAAAAAGTAAACGGTCAAATTGAAAGATTATTGGAAACTCCACAATTTCTTCATATAGAAGAAACACCAATATTTGGTGAACAAGTTTCTCCTGTTTTAAATTCTAGTAAGAAAGACATTGATTCACCACTAGTAACAAAAAAAATTTCAAATGAGCTAAAATTGTTTATTGCTGAAACAATGAAGGTTTGCTCTTATCAAACTATAAGAACCACTAAAATTAATTATGCTACACCATTTACCTTAGCATTCCTTTTTTCTAAATCGATAGTTGGTTGGGAGCGTCCTACATTAAACAGTCAACAGGAAAGCTATTATTTAATGAATGCTGGTATTGTTGATACAAATGATTTATCGCTACTTTTAAGAAATAAGGAAACAGAATTGTGTTTGGAAGAATTAAGATGTTTATCAGACGCTAAGCCAGGAGATGCATATGATGTGTATGAACATTTATTAGAAAATGCTTTACCAGATATTGCCGAATTTATCAAAGCGTTTAAAAATGCTGGATTTTATAATTCTTACGATTTCACAGAACCGAATGATAATGAAAGAACATTAGCAAGATCTAATACGGAAGTAATTAAAAAATTAGGATTAAAACCCACATTTGTAAAAAAATAAAAAAGTTCTAGATGTTTTCTAGAACTTTTTCTTTATCACTAAAATGATGCTTTTCATGACCAATTATTTGATAATCTTCATGACCTTTACCTAATATTAATAAGATATCATTTTCTTTTAACATTTCAATACCTTTTTTAATAGCTTTATCTCTTTCAAAAATAATTTCATAATTATCTTTTTTAACTCCTTCAATAATATCATTCATAATTACTTTTTCATCTTCAGTTCGAGGATTATCATTAGTAAATATCACATAATCTGATAAAGCGGTAGCAATATCACCCATTTTAGGCCTTTTAGTACGATCTCTGTCTCCACCACATCCAATAATCGTAAAAATTTTACCAACTTTATATTCTAAGGAATTTTTAATGACATTTTCGACCGCATCTGGAGTATGGGCATAATCAACAAAGATACTATTAGTTCCTTTTTTAATCATTTCCATTCTTCCTGGAGGAGCACTTAAGGTTTCATTTAGGGCCAATATAGAAGAAATACTATATCCTAAGTTATTAACCAATAGTAAAGCAGTTAAATAATTATAGATATTGTATTTTCCTACCATATTAATAGAAGTACTATATGATTCATTTTGATAAGTAAATGAGAATGAGGTGTTATGATTAGATAATTTAATATCTGATATAATTAAATCTCCTTTAGCGGTACTTATTAAAATATTGTGATTATTATTTTTAACAAATCTTTCATAGTTAGGGTCATCAGCATTGATGACTGCCACTTTTTGATTTCTAGTTTTTTCAAATAATATTTCTTTAGCTTTAGCATAATTATCTAAAGTTTTATGAAAGTCCAAATGATCTTGAGTTAAATTAGTAAAAGCTACCTCATCAAACTCTAAACCATGAATCCTATTTTCGCTTAAAGAATGACTACTTACTTCCATCACCATTTTTTCACAGCCATTTTCTTTTGCTTCTAAAAACATTTCATATAATAAATCGGTATCAGGAGTAGTATTGTTTAATATTTTTTTAATGTTGTTATAGTAAAACCCAATAGTACCAATATAGGCACATTTTTCTTTTAACATATTTAACATTTGAAATACTAAATAACAAGTAGTGGTTTTACCATTAGTACCAGTAAGGCCTATTAAAGTGATATCTTTAAAAATAGGGTAGTAATTCTTATAAAGATAATCATCTAAATACTTTCTAGTATTAGAAACGATTTCCGTAGGGACACTATAATTACCTCTTTCAGCAATTATTTTAGTGGCACCATTTTCTATAGCTTGTTCAATATAATCGTGTCCATCGCGTTCAACCCCTACAATAGCAATAAAAGTATCACCATTTTTAACTTTTCTAGAATCAGACTTAATATTTATCTCCATATATATTCACCCACTTAATTATAACAAAAAAAGTACTAACATAGTACTAATCTTTAAATATTTTATCATAATGAATTTTTACTTGGCTAATCATATGACCGATATTGCCTTCACCTGCATATTTATTTAAGTCATAAAAATTGTCATTAGCATCTATCCACTCTAAAGGATGCTTTTCTGGTATTAAATTCACCTCTTTATTAAGAATTCCCACATATACCTGTAATTCAATATCGCTCATATAATAAAATAAATCCATTAAATGAATCAATTTAATATCATTTCTAGTAATTGCTGATTCTTCTTTTAATTCACGATAAGCAGATTCTAAGTCATCTTCATTAGGTTCTACCTTTCCTCCAACTAAATTGTACTTACCTAAATAAGGCTCACTGATTCTTTTACAAAATAAAAGTTTGTTGTTTTCTTTATTAAAAACTATGTTTACATTACATTTTTTCATAATTTCCTCCTTCTAAAATATATCATAAAAAAAGCACTTATTATAGTGCTATAATTTACGATACAAGCCAATGGCCTTTCCCAATATTTGAACGTTAGGTAAAATAATAGGAGCCATGGTATCATTTTCTGGTTGTAATCTAACATAATCTTTCTCTTTATAAAATGTTTTTAAAGTAACTTCATTTTCCATAGTCATTGCCACAACCACATCTCCATTACGAGCATTCTTTTGTTTTTGAACAATAACAATGTCACCATCATAAATACCTTTGTTAATCATACTTTCACCGCTAACCTCTAAAGTAAATACTACTTCTTTGTTAGGAATCAAAGTGGCTGGAAGAGAGAAAAATTCATCAGGACGTTCAATAGCTTCAATAGGATTTCCCGCTGTAATTTTTCCTAGAAGAGGGACTTTCACTAAATCAGCATCATTAGTTTTATATTCATTTTCAACCAATACCTCAATCGTACGATATTTTTGATTAGATTTTTTGATAAAACCGTTTTCTTCCAATTTTTTTAAATGAGTAAATACTGTAGCAGGAGAACTTAAGCCTAATCCTGCACCAATTTCTCTAACTGCAGGAGGGTAGCCATTTGCTACAATATATTTCTTGATATAAGATAATACTTCTTCTTGCTTTTTAGTAATTTTCTTTTCCATCCTTACCTCCATTAAAATAATACCATTATTTATGTAAAATGTCAAACATTTGTTCTTTTTCTTATTGACACGAACATATGTTCTATGTTAAACTTTGAATGAAAGGACGGATGAAGAATGAAAAAAGTTTTAGAAAGAAATAAAGGAGTTATATTATTTTATATGATAATTGCAGTATTATCAATATTATTTTCCATTCGTTATCGCTATCTAAACGAAATAAATAATAATTCCGATACTTATATTGGATATAACAATTAGTTAATAAGTATATTATCCTTTTTAAAAACTAATAAAAAGTTTAATGCTAATTACTATTTATTTTAATTACTATTTTTATTATAATGAATGATAGAGGTGGTCTAATTGAATAGTAATGATGAAAGAGTAGTTGCCAATATTAGGTGTTTGGGCATTGATATAATTAATGAAGCCAAAAGTGGGCATCCTGGTATTGCTTTAGGAGCAGCACCAATTATTTATAGTATCTATGCCAATCATTTAAGGTTTTCTAGTGTTGATGATAGATGGATTAACAGAGATCGTTTTGTGATGTCAGCTGGGCATGGCTCAGCTTTACTTTATGCTATGCTTTATATGGCTGGATTTAATCTTAGTATTGATGATTTAAAAAAGTTTAGACAATTGGGCTCAAAGACTCCAGGGCACCCAGAAGTTAATATTACACCGGGAGTGGATGTATCAACTGGTCCTTTAGGACAAGGGCTTGCAACAGGAGTAGGAATAGCTTTAGGAGAAAGATACATTAATAATTTGATCAACAAATATATACCTAATCAAGAAATTATTAATTATAATACTTATGTCTTATGTGGTGATGGAGATTTGATGGAAGGAGTCAGTTATGAATCCGCTTCCTTTGCGGGAACTCAAAAATTAGGAAAATTAATAGTTTTATACGACTCTAACGATATCTCGTTAGATGGGCCAACTCATTA
>CAZTRF010000014.1:0-22287 GCA_964616495.1 uncultured Muribaculaceae bacterium
AAATTCTGGAAGGAGTTTTAGTGCCAGTATCAAGATCAAATACACTGATGAATATCTTCTTACTTTAGATTTAGATGGTGGGACTATAACTGGTAATACTCAATTAGATGTTTTAAGTGGTGAAACAGTTGCAATACCAATACCTACAAAAACCAATTATCTATTTACCGGATGGACAGTAACAAGTGGTGGAGAGGATGGCAGCATTTTAAATTATTATTCATATACTATGGGTACTGAAAATACAACGTTAAAGGCTTTATGGATAGCTTCATCTTTAGTTAATAAAAATATAGCATATAGTGGTTCTTATTATACATATACAGTAGAATTATCTGGAATGTATAATGTGGAAGCCTGGGGAGCACAAGGAGGAAACGGTGGCAAAACAGGTGGATATGGTGCATATACTAAGGGGGAAATATACCTAGAGCAGGGAGAAAAAATTTATGTTTATGTAGGGGGACAAGGAACATCAAGTGCTGGCGGCTGGAATGGTGGCGGCGGAGTTGCTACTGGGACTGAGAAATGTGGTGGTGGTGGAGCAACTGATATAAGATACTTTGCTGATGATCCAGTTGCTGATGAATTAATGTGGAATAGTACTAATGGGCTAGAGTCGAGAATTATGGTGGCAGCCGGAGGTGGTGGCGGATCATTAAATGCTTCCGATGTTAAACATGGTGGGGGCTTGACAAATTATGGTGAGGAAATTACTCAAACTAAAGGTTATCTTTTTGGTTTAGGAAAAACAGGATATAACTCAACCAGTGGATATTCTTCACCTGGTGGTGGTGGCGGTGGTTACTACGGAGGAACGGCTGGTTCAACTTATGATATACCGGGATCTGGAGGAAGTTCATATATTAGTGGGCATATCGGATGTAACTCAAAAAATAGAGATGGCATATTTACGGGAAATTCGCTTCATTTTACTGAAAAATATTTTTTAAATACGCTTATGATTGACGGCTTGAGCTATAGCTGGGCCGATACTAGAAACAATCAAGTAACAATGCCTTCAATTACTGCTGGAAGTTTTTATGCTAATGGAACAGGGAATAGTGGTAATGGATATTGTCGTATTACTTTTTCCTCACATATTAAAAAAAGTTTGACTAATATTTTAGAAGAAAAAGCAGCCATTAAAACTCAATGGGACTTTTCTACAATAGATAGTTATCAAATATTTGTTCCCAATAAAACCGGAACATATCAAATAGAAGCTTGGGGAGCAAAGGGCAGTAATGGAAACAAAGTTGGAGGCTATGGATCATATACTAAAGGAGAAATATATTTAGAGCAGGGAGAACAGCTTTATATTTATGCGGGAGGGCAAGGAACATCAAGTGCAGGTGGTTGGAACGGCGGTGGCGGGGTGGCCAACGGAAAAGAAAAATGTGGTGGTGGTGGAGGTACTGATATTAGGTATTTTGAAAACACTCCGACAGCAAGTGATTTAGTATGGAACAGTACCCTCGGTTTAAATTCAAGAATAATGGTGGCAGCTGGTGGCGGAGGAGGTTCTAATGCAGAATCTAGTAATAAGCATGGCGGTGGAATAGCTAATTTTGATTTGAGTAGTACCCAAACATATGGATATATTTTTGGTACAGGGAAAACTGGAACAAACTCAACTAGTAATTCTTCGCCCGGTGGCGGAGGTGGTGGATATTATGGAGGACCGGCTGCAGCAACTTATGATATAGCTGGTTCTGGAGGAAGCTCATATATTAGTGGGCATCCTGGATGCAACTCTAAAAATAGAGATGGGATATTTACAGGTGGTTCAATTCATTTTACTGAAAAATATTTTTCAAACACTCTTATGATAGATGGAATGGGTTATAGATGGTCAAATATCAAAGGCACTCAAACTACAATTAAAATGCCATATGGAGGAACATATGCTACTGGTGTAGGAAATAATGCCGATGGATATATCAGAATAAAAAATATTTCATATAATTCTAAATCAGCTTCGACAATTACTCAAGAAAAGGCTAGTATAAAAAATAACGGGAATTATTATACTTATATTGATTCTTATCAAATATTTATGGCTCCAATAACCGGTACATACAAAATGGAAGCATGGGGAGCTCAAGGAGCAAAAGGCACCCGAATTGGTGGGTACGGATCATATACTAGTGGAAATATATCTTTAACAGCTAATGAAAAACTTTATATTTATGTTGGAAGCAAAGGAACATCAGAAGCAGGAGGATGGAACGGCGGTGGAGGAATTACCAATGGAACCGAAAAATGTGGTGGTGGTGGCGCAACCGATGTCAGATATTTCAACGGAACTCCGGCCATCGATTATTTAACTTGGAACAATGGAATTGGACTAAATGCTCGAATAATGGTAGCAGCTGGTGGTGGCGGAGGTTCATATACGGATACAAACAACAAGCATGGAGGTGGCTTAGCAAATTATGCTGCTACATCTAATCAAACCACCGGTTACGAATTTGGAATAGGAAAAGCAGGAAGTTACTCAGGAGGTAACTCTTCACCTGGTGGCGGAGGCGGTGGGTGGTACGGAGGAACTGCTGCAACAACTTATGATATAGCTGGCTCTGGAGGAAGCTCATATATAAGTGGACATACTGGGTCTGTTGCTATAGCAAATTTAAATGAAACTATAAGCCCTAGAGAAGCACTTGCCTCTTGCTCTACGGGATCATCTAGTAGAGCTTGTTCTATTCATGCAACAGGCAAAAATTTTATTACAGATACCACTATAATTATAGATGGTATGGGCTATATTTGGACGAATGTAAAAGGCGGATTAAATTTGATGCCAAATCCTTGGGGAAGTACATTTGATAGTGCTACCGGAAATACTGAGAATGGGTACTTCAGAATCACTTTAATAAATTAGAAAAGGCACCTTCATTTAGAAGAATAAAGACTTTATGTAATTCGGTGAATGTAGGTGATTTTGATATATTTTCTATCTTATTTCAGTATAAATAAAAGAGCAATTTTACATAATTGCTTTTTTAAAAGTGGATTTTAGCACTTAATATTGACAAGTGCTAAGACAAATGATATAACAGAAATAGGTTTAATTTAAAAGGAGAAAAAATATGAAGAAAAAAGAATTTAAATCTGAATCAAAAAGAATGTTGGATTTGATGATTAATTCTATATATACAAATAAAGAAATATTTTTAAGAGAATTAATTTCAAATGCAAGTGATGCTATTGATAAATTGAATTACCAGGCATTAACTGATAGCAAGTTGGGAATAGATCGTAGCAAATTTAAAATATTTTTAAAACCAGATGGTAAAAACAGAACCTTATCAATAATTGATAATGGGTGTGGTATGACCGAAGAAGAATTAGATAAAAATTTAGGAACTATAGCTGAAAGTGGGTCTTTAATATTTAAATCAGAAAATAAAGATCAAAAAGATGTTGATATAATTGGACAATTTGGAGTAGGATTTTATTCTGCATTTATGGTCTCTAAGAAAATAGAAGTTTATAGTAAAGGGGTAAATAGTGAAGAAGCCTATTTATGGACTAGCGAGGGAGCAGAAGGTTATACTATTGAAAAAACTCATATGGATGAATGCGGGACAACTATTAAACTTTATTTAAAAGATGATACTGAAGATGAAAAATATGGTGATTATTTAACTGAACATAAATTAAGAAGTTTAATTAAAAAATATAGCGATTATATTAGATATCCAATTCAAATGGAAACAGAAAACACTAAATTAAAAGATGGCAGTAAAGATGAGTATGAAACTATTCATGAAATTGAAACATTAAATAGTATGATTCCATTATGGAAAAAGAATAAAAAGGATATTACTGAAGAAGAATATAATAATTTTTATAGTGATAAGTTTTTTGATTATGAAAAACCTTTTAAAATCATTCATTCTAATGCTGAAGGAATGTGTAGTTATAAAAGTTTGTTATTTATTCCTTCACATGCTCCTTACGATTTCTATACAAAAGAGTTTAAGAAAGGTTTACAATTATATACTAGTTCAGTATTAATTATGGATAAATGTGAGGCTTTATTACCTGACTATTATAGCTTTGTAAAGGGAATTGTAGATACTGATGACTTGTCATTAAACATTTCTCGTGAGACTCTTCAAAATGATCGTAAGGTTGAATTAATTAGTAAGAGTATTGAAAATAAAATTCACAAAGAATTATTAGAAATATTAGAAAATAGTTTTGAAGACTATAAAACATTCTGGAAAAACTTTGGAATGCAAATTAAGTTTGGCATTTATAATAATTTTGGAATGGATAAAGATAAAATAAAGGACTTACTTATTTTCTATTCAGCCAATAAAAAAGATTTTATTACCTTAGCAGAATACGTAAAAAACATGAAAAAGAAACAAGAAACAATTTATTATGCTTGTGGAGAAACCATTTCTAAAATAGACTTATTACCTCAAGTAGAATCAGTTAAAGATAAAAACTATGATATTTTATATTTAACTGACTATGTAGATGAATTTACTATTCAGGCATTACAAACATTTGAGGAAAAGAAATTCGTTAATGTATGTGATGGAACTCTTGACTTAGATTCTAAAGAAGAAAAAGAAGAAATGGAGAAATTAAATGAAGAGTCAAAAGATATTTTAAGCTTAATGAAAGAAGAAATAAACGATGTAAATGAGGTTAGATTTACTAAAAAGCTAAAGAATCATCCGGTATGTTTAACATCAATTGGAAATGTTTCTACCGAAATGGAAAAGGTTATTAATGCTATGCCTACTGATGAAAAGGTTAAAGCCGAAACCATCTTAGAAATAAATAGCAATCACCCTATAGCTGATAAAATAAAAAGTCTTTATAAAAAAGATAAAGATGAATTAAAAAAATACACTAAAATATTATATGCTCAAGCTCGTCTTATTGAAGGGCTATCAATTGATAATCAGCCTGAAATAAGTAATTTAATTTGTGATTTAATATCTGAAAAATAAAAGTTTAAAACTTTTATTTTTTTTAGTATAATATAGACTTGTGATATTTATGGCTTACTATAGTGATGATGAAAAATCTTCAATAAACCAATATATTAAGGAAATTAAAAAATTTCCTCTTTTAACTCCGGAAGAAGAGCATGAAATAGCCGTTTTAGTAAAACAAGGAGATATGGCAGCTCGAGAGAAAATGTTTAATTCTAATTTGAGATTGGTGGTTAGTGTTGCTAATGCCAAAAAAGGTTACTGTTCTTCTCTAAGTTTTCTAGATTTAGTTCAAGAAGGAAATATTGGATTAATGGTAGCCGTTGAGAAATTTGATCCTAATTATGGAACCAAATTTTCTAGTTATGCAACCTATTGGATAATTCAAAGAATGGATCGAGCTATTCAAAATACAGATAAAAATATTAGGATTCCAGTTCATACTAACATTATGAACGTAAAATATAAAAGATTTACTGAAAACTATTATAAGGAACATCAAGAATATCCTACTGATGAAGAAATAATGGCTTCTTTAGATATTTCTAAAGAAACTTTAAAAAAAATAAAAGACTTATATTACTTAGAAACTTCTTCATTAAATGTTGCGATAAATAATTCAGATAAAGATAAAGACGAAGTTGGAGACTTTGTACCCAATGAGAAAGATGATTATGAAGCCTTTTTAGAAGATACCCATAATAAAGGGCTATTATTAGCTATAAAAACTTTTTTACCCCCATATGAATATTATATTATTTATTATCGAGTTTTTGCCAATCGATTAAAAACTTTAGGTGAAATAGGAGACGAACTAAATTTAACTCGTGAACGAATAAGACAGCTGGAAATTAAAATAAAATCAAAATTAAAAAAGCACTTACGGGATAATAAACGCCGAGCAGACTTAATTGGTAAATATTCTTTTAAAGCTGAATCTGAAAGATTAGAGCCTTTAAGCCCTAGTAAGATAGCGTTCTTTAATTATTTGAAGCGTCATTTAAGCCCAGTAGAATATTATATATTTTATAGTTTTTTCTTCTATCCTAAAGAAGTAGCCTATCAAAGATTGAGCAAAGAGCTAAATATTTCTTATGAAGAGATAAATAAAATCAAAAAAGATTTAAGAGAAATTTTAAAACCGATATTTGAAGAATATAGAAAAACTCATTTTAAAGAAGAGTTAACTGCCTTATTAAAAACATATACTAACAGACAATTGTTTGACCTTGATTTAGGTCCTAATAGTTCAATAGTTGATTCTCGAATGATTAGTCAAACTTTAAAAACATATACTTTTGATTATTTGAATGAAACTTATTCATCATATTTTAATTCTTTAAGTGAAGATAATTTAAAGCTGATAAAAAGGTATTTTGGGGTTAAAGAAAAATATGAAAAAAAGGATATTGAAGAGATAATAAAAAACATTAATTTGCAGTTATTAGGTTACCAAATAACGGGGGAATTGCCATTTCCTTTATTAAAGTCTGTCTATACAGCAAATATATCTCAATTTACTCCTATCCAAAGAGACATTGTTGATACCTTTTATTTAAATAAAATGACTAAGCAAGAATTATTTTCAAAATATTCATCTGTTTCTAGAGCAAATATTTGTGTCATTAAAAAAAGTATCTTAGTTACTTTAGAAAAAATGTATTTTAATATTCCAAAATATGGAGAAAGCCGGCTTACTAAAGAAGAGGTCGAAATGGTTTTAAATGATCCTAATAATCTTTTTTCTGAAGAAGAAAGAATGTATTTAGGGCATTATTATGGATTATTTGGGTTAGAAGAGTTATCTATAGAAGAGCTAGCTATAAAATTAGGTAAAACATATATAGAGGTTCATGGTAAAATAACATCTTCTCATAATAAGGCTCTTAAATGTCATTTAAAGGTTAGTACTAGAAGTCAAAAAGTTGATGGCTCTTTATATCAAAAGTATCTTTTTAATGTTCAGTATGAAATGTTAGAAACTAATCGCCTTATCTTAATTGATTATTATATTAACGGTTTGGGATATGGGAAGCTAAAAGAAAAATATCATTTAAATGATACTGAAGTATCTCGAATTATAATTGATGGTACCTTAAGAATGGATTATTTTAGATTTAAAATACTTAATCCTACGATATTTGGTGATGAAGATTTAGAAAAACTATATCAAAATTATGAATATTCTGACGAAGAAAAAGAGTGTATTTTTTTAAGATATTTTGAGGGAGAAACTTTAGAGAATATTTCTAGAATACTAATGGTAAAAAAGCGAAAACTTAGCTCCTTATTTGATAATTTTCGTAACGATATGGCAAGTATATTATCTTCTGATATTACTTTAGAAGATATTATTAACGAAATTAATTGCGAATTATTAAGTTCGGTATTAAGTGAAGAAGAAAGACAATTATTAAGTTTACTATTTGGTATAAAAAGTGCTTATAACAAAGATGGTATAGCCTTGTCTACTGAAGAAATCGAAAATGTAATGGGGATTAATCATAAAAAAATAGAAGCCATTAAAAATAGGGCTACCTTATCATTAAAACAAAAGAAAAGTGGATTTTTAGTTCCTAGATTTGGGCATTATACTAAAGAAGAGTTAGTAACCATTTTAAAAGATTCTCGAATTCCTTTATCTGATAGAGATAGAGAATTGTTAATGCACATAGTCGGTATTAATGGTTATCCAAAATTATCAGTTGAGGAAATTAAAAGAAAATATAATTTTGCCACTACTTTTCAAGTATTTTACACCTATAATAATAGCATTGTAACCATCAAAAAATATTTGTTACATGAACTAGAACCGGATCTTTCATATGATGAGGATATAGTACCAATTATGAAATATTTTTCAGAATATGAAATAAAGCTTATTAATATGATTTTTAAAGAAAAGAAAACTGCTAATGAAATTGCATCTTCTTTAGGAATATCATTGGATGTAGCTCGAAGAAAAATAGTGAATGTCGAAATTAAAATAAGGGCAATAACTCAAAATGCTAAATTGGCTAAAAAATTTGATTTTGAATATGCTAGATCAGTTTTAGATAAACCTGACTTACCATTGTATGGTAATACCGATTTGATCAAGCAAATATATAAAATGTATTTTGGAGAAGGTGGATATGTTCCTCTTACTATTCCCATAATTCAAAAAGAACTACACTTAAAAACTGGTAGTACTACTTTAATTAATGCTATAAATACTTTGATGATGGCGGTTAAAAGATATGAAATAGGTTATCGTAAAGCCATAGATTTTGAAGAGAGTGAAATAAATCAGTTTATTGAGGAAAACAAATTAAATAAATGGCAATTAATAGCTTTAAATAAATATCTTAATCCTGAAGAAAGAAAGTGTTTTAAAATGGGAGTGAATCTTCCAAAAAACATTTATTATCAATTATGTTTAAAATTCGGACATCTTCCGTATCTATTTGATGATTTAGATGAAGAAAAAGTTAAAACAATTTTAGTAGATAAAAGAATTCATTTAAGCCAAAAAGAAATAGACTGTTTAGAAACTGCCTTTTGTTCAAAAAGCCCTAACATTGAAAGAGGAAAAGAATTTATGAAAGCTTTAAAAATATTGGAGCCTTTATATGAACAAATATGTTTAGATCAATCTTTAAAAAAAGAAAAAACAATAAATTAAAGAAGTTAAATCTTCTTTTTTTAAACTATTATTGTTATAATACTATTAATAGTAGGTGAATATTTATGAATAAAGACAATAAAAGGGGAAATTTGTTAACAGCCTTTTTTATGGTGTTAATTTGTTTTATTACTTTAATAACAGCCTCATATGCTTGGTTTACTCAAAATACCGGAGTTGTATTAGATAATATTACTATTAATGTTAAAGCTAAAGGCGGAATTCAAATATCAAGTGAAGCAGCCACATGGAAAACCAGTCTTTCAAACGAAGATATTAAAAATGGGTACCCTAACCATTTAAATAGAATACCCGAAAGTTTGATAGCAGTTTCTACCGGAGGAAATGTTGATACAACTAATAGCTATAAAGGCCTTTTGCAGTTATATGCTGGTGATATAGTTAATGGTGGGTTGGCTGGGAATACCCTTATATCTAAAAGAACTAGCGAATATCAATATGGGGTCTGTTCTAATTCAACTACAGCAACTTATGAAACGTGTACAGGCACATGGACTAACAATGCTCTTTTGGGAGATTTTATTGCCTTTGATGTTTTTATTCAAGCTACTACTGATACTCCTATATATTTAACGAGAGAATCAAATGTTGTAGCAGCTGACACTGATGCTGGGTTAAAAAATGCTTCTAGAATAGCCTTTATAATAGAAGGCAATCTACCTAATGGGTCAGATGCCCTAGATATTCAAAAACTAAAGAATGGGAATACTTCAATTATTTGGGAGCCAAATAACAATGCTCATACGGCTAGTGCCATTACTAATGGAACATCAAATTATGGATACACTTTAGGAAATTTAAATACCAGTACTATAATTGGAAACTATCAAGGAGTAATATCTGAATTTGGAGTAGCTGATAATGTCCCTATAAATGGGAATAATCCAACTTATTTTAAAACTATAACTCCAGATATTTCTACAGGAGTCACTCATAATAGTACTTTAATTACAACATTAAATGCCGGAGTAACTAAAATAAGAATCTATGCCTGGGTTGAAGGACAAGATATTGATTGTGAAAATGATGCTTCGGGGAATAGTATTACTTATACAATAGCTTTTTCACCGAAAGCAAGTTAGTATATTAATAAAAATCGTCTTTTTATTTGACTTGTTTTAGCTCTTCTTTTATAATAAGTTTTTAGGTGATTACAATGACTAGCTTTCAAGAAAAAGGTGAAGAAATTCATCAAAATGATGACTACACCCTTTCTTCAAAAGATTATTATAATTTGGCTCAAACATCTTATAGGGAAAGAAGATATGAAGAAGCCATTAAGTTTTGCTTAATAAGTATTAAACAATCTGATAAAAAATATTTTACTTCTTACATATTATTGGCTAAATGCTATTATTATGGATTTGATGATATACTAAATGCTAAAATCAATTTAGATGAAGCTGAAAATATTTTGAAAGAATTAGGCAAAGAATTTTTGAATAGACATTTTTATCATAAGGTAAATTTTAAATATGAGGAAAGATATGGGAGTAATAGTCCCGAAGATTTAATGAATGTATCTTTTAAAAAACCAGATAATAATATTGAAACTAATGCTTTGAATATAAAAAAAGATTTTTTTCAAGAAAATTTATCAATTTCTGAAATTGCTTTAAAATATGAAATTGATGCCCAAGAAATTGGATTTTTATATTTATTTTTGGCTAGAGAATGTTTAGAAGTAGGGCTCAATGATTCGTCAAGAAAATTAATAAAAATGGTTTATAAAATTAAACCAAAATCGAAAGAATTAAAAGAAGCCTTACAAATTTTGGAAAAAAATAAAGTTTTATATGTTAATAGGAAATTATTAGAAAATTAAAAAGACAATATTTGTCTTTTATTTTGTTATTAAAGTATGAATTAAATTATTGGTCAATAACCTTGATATGGCATTTTTTTCAGTAGCTTTATATACAATGACATCTATAGGATGTTCTAATAGCATAGTTTCAGCTGACATATCCATAATTCCTTGACTTGTAGGACCAACTTTAATGTGATTATCAAATAATTCTTGATGAGTAATTTTATCGTATCTTTTGGCATTACCTAATTTAGGATCTTTGTCATAAACACCATCAATATTTTTCCCCATTAATACTGTATCACATTTAAGTTCAATAGCTCTCTGAACTAAAGCAGTATCAGTTGAATGAAAAGGAAGACCAACTCCACCAGCTATTATTAAGATATTATCGTTTAATAGGTTTCTGTCTTCAATGGGATTATATTTTTTAATCATTCCTTCTACCTCTAAAGTAGAACGAACCTTAACTTTAATATTTAATTTAGTTAAAGAATCAGCTAAAGCCAAAGAATTCATCATAGTCGCTAGCATTCCAATTTCATCTTTTAAAACATCATCCATATAAGGGCAGCTTCGACCTCTCCAAATATTTCCACCACCAGTAATTATAACCACTTCAATTTGTTTTTTTCTTAGTAGTTTAATATCTTTAGCTATATTATTAAGACTTTTTTCATCAATAGAGTTGGTATCATTACTAAAAGCTTCACCACTAATTTTTAAGATAATTCTTTTCATTTAACACCTCTTTATATTTTAAATGTAACATTTTTCTTTTATTTTTTCAATAATATTGTATAATTATAATTGGGAGTTGACTAGTATGAAGAAAATAGAATTACATGTTCATTTTGATGGGTCAATAAGAGCTAAATCAATTAGCAAAATATTAGGATTACCATTAGAAAAAGTAGAAGAACATATGGTGGCATCAGATAAAACGACTGATTTAGAAGCTTATTTAAATTTATTTAAGTTTCCTTTAGCTTTAATGCAAAATGAAAGATATTTAAAAAGATTTGCTCGTGAGCTTGCAGCAGATTTAATTGCTGATGAGGTTATTTACGCTGAAGTGAGGTTTGCTCCTTTAAAACATACTAGAGGTGGTCTTTCAATAAATGAAGTTATTGAAATAGTATTAGATGGTTTTAAAAAAGTTAATAATGTTAAAATTAATTTAATCCTTTGTATGATGAGAGAATCATCAATAGAAGATAATTTAAAAATTGTAAAAGCAGCCAAGAAATATCGTCATCAAGGAGTAGTGGCATTGGATTTAGCAGGCGATGAAACGTTAGGGTCTTTAAAAAATTACAAACCTTTATTTGATAAGGCCAAAGAATGGAAAATTCCTTTTACCATTCATGCTGGAGAAGTAACTGATGCTCAAAGCGTAAAAGAAGCAATTATGATGGGTGCTAAAAGAATTGGGCATGGAATAAAGGCTATTGAAGATCCTCAAGTAATTGAATTGTTAAAAGAAAAAAAAGTTGTACTAGAAATATGCCCTACGAGTAATGTAGACACTAGGGCCATCCAAAAGTATGAAGATCATCCGGCTAAAAAATTGCTTCATAAAGGGGTGCTAATAACAATTAATACAGATAATAGAACGGCATCAAATATTACTTTGGAAAAAGAATATGCAAAATTAAGTGAAGCCTTTGGATTGGGAAGGTCAGAATTTAAAATTTTAAATTTATTAGCAATAAAATATAGTTTTTTAAATAATGAAGAAAAATATTCTTTAATGAAAAAAATGAGTGATCGATATGAAAATAGTAATAGAAAAATTAAAAGCTAATAAAGAAAAAAGCTATCTAGATTTTTCTTCTAAGTTGATTCCTAATGTAGATAAAGAAAGATTTTTAGGAGTTAGAACTCCAATATTAAGAAAAATGGCTAAAGAAATGATTGATGACGGAAGTTATGAATCATTTTTATTAGAACTTCCTCATTATTATATTGAAGAAAATACCCTTCATGGAATTATTCTTAGTAATTTAAAAATTGATATTAATAAATTGTTAAACCTAATCGATGATTTTCTTCCTTATGTAGATAATTGGTCTACTTGTGATTTAATCAATCCTAAGATATTTAAAAAGTATCCAGAACTAGTTCATAATAAAATAAAAGAGTGGCTAAGAAGTAAGAAAATATATACTACTAGATTTGCTATAGATATGCTGTTAGGTTTTTATTTAGATGAAAGATTTAGCCCTAAGGATCTAGTAATGATCAGTAAAATAAAAACTAATGAGTATTATGTTAAAATGGCTATTAGTTGGTACTATAGTTTTGCTTTAATTAAACAATATGATGAGACTATTCTTTTATTTGAAAGCAAAACTCTTGATAGGTGGATCCAGAACAAATCGATTACTAAAGCCATTGAAAGTTATCGAATTTCGATAGAAAGAAAGGACTACTTAAGAACTTTGAAAATAAAATAACAAAAAGATTAAAATAGAGCACTTCTATTTTATTTTTTTGCTAAAAACAAATTTTTAAGATATAATTATAGTATCCCTTTAAAGGAGAAATATGAAAGATCCATTTTTTTATAAATTAGTAAGGCCTTTATTGGCCGTATTTATTAGATTGTATCGTCCTCTACTGATAGGAAAAAATAATATTCCTAAGACAGGTAGGGTAATTTTAGCGGGCAATCATACAAGTTATTTTGATCCTTTATTGGTGGCTCTAGGTACTAAAAGATGCGTTCATTATTTTGCTAAAGATAGTTTAATGAAAGGAATAAAAAAGCCTATTTTTAAGGGCTTAGGCATAATACCGGTTAACCGCCAAATAAAAGATAAAAATAGTCTAGAAACAGGTATAAAAGCTTTAAATAGTAATTTAATAGTTGGGATATTTCCTGAAGGAACTATTGGTAAAGAAGAAATGCTTCCCTTTAAATTTGGAGCTGTAAAAATGGCTCAAGAAACAGATAGTTGTATTATTCCATTTGCCATTAAAAGTGACTATAGGTTATTTCGAAAAAGTGTCAAGATAGCTTATGGTAAACCATATAAACTAATGAGTAAAGATTTAGAAAAAGAAAATAAAAAGTTAAGAAATAAAGTAATAAATTTATTAGAAAGAGATTGATTATGAATATTTTGGGTAAAATAATAAACTTTTTTAAAAATGAAAAAGAAATGGAAGAACGTCCTTGGTATAGTCTTTATGGAAATAATGTAGCACCTACATTGGATTATCCTAAATGTAGCATTTATGATATGGTTGATAAAGCTGCTAAAAAGTATCCATTAAATATTGCTTACAATTATTTTGGTAAAAAGTGTGTTTATGTAAAATTTAATATGCAAATAAATACGGTGGCTCGAGCTTTAAAAAAATATGGAGTAAAGAAGAATGATCGAATAACTATTTGTATGCCCAATACTCCCGAAGCTATTATTATGTTTTATGCTATTAATATGGTTGGAGCAATTGCTAATATGATTCATCCTTTATCAAGCGAAAAGGAAATGGAATATTATATTTCTAGAAGTGATAGTAAATATGTTTTATGTTTGAATTTAGTTTATGAAAGAGTTCTTAAAGCATGTACTAATCTTGATATAAATAAAATAATTGTGGCTAAGGTAAATACCAGTATGCCATTATATATGAGAGCTTTATATCCTTTTACTCAGAAACAGCCTAAAATTAAATATGATAATATAACTATTAGTTGGAGCAAATTCTACCGAAATGGTGCCACTTATATGAAAGACCCTTATATACATCGCTTTAGTAGTGATGATGCAGTTATTTTATACAGTGGAGGAACTACTGGAGATCCTAAAGGAGCAGTTTTATCAAATCTTAATTTTAATGCTCTTGCTATGCAAAGTTTTAAAATGACTGATCCGGCCAAACCGGGAGATAGTGTCTTAGTTATTATGCCTATTTTTCACGGTTTCGGAATAGGAGTTTCAGTTCACACTCCACTACATTCAGGAATGAGTTGTATTTTGATTCCTCAATTTAAACCAAAAGAGTTTTCTAAACTCATTAAAAAGTATAAACCGAGTTTTCTTGCTGGAGTTCCCACCATGTATGAAGCCCTAATTCAAACCGAAACTCATTTAAAATATATGAAATCAGTTACTACGGTTATTTGTGGGGGAGATATTTTAAATGAAACTCTTCGCAATAAAGTGGATGCCTATCTAAAAGACCATGGTTCAGATGCTAGAATTAGAGTAGGATATGGCCTAACGGAGTGTACCGGAGCTAGTTGTTTAACTCCAAGACATTATTTTAAAGAAGGCGGAATAGGTATTCCTTTTCCAGATACGATATATCAAATAGTAAGATTTGAAACTACAGAAAAAGCTGATGTTAATGAAGTAGGAGAAATTTGTATTAATGGCCCTACTGTCATGAAAAGATATTTAAATGATTTAAGCGAAACCAAAAAAGTTCTTAAAAGACATAATGATGGCCGTATATGGTTACACACTGGTGATGTTGGTTATATGAATGAAGAAGGCTTGGTATTTTTTGAATCCCGATTAAAAAGGATGATTGTTAGTAGTGGTTATAATATTTATCCGCAATATATTGAAAAAATCATTATGAGTCATCCCGCTGTTTTATCTTGTACTGTTATTGGAATAGATCATCCATATAAAAAGCAAGTGCCAAAGGCCTATATTATTTTAAGAGAAAACTTTGATGCTGATGAAGATCTTAAAAAAGATTTAAAAACTTATTGTGAAAAATCCATTTCTCGATATGCTCTTCCTTATGAATATGAATTCTGTGAATCATTACCAACCACTTTAGTTGGAAAAGTTGCTTTTACTAAGTTGATGGAAAAGGAACGTAAACATGGAAAAAAATAAAATTAAATATGTGTTTTTTAAATGGCTACTAGGGCTACCTTTTTTAATCTATTATCGTCCTAAATTTGTTAATAAAAACCTAATTCCAAAAGAAGGGCCAATTATAGTTTGTGGGAACCATATTCATTTATATGATCAATGTATGCCGTGCTTATCTACCAAAAGAATGCTTCATTATATGGCTAAGAAAGAATACTTTGAAAGTTCATTTGCTTGGTTTTTTAAACAAACTGGATGTATATCAGTAGATCGATCTAATCATGGCGGAGACTCAAAAGAAAAAGCTTTAGAAGTCCTAAATGAAGGATACGGAATTGGAATATATCCTGAAGGAACTAGAAATAGCGTAGCCAGTAAAGAAGAAAAATTTAATGAATTATATTCTTTATATAAAGAAGAAATGAGCCCTAAAAAGTTTAAAAAAATATTGAAGAAAAATTTAGTAAGGGTTTCTCAAACAGACTATTTAAAAGAATTAAAAGATAAAAATAAAATTAATGACGAAGAATATAAAAAGTTTATTTTAGATGCTAATACTTATTTAAAAATGTTAGTAAAAAAAGGAACAATATCTGTTTCAAGATATGAAAAAAGTTTATTGCTACCGATTAAATATGGGACTGTATCTTTAGCTCAAAAAACTAACGCAACAATTGTTCCTTATGGAATAAAAGGTAAATATAGTTTTTTAAAGAATAAACTAACCATTGTTTATGGTAAACCCTTTAAAGTAGGCAATATGTCTTTAGAAGAGGCCAATAAGAAGCTGGAGAGAACTATTATTGACATCATAAAAAATTAAAATCACCATATACTATTAATAGGTGATTTTTTTGAACATTAAAAAAATAATTTTAAGTTTTATTTTAACTTTTGCCATTGGGAATGCTCCTTTATTATTTGTAGAAACCAGTACTAAATTATTAAGCACTCCTAAGCTAACTCCTCCTAATTGGGTATTTCCCATTGCCTGGACTATTATATATACCTTAATGGCTATTTCCTTATATATTATTTGGAATAAATGTAATAAAATACCTAAAATTTATCTTGTTCAACTAATAGTTAATGCTTTATGGACAATTGTTTTTTTCGGGTTTCAACTAAGGCTACTAGCTTTTTTAATTATAATATTATTAATAGTTTTAGTTAGTAGTATGATAATAATGTTTTTCTTAATCAATAAAAAAGCCGGTTACTTAAACCTTCCTTATTTATTTTGGATTATATTTGCTGCTTACCTAAATTTAGGGATTTACCTACTAAATAGATAATATTATCTATTTTTTTAATTTACTTAGCAGTTAAAAAATCACCAAATAAAAGCTGAGAACGGTCAGAAGAACAAAATATTACATCGTGATTTTACTAACTACTGTGTTATAATAGAAACATGGAAGAAGAAATAAAAAGTGTAATTGAAAATAATAAATTAGTTTTATTAAAAGATGATTTGTATATTAGGGCTTGGCACAAAGAGACTTTAAGAAAGTATAATTTGAATGTTGATACTTGTGTTACTTTAAATGATCTTCTTTTTTTGATTGATAATTTAATAAATATAAGTGATGATTTAAAAGAAGATGACTTAGAAGAGCTTGATAAAATAGCCGGTGAACTAGCCGAAATGAATTATTACAACAATACCAATAAATAAGATTGAAGTTTTTTAAGGTCATGATATAATATTTTTAGAAAAAGGAGAGTTGTAAATGAGTAAAAATCAAAAAATAGTTATGTGGATTTGTGTAGGAATATTATGTATTGGAGCATTTATAGGAGCATGGTTTCTTTATAGACATTTTGTTAGAAAAGAGTTTACTCCAATAAACGATTTAAGAGAACCTAATAAACATGTAGAAAAAGAAGAAACACCGGAAACTTGTTTTAAAATAGTGTCAGGAGTAATTACAGATTATGATTATGACTGTGGAAAAGAGGTAGTCATTCCCGATACTATTAATGGTGAAAAGGTAATAGAACTAGGAGAAAGAGTATTCGAAGAGATGGGTATTAAAAAGGTAATCTTTAAAACCACGGCTTTAAAAACAATTGGATATTATACTTTTTATAAGAATGCTTTAGAAGAAGTTATTATTCCTGATACTGTAACTAAAATTGCTGGTGGAGCATTTTCTGACTGTAATTTAACTAAAATAACCATTCCTAAAGGAGTAACTCAACTTGATGAATGGGCTTTCTCATCAAACGATATTATTTCTGTAACATTTGAAGAAGGAATTAATTTAAGTAAAATAGGATATAGCAGTTTTCAAGAAAATAAATTAAGAAAGATAACTATTCCCGAATCAGTAGTGGTTATTGAAAACAATGCTTTTGCAAATAATAGTCTTACAGAGGTAGATTTAGGCAAGGTTGAAACTATTGAAAGTGGAGTCTTTTGTCGAAATGATTTAACGAATATAACACTTCCAAATACTTTAAAATTTATTGGAGGAGCAGCATTTGAATTTAATGATTTTGAAACTATTACCATTCCAAGTAATGTTATGACTATTGAAGGCGAAGCTTTTGGTGAAAACGATTTAAGGGAAGTCATCATTAAAGGCAAAAAAAGTGAAAAAGATTTTAAAAGTATTGGAACTGGTATTTATGGATGGTCTAGTATTTGGGGATTCTCCGATGGATATAATATAGAAAATAATTTAAAATTTGAATCTTAAAATTATAATTAACTAAAAGCATACTGCTTTTAGTTTTATTATGTTACAATAAATAGGAAAGAGGTAAGTATGCAAAAAAATAAATTAAATATTATTTATGAAGATAAAGAAATAATTGTTATTAATAAACCTAATAATTTACTTACAATAGCCAATGATAAAGAAAAACTTAGAACTCTTTTTCATGAGGTATTAGTCTATGAAAAAAAGAAATATCCCAAAAACAAAATATTTATTGTTCATCGTTTAGATAAAGATACTTCGGGAGTTATTTTAATGGCCAAAAACGAAAAAATAAAGCACCAATTACAAGATAAGTGGGATGAAATAGTTTTAAATCGTGAGTACATAGCAATAGTTGAAGGCAAAATGAAAGAAAGAAGTGGACGAATAGAGTCTTATTTGGCAGAATCAAAAACTTTTCAGACTTATATTACCAATGATAAAAGAATTGGGAAATTAGCTATAACTAATTATGAAGTCTTGAAAACTAATAAAAGATGTTCTCTGCTAAAAATAAATGTTTTGACAGGAAGAAAAAATCAAATTAGAGTACAATTGCAAAGTATTGGCCATCCTATAATAGGAGATAAAAAATATGGAAGCAAAATGAACTCTATTAATAGAATGGCTTTACATGCCTATAAACTAGAAATTGTATATCCGGCAACTAAAAAAAGAATGGAATTTATGGCCAAAATACCTAAAGAATTTGAAAATCAGTTTGGTGATAATAATGAAAGTAATAGTTAGAAAAAGGCAAGCAAAAGATTTATTATCCAAATCTAAACTGGGAGATTATACTATTAATCCTTATATTGGATGTCCCCATAAATGCCTATATTGTTATGCTTCTTTTATGAAAAAGTATACTAATCATAGTGAACCTTGGGGAGACTTTTTAGATATTAAAGAATGTAACAAACCTATTGATTTAAAAAAGATTAAAGGTAAGAACATTTTTATGTCATCAGTTACTGATTGTTATAATCCTTATGAATATAAATATGAGAAGACTAGAGAAATTTTAAAACAATTAATAGGAATAGATTGTTATTTAGAAATAACCACTAAAAATAAACTTATTTTAAGAGACTTAGATTTATTAAAACAAACGAAGCATTTAACGGTGGCTGTAAGTATTAATACTTTAGATGAAGACTTTAAAAATGATATGGATAGGGCTAGTTCTATCAAAGAAAGATTAAATGTTTTAAAAACAATTCATAATCACAATATTAGAACGATCTTATTTATGTCACCAATATTTCCCTTGATAACAGACTACAAGACCATTATTGAAATTTCAAAAAATTATGTCGATGAATATTGGTTTGAAGATCTAAATCTGAGAGGAGATTATAAATATCAGGTTTTAAGTTATATTAGAAATTCCTATAAGGATTTATATCCCATATATGAAGAAATATTTTTAAAAGGAATAAAAGATAGAATAAGGGTATTAGAAAAAGAAATAATGGAATATTGTGATAAAAATAAAATTAAATATCGCAATTACTTTCATCATTCTGATAGAATGAAACAAGAAGTTAATTAAAATTTCTTGTTTTATTTTAGATAAGTGCTATACTGGACAAGTGGAAAAAATAGAAAATAGAGGGAATATGAAATTTAAAGACCTAGGATTATCTGACTATTTAGTTAGAAACCTAGCCAAAGAGAATATAACTGATCCTACTCCAATTCAGGAGTTAACGATTCCAGTTATACTAGAAAAAAGGGATTTATTAGGAGTCGCCCAAACTGGTTCGGGTAAAACGGCAGCTTATGCACTACCTATTATAGAAAATCAAAGCAAAAAAGAGCAGAAAAGAGTTCTAAAAACTCTGATAATTTGTCCTACTAGAGAACTAGCAATGCAGGTTAGAAATAGTTTTATAACATTATGTAACTATTCTTTAAGTGTAACTGTAATTGTTGGAGGAATTAGAGAAAAAGTTCAAACTAATTCTTTGAAAAAGGGAGTAGATGTTTTAGTAGCAACTCCTGGTAGATTAAATGATTTATTAAGACAAAGAAAAGTTGATTTAAGCAAAGTAGATACCATTGTTTTAGATGAAGCCGATACAATGTTAGATATGGGTTTTATAAAAGATATTAGAACTATTATTAGTAAGGTCAGTGATAATCGTCAAACTTTAATGTTTTCGGCAACTATGCCTAAAGAAATAATTAAAATATCCGAAGAATTTTTAAACAATCCGGTCAAGGTAGAAATAGCTCAAAAGCAAGAAAATGAGCCTAAAATAGAGCAAGAACTATATACAGTTGATAAAAATGCTAAAGCCGAATTCTTATTAGACTATTTAGTTGATAATAATATTAGCCAAGCAATTATTTTTACAAGGACCAAATTTGGTGCTGATAAATTAGGGAAATATTTAAGAAGTTTTAATGTTTCTTGTACGGTTATTCATGGAGATAAAACGCAAAGAGAACGAATGAGAAATTTAAAGGAATTCAAAGATAATAAAGTTAAATACCTAATAGCTACTGATATTGCTGCAAGAGGTATTGATATTATTGATCTACCTTGTGTAGTTAATTATGATTTGCCAGAACAAGCTGAGATATATGTTCACCGTATCGGGAGAACTGGTAGAGCTGGTAAAATAGGTAAGGCTATAAGTATATGTGGTAAGGATGAAATAGGTAGATTAGTTGGTATTGAAAAACTTATTAAACATGAAATACCTTTAATTACAGATAATAAATATCATAAATCATATGAAAAAAGCCGAAACTTTAATGGCAAGAATCAAAATTATAAAAAAAGATCCCATCGACGAAATCATCGAAGGAAAACTAATTATAGGGCCAAAATATAAAAAGGAACTTTATTGTTTCTTTTTATTTTGATATAATTAATAAGCATTTTGATAGAGGTGAATATAATGGATGAAGGAATTAAAAATGTAAGTATCGAATTAAATATTAGTGAAAATAGAGTCAGAAGTGCAATCAAACTTTTAAGTGAAGGAAATACCATTCCTTTTATTGCTCGTTATCGGAAAGAAGTAACTGGTAGTTTAGATGAAGAAGAATTAAGAAAGATAGAAACAGTTTATAAATATAACTGTAACTTGATTGAAAGAAAAGAAGACGTCAAAAGATTAATTGATGAAAAAGGAATGCTTACTTTAGAAATAGAGCAGGCATTATTAAAAGCTAAAAAAATAAATGAAGTTGAAGATATTTATTTACCTTTCAAAGAAAAGAAAAAAACTAAAGGAACTGAAGCTATTAAAATGGGCTTAGAGCCTTTAGCTAAATTAATAATGACTTTTCCTAATAAATCTAAGAGTGAATTAGCTAGTCCTTATTTAAATGATATGGTGAAAACTGTTGAAGAGGCCATTATCAATGCGGGATATATAATAGCTGATAATATTAGTGATAATGCAATATATCGTAAATGGATTAGAGATTATTACTTTAAAAATGGTATTGTAAAAGGTGTCAAGAAAAAAGAGGCTCTTGATGAAAAAAAGCTATATGAAATGTATTATGATTTTACCCAAAAAATAAATGAAATAAAAAGTTATCGCTTATTAGCTTTAAGAAGGGCCGATAAAGAAAAAATAGTAACTTATAGTTTAAAAGTAGAAGATAAAAAGATATTAGAATATTTAGAAAAAGAGATAATGGGTAATAATTCATTTTCTTTAAGAGAAGAAGTTAAATTATTTATTAAAGATGCCTATACGAGATTAATTGAACCAAGTATTGAAAGAGAAATAAAAAGTGAGTTATTTGATAAGGCCAGTACTGATGGAATAGACGAATTTGGTAATAATTTAGAAAATTTATTGTTGACTCCGCCTATTAAAGGAAGTGTTGTTCTTGGTTTTGATCCAGCTTTTAGAACCGGATGCAAATTGGCAGTGGTAGGAGCATCAGGAGAAGTTTTAACAATTGGAGTAATCTATCCTCATGAACCTAAAAAGGATTTATTGGGATCTACCAAAACTATTTTAGAGCTGATAAACAAATATAATGTGGAAATAATTGCTATTGGTAATGGAACCGCTTCTAGAGAAAGTGAATCTTTTATTGCTAAATTAATTCAAGATAATAATTTAAACGTAAAATATGTTATTGTTAGTGAAGCTGGAGCTTCAGTGTATAGTGCTAGTAAATTGGCAATAAGTGAGTTTCCTACTTATTCAGTTGAACAAAGAAGTGCAGTTAGTATTGCCAGAAGACTTCAAGATTCTTTATCAGAATTAGTTAAAATAGATCCAAAAAGTATTGGAGT
>CAZTRF010000015.1:0-21041 GCA_964616495.1 uncultured Muribaculaceae bacterium
CAAGTAATATTCAAATGGCAGTAGAAGCAGCCGAAGCATATAGTAATATGCAATAATATTTTAATAGTAAAAAGGTAGAATTATGTAATTCTATTTTTTTATTTATCTAAATTATTTATGTAATTGGTTACGTCCTTTAATATGGTAGTTGCTCTAGAAGCAATAAAACTATAGAAAAAAACTTTAAAGTCATTTTTAAAATTTAAAAAAGCATAGGTTTTTTCTTCCTCATAATCAAACCAAATACCTAGAAAGTTCTGTCTTTGAGAACGGATTAATTTTTCATACTCATTTAAATACTTAGTATCTAAAGATTCAATATAAGCGCTGTCAAATTCAATTTCTCCAAAGTCATGAGACTTTTTCCCATTTATAAGCCCAATTTCAATACCTTTACTTAAATCAGTGGGAATAAAATACTTATAAAAAAGGTCTTTATAGTTATTATTGAACCCTAATAGGGTTACTAATTTTTCATCTCTTTTATGATAACGAGAACTCATGCCAAAGTCCGAATCACTTAAAAAAGCCATGTATATTTGTTTTTTTTGCTCTTCACTAAAATTATAAGTATCTTTAAAAAGTTTATAAACAAATAAAGAAACACAACAAAGAGAACTAAAAATAACGTTATTTAGTTGATAAGTATCTGGGTGATGATCAATTGCTCCGATTACCAAACTTTTATCACCAATAGATTGAGTGAGGTCATTATGATCAACTAAAAAATAGCGATGATTAGGAATATCTAACTTTTTTAAGATTAATGGTTTATATTCCATACAACTGTTAATGATTTTACGGTTGTATTCGTCTGGATAGTTTTCTTCTATTACTGCGTAATTACTTTTTATTCCGTAACTATTAAATATTTCGCTAAGAATTTTTGATGAGACGATTGTATCTACATCAGGATTTTTATGACCTATAACAATAATTTCCTTGTAATTTTTATAATTTTCTATGTTCATAATTTTTCACCTTATAAATTATAACATAAGAAAAGTAATTGACAAAATATAAAATTTTCTTTTAAATAAATTTACATAAAATATTCTATCTGTTATAATAGTATATATAAGTGAAAGGAGGGATTTATTTTATGGCTGAAGCTAAAAAAAGAACTGTAAAAAAAGCAACTCCTAAAACAGAGGCTAAAAAAGAATTTCAATTTTGCCAAAATTGTGGTGAAAAAATTCCTAAAGATGCTGAGTTTTGTATGTCTTGCGGTAAATTAGTTGGCGGAAAGAAACCAGTAGCAACAGCAACCACTGATAATAGTAAATTGTACAATATTTTATCTTACTTGAATTTATGGCTAATTGGAATGCTTGCTGCAAAAGATGATAAAAATGTTCAGTTTCATGTTGGACAAGGAATTCTAAATACAATTCTTTATGTGGCTATTGTTATTCTTGGAGTAATTGTTAGAAGTATATTTGTTACTACATATTACAGAGGAACAATTTGGGAATATCGTGTTACAAGTGGAGTTGGATTAGCTATTTCTTGGCTTTTATGGTTAGTACCTGCTGCTTTCTCAGTAATTGGTATTATAAATGCTTATAATAATCAAGAAAAACCTTTACCATTAATTGGTAAATTATCATTTTATCCATTAAAAAAATAAGTTGACAACCATATAATGTCAACTTTTTTGTTAATTGCAAAAAAAGTATTAGTATCGTATAATATAAAAAACAAGGAGGAATAGTGTCTTGAAGAAAGTTAGTTGTCTAATACTTTTTTTATTGGCCATTTGTTTAAGCGGTGGCTGTGATGCAAATAATGAAATAAACAATTCTAAAGAAAATGAAATAGATCATCAAGTAATCGTTCCTGCAGAGGATAGTCCAACTAAAGCTACTGAAGTAAAATGGCCATCTAACGAATATACGGCTCAAATACCAGAGTTTACTTATGGGACTAATGGATCGGTATATTCAAATGAAAGCGATGGCTTCGTTTATAATGCTTATGAAGTTTCTTTAGAAGAATATAAAATGTATATTAAGGCTTTAAAAAAGCAAGGAGTAAAGAAAGACATAAGTGAAAGTGATTATCAATATTATTCTTATGTTGCTAATAATAGTACTTATCAAGTGGCTCTTAGTTATATAGACGGATATATAACTTTAACCGTTATTAAATTATAAAGCAGTTTACTGCTTTTTTTAATTGTTTAATAAAACTTGCTTTTTCAAAAGAAAAAATATATACTTTAAATAAATTGGAGATGATTTTATGCGTGAATTTAGCGAACAAGAAATGGTCAGAAGAGAGAAATTAAATTTTTTAAAAAATAAAGGAATAGATCCTTTTGGACAAAAATTTGATGTTACTTCAGATTCAAAAGAAATTAATGAAAAGTATTTTGATAAATCTTCTGAAGAATTAGAAGAAATGAGTGAAAAGGTTGTTGTAGCCGGTCGTATTATGACTAAACGTGGTAAAGGCAAAGCTGGATTTATGCATATTTTAGATAAATATGGTCAATTACAAATCTATGTTAAACTGGACAATGTTGGAGAAGAAGAATATGAATTATTTGATAAGGCCGATTTAGGAGATATTGTTGGTATTGAAGGCCTTGTTATGAGGACTCATACTGGAGAATTAAGTGTTAAAGCCACTAAATATATTCACTTATCTAAATCGTTAAGACCATTACCAGAGAAATATCATGGCTTGGTTGATGTTGAAGAGAGATTTAGAAGAAGATATGTTGATTTAATAATGAATGAGAATGCTCGTAAAGTTGCTTTTATGAGACCTAAAATTATTAGATCTATTCAAAATTATTTAGATGGTTTAGGATACACTGAAGTAGAAACACCAGTGCTTGGAACTATTTTAGGTGGGGCTAATGCTAGACCATTTGTAACTCGTCATAATACTTTGGGAATTAATATGTATTTAAGAATAGCTACAGAATTAAATTTAAAAAGATTAATTGTTGGTGGTATGGATGGGGTTTATGAAATAGGACGTTTATTTAGAAATGAAGGAATGGATCGTAATCATAATCCGGAATTTACTACTATTGAAGTTTATAAAGCTTATAGTGATTTAGGGGGAATGATGGATTTAACCGAAAATATTATTAGCAATGCAGCAATGACTGCTTTAGGAACTTATGATATTGTTTGGAAGGGCCATGAAATATCATTGAAAAAGGGCTTTAAAAGAATTAAGATGGTTGATGCCATTAAAAAAATAACTGGAGTTGACTTCAGTAAAAAAATGGACTTTGAAGAAGCTAAAAAACTAGCTGAAAAGCATGGTGTTTTGGTTGAAGAACATTTTGGATATGGACATATAGTTAACGCTTTCTTTGAACAATTTGTTGAAGAAACTATTGTGGATCCAACATTTATTTATCAATATCCAATAGAGGTTAGTCCTTTGGCAAAAAAAGATTTAAAAGATCCAAGATTTACTCAAAGATTTGAATTATTTATTGTTGGGAATGAATATGCTAATGCCTTTACCGAATTAAATGATCCTGATGATCAGTATGATAGATTTGAATCTCAAATAAAAGAAAAAGAATTAGGTAATGAAGAAGCAAATGAAATGGATATTGATTATGTTGAAGCTTTAGAGTATGGGCTTCCTCCTACTGGTGGAATGGGAATGGGAATTGATCGTTTAGTTATGATGTTAACTAATAGTGAGACAATTAGAGAAGTTATTTTATTTCCTCAAATGAAAAACAGAGATTAATTATAGTGATATTTCACCTAAATTACACAAAAAAAGGTTTAACAATCTTTTTTTTTGATGTATAATTTTATTAGGAGGAAAAAAGATGAAAAAAGCATTTGAAAAGTTTGATTTATTCAAAATTGCTGGATTAAGCATCCTTGTTACAGTTTTACTTACATGGATAATTAAACAATCTTCATTTAGTGGCACCGAACTAGTCGTGGGAGAAATAACTAGAATTGGTTTAAATGATTTTTGTACATATGCGCTTTTGAGTGTTTACTATTTTTCAATAATAGTTACATTCTTATTAATTCTTGGTACATTCTATCAAGTATTATCTAAAACAAGCGGTTATCAAGCATTAATTGAAAAATTAACAAAAATATTAAAAGGAAAGGAAATCGCATTCGTTTTAGTAACATCATTCTTATTTGCGGTAGTTGCTGGAGTTAGTACAGAAGTTTATCAAATTGTAATTTTTGCTCCATTTGTAATTACCTTAGCTTTAAGATTGAAATTAGATAAAATAACTGCCTTTTGTATAACATTTGGTGGAATATTAATTGGTTTATTAGGGGCTACCTTTAGTCCATTAATATTAAGTTATTTAAATAGCTATTTAGGAGTTACTTATGAATCTGAATTAATTACTAAAATAATTATTTTCGGAGCTACCTATATTTTATTTAATTTATTTACAATTATTCGTGTTGTTAAAACTAAAGCTGTTTTATCTAGAAAAGATTCTAAAGAAGAAATCGAAGATAAATTTGAAGTTACTGAAAGTTCTAAAAAAGGAACAAAAGTATGGCCATTAATAGTTATTTTAGCTGTTGTAATGGTTTATCAAATAGCCGGCTATATTAGTTGGGAATCAGTATTTGAAGTAAAATTCTTTGCTAATTTTAACGCCATGATAAGTGGAACTCTTTTAGGCAATTTATTGTTTAAATTGGTTCTTGCTATTGTTGTCTTTGGATTAGTAGAATTAGTAAGATATTTAATTACCTTAATAACTAAAAAGAAGTTTAAATGGCAGTTAGGTGTTTGGATTGTTTCAGCAATTGGTGTAGTAGTGCTCTTAGATATTTGCAGTGTTGCTGGATGGTTTGATTTTTATTCATTAGGATTTATCAAAAATCTAGTAACATCATTTACAGATTTGACCATTGGAGAAAATGTTATTGGTCAAACTCCAATACTTTCATACTTCTTAGGTACAAATAATGCTTTAGGAAAATGGGATTTATACACGATTCAATTAGTATTATTATTAGCTACTATAGTAATTGCTTGGGTATACAAAGTTAAATTTGATGAATTCTTAGGTGCTTGTGTTGAAGGTTCTAAGAAAATGTTAAAACCAATTTTAATAATATTAATGGTTTATACAGTATGTATCTTTACGGTAATGTTTCCAGTAATGCCAACTATTGTTGATGCAATTATGGGATTAGCTAGTAAGTTTAATATATTCCTAGCATCATTGTCTGCTTTAATAGCATCAGTATTTAACGTTGAAATGCGTTACATTACAGCTAGTATATTACCATACATAACAGCAACTTATACTGCTACTGAACCATCATTAATAGCAATTATTTATCAAGCTATGTATGGATTTGTTCAGTTCTTTGCACCAACAAGTTTGGTCCTTATGCTTGGTCTTTCATATTTAGATATTAAATATAAAGACTGGATTAAATATATCTGGTTGTTCTTAGTTGGACTTCTAGTAATATTAATAGGAATAATAGCTTTTATAGCTTATGTTTAAAAATGGTACCATTTTGGTACTATTTTTATGTTAAAATCAGATAGGAGGATATATGAAAAAAATATTTTTAGTAATTTGCTTTTTGTTTTTAATAGCGGGATGTAATTCTAATGAAACTAATAATGAAATGACTATTTCTTTAAAAGGAAATGCTACAACTGGTTATGAGTGGGGTTGCGAAGTTGCCGATGTTAAAGTTTTAGAGCAAAAAAATAATGATTATGTTGTTGATTCAAATTCAGAAGATATGGTAGGACAGCCAGGTATTTACAAACTTACATTTAAAGCCATTAAAGAAGGATCAACCGATGTTATATGTAGTTATCAAAGAAGCTGGGAACAGGAAGAACCTATTTATCAGTTAACTTATAAGGTAAAAGTAGATCAAGATTTAAATATTGAATTTGAAAGTGTAGATGGTACATATTCAGAAACTGAACTACCTAAACCATCTATTGGAAATACTAATTAGTAATTAAAAAATAAAATTGTTAATAAATCTCTCGTTTTGTGGTAGAATAAAAAAGCAAATGAGGGATTTTTTATGGATAAAATTATCATTAAAGGGGCTCGTGAAAACAACTTAAAAAATATTGATTTAGAGCTACCAAAAAACAAATTAATTGTAATGACCGGAGTAAGTGGCAGTGGTAAAAGTAGCTTAGCTTTCGATACCATTTATGCCGAAGGAGAAAGACGTTATGTTGAAAGCCTAAGCGCCTATGCTAGACAGTTTTTGGGAAATAGTAATAAACCTGATGTGGATAGTATTGAAGGATTATCTCCAAGTATTTCTATTGATCAAAAAACCACTAATAATAATCCTCGTAGTACAGTAGGAACCGTTACGGAAATATATGATTATCTCCGTCTTTTATTTGCTCGTATTGGAACTCCATATTGTCCAACTCATCATATAAAAATTAAGAGTCAAAGTGTTGAAGAAATGACCGATAAAGTAATGGCTTATGCTGAAGGGTCACGCATTGAAATAATGGCTCCCATAGTTCGTGGAGAAAAGGGAACACATAAAGATTTATTTGAAAAATTAATAAAAGATGGTTATTCTCGTATTAGAGTTAATGGAGAAATGTATGAACTTGATGATGAGATAACTTTAGATAAAAATAAAAAAGATAATATAGAAGTAATTATTGATCGTGTAGTATTGGATCCTACTGATCGAAGTAGAATATTTGAGGCTATTGAGACTAGTACTAAGTTAGCTGGAGGAAAGGTTTTAGTAAAAGTTAATAATGAAGAATTAATTATGAGTGAACAATATGCATGTGTTCATTGTAATTTTAGTCTTCCTTCAATGGAACCAAGAATGTTTTCATTTAATTCTCCTTTTGGAGCTTGTCCTGAATGTAAGGGCCTTGGAGTAAAGAAGAAGATTACGGAAGAGGCTATTATTAAAGATTGGAACAAATCCTTAAATAAGGATGCTATTAATGGTTTTACTAAAGATTCTAATATTTATTTTACTAATTTAAAAACTCTTTGTAAGGCCTATAAAATAGATATGGATAAGCCATTAAAAGAGTTATCTCGTAAGGAACTAGATTTAATATTTTATGGGTCTGATAAGCCTTTAAAATTTGAGTATGAATCTCGTACTGGTAATTTCACATCAAAAACCGATTATTTTGAAGGCGTAATTACTAACTTTGAAAGAAGATATGTAGAAACTACTAGTACTTGGATTAGAGAATGGCTAGAAGGATATATGACTGAGTCTGAATGTCCAACATGTCATGGAGCAAGATTAGATAAATCGGTTTTATCAGTTTTAATTAACAATAAAAATATTTATGAAATGACTTTAATGAGTATTAAAGATCTAAATGAATTTATTATTAATTTGAAGTTAACACAAGAAGAAAAAGAAATAGCTGGTTTATTAATATCTGAAATAAAAAACCGATTAAACTTTTTACTAAATGTCGGACTGGGATATCTAAGCTTATCAAGAGCAGCCGGAACTTTGTCAGGAGGAGAAAGCCAAAGAATTAGATTGGCTACTCAAATTGGTTCTAAGTTAACTGGAGTCTTATATGTTTTGGATGAACCTAGTATTGGACTTCACCAAAAAGATAATGAAAAGTTAATTAATAGTTTAAAAGAAATGAGAGATTTGGGTAATACTTTAATCGTGGTAGAACATGATATGGATACGATGATGGCTGCCGATTATTTGGTTGATATAGGTCCAGTAGCTGGTAAGAATGGTGGATATATAGTTGCTAAAGGAACTCCCGAAGAGGTTATGAATAACGATAATAGCCTTACTGGAAGATATCTAAGTGGTAAAGAAATGATTCCTATTCCTTTAAAAGCTAGAAAAGGGAGTGGTAAGTTTATTACTATCAAAGGGGCCTCTGAAAATAATTTGAAAAATATTGATATTAAATTTCCTTTAGGAAAGTTTATTTGTGTTACAGGAGTAAGTGGTAGTGGAAAGAGCAGTTTAGTTAATGAAATTCTTTATAAAAGTGTTTCTAAAAAACTATATCGTTCAAAAGATGTCCCTGGTAAATGTTCTAAAATATTAGGGTTAGATAATATTGATAAAGTAGTTATGATTAGCCAAGATCCTATTGGTAGAACCCCAAGAAGTAATCCAGCTACCTATGTTGGAGTGTTTGATGATATTAGAGATGTTTTTGCCAACACTAAAGAATCAAAAATGAGGGGTTATGATAAAAGCAGATTTTCATTTAATGTTAAAGGGGGAAGATGTGAAGCCTGTTGGGGAGATGGCATTAAAAAAATAGAAATGCACTTCTTACCTGATGTTTATGTTCCTTGCGATGTTTGTCATGGAAATCGTTATAATAGTGATACCTTAAATATAAAATTTAAAGGTAAAAACATTGCCGAAATATTAAAAATGAGAGTAGAAGAAGCTTTACCTTTTTTTGAAAATATTCCTAAAGTAAAAAACAAATTACAAATAATGATGGATGTTGGCCTTTCTTATGTTGAATTAGGTCAAAATGCTGTTACCTTATCTGGAGGAGAGGCCGGTCGTATAAAATTGGCCAAAGAACTTCAAAAAAAGCCTACAGGTAAAAGCCTTTTTATCTTAGATGAACCAACTACAGGTCTTCACTCAGACGATATTAAAAAGCTATTAGTTATTTTAAATAGAATTGTTGATAATGGGGATACCGTTATTATTATCGAACATAATTTGGATGTCATTAAAGTAGCTGATTATATTATCGATTTAGGACCTGACGGAGGAGATGAAGGAGGAACAATTATTGCTACCGGTACTCCTTTAGAAATTAGTAAATGCAATAGATCATATACTGGAGAATTTTTAAAAAAAATACTTTAGATTTTTTTTAAGGCGAAAATCTGATATAATAGTAGTGGTGATAAAATGAAAAATAAAAATGTAGGAAGAGAAATATTAAAGACAGCATTATCTTTATTTGTTAATGCTTTAGTATTAATGATGGCCAGTTCAATATTTAAAGGCTTTTATATTGATTCGTTTTGGGTAGCAGTCCTCACAGCTGCAGTAATTTCTTTGTTAAATGGATTGGTAAAACCACTATTAGTTTTTTTAACTCTACCAATAACAATATATACTTTAGGCCTTTTTTATCCTTTTATAAATGTTTTAATTTTAAAATTAGCTAGTTTTATAATAGGCAAAAGCTTATTTAGCGTTGAAGGTATTATAATTCCAGTATTTATAGCCCTCTTTATTTCATTTATGAATATTTTACTAGATAAATTAATAGTAAAACCAATAGCAGGAGAGTAATTATGAACCCAGTAGCATTTAGTATCGGTAACTTTGATATAAGATGGTATTCTATTTTAATATTAATAGGAGTTATTATTGGCCTTTTAATAGCTAATAGAGAGGCCAAAAGATTTAATATATCTAAAGATTTTATGTTTAATATGTGTTTTTGGGCGCTTATAGCGGCCTTTATTGGAGCCAGACTTTATTATGTAATATTTAACTTTTCTGAATATAAAGATAATTTAATTGATATTTTAAAAGTATGGGAAGGTGGACTAGCTATTCATGGGGGCCTAATCGGCGGGTATCTAGCTATTATTATTTATTCTTATATTTATAAAGTAAGGCCTCATAAATTTACTGATATTATAGTTCCATCTTTGATATTAGGACAAGCCTTAGGGAGATGGGGAAATTTCTTTAATGGAGAAGCCCATGGGATGGCCACCACTTTAAATACCCTTCAAAATCTTCATATTCCCGAATTTATAATTAAAGGAATGCAAATAGAAGGTATTTATTACCATCCAACCTTCTTATATGAATCTTTATGGTGTATTTTAGGATTTATAATATTATTGATTATCAAAAGATATCGTTATTTAAAAGTAGGACAACTTACTTGTATTTATTTAATGTGGTATGGAGTAGGAAGATTCTTTATTGAATCAATGCGTACGGACTTCTTAAAACTATCAACTTCATTTGGAACCTTTAGAATAGCTCAAGTAGTATCAGTTGCTTTATTTTTAATAGGCTTAATATTCTTTATTATTCAGTCTCGTAAAGGTAAATTTGAAGATTTATACAATGAAATTGGTAGCGAAGGATCAATTAAGTTTTAGAAAGGAATAATATGATATACGATTTAATAATAATAGGAGCAGGCCCTGCGGGAATAAGTGCAGCCATCTATGCTAAAAGAGGCAATTTAAATGTTTTGGTGTTAGAAAAACAATATCCAGGAGGATTAGTCAACAATAGTAGTGTTGTCGAAAACTATTTGGGATTTCCTAAAATTACCGGGCCTGAGTTAGCTGCTTTATTTAAAAAGCATTTAGAAGAATCTGGAGTTTTATATAAAAGAGAAGAAGTAATTGAAATAATTAATGGAGAAACAAAAACTGTTGTTACCAAAAAAGATAAATATCAAACTAGAGCTATTTTATTAGCGGTTGGAAGATCTCCTAAGAAATTAGGCTTGGAAAATGAAGATAAATTTTATGGTCAAGGGATAAGTTATTGTTCTTTATGTGATGCCCCTCTTTTTAAACATAAAAATGTTGCTGTTTATGGTGGTGGAAATAGTGCTTTTGAAGAAGGCCTTTATTTAGCAAAATTTGCGAATAATGTTGTTATTTTAAATAGAGGAAAAGAACTAAAAGCAGATAACCTTTTACAAGAACAAGCCAATAAAATGGATAATATAGTAATTATAAACGAATGCGAACTAACCAAAATAAATGGTAATGAATATTTAGAAAGTATAGAAATAAATCATAACGAAACTTTAAATATAGATGGATTATTCATCTATATTGGTTATACTCCTGCGACTTCTTTTTTAAAAAATCTAGATTTAACCGATCATCAAGGATATATAGAAGTTAATAGTAAATATGAAACAAAATTAAAAGGTATTTATGCAGCAGGAGATATCGATAAAAAGGGAATGTGTCAAATTGTAACGGCAACAGCAGAAGGCGCAATAGCAGCTGTTGATATAATTGCTAAGTTGGATAGATAAAAGATTGTTAAAAACAAAAATAATTGCTATAATACAAATAGGAAAGCACTTAGACCCCCTGAGGTTAAAGTGTTTACCATTGGATAGACACCTAACTCACAGAGTTAGGCGTTTTTTATATACTTAAAATATAAGTAATAAGTAAGATAATGATGAGTAGTAAACTACCAATAAGTAAGTCTTTCTTCATATTACCACCTCTCTTAAAAAAGAAAGGTAAACACCCTAACCTAAGTGCTTATAAATTTTTTTAACATAATAGAAAACCATTGTCAAAAAACTAATTTATCTTTTTAGTACAAAAGTATCAACAATAAATGGTTAATAGATAGAAAAGGTAATTCTACCTTTTTTAAAATTTTTATGTTATTATGTAACTGATGTTTATGGAAAAAGTTTTATCAGTGGCCTATTTAGGCGATGCAGTTTATGAATTATATATTAGAAATTATTTATTTAATAGTGGTGTTTATGATAATGGTCTACTTCAAAAGAAAAGTCTTCTTTTTGTCAGTGCAAGAAGTCAAAGAAAAATATTAGAACAATTAATTAACAACAATATTTTAAGTGAAAAAGAATTAGATTACATAAGAACAGGTAGAAACGCTAAAGGGGCCAGATGTAAAAACAGTGATATAGTAACGTATAGAATGGCCACCGGATTAGAATATTTATTTGGTAAATTATACTTAGAAAACGAGCACGAGAGAATTAAAAAAATATTTGAAAAAATAGTGGGGGAATACAAATGATAACTCTTATAACGACGAGTACTACACCTGGTAAAAAAGAAGGCATTAATATAAATACAATAAAAGTTTATTATGGAGCTCATAAAAAAGAATTTGCTAAAAGAATTGGAAACACTATTTTAGGGTTGACCACTATTTCCGAAAAATTTTCTGACGAAGATGTTAGAGAAATGGTTGAATATTTAATTAAAATGAGAGTTGTTTTTGATGATGAAGGTGAATTAACTTTTAATAAGGCCATTGAAAAGCTATCTCCTAGTTTAAGCGAAGATACTTTAAAGTTAATTTCCAAATATTTTAAACAAGTGGCTAAAACCAAAGATACTTCAAGTGAATCTTATGGTGATTTGTCAATGTTAGAAGAATTAGCAATATTAGATATATCATCTGAAATTGAAAAGCAATGTATATTAAAACAAATAATGATTTCAGATACTGTTTTAAATGATATAGTTGAATTATTAGTCCCTTTAGTAGTAGATGATAGAGGCGTAGATGCCGATTATTATTTAAATATTAAAATGATAGTTAAAGAAATATTTGATAAGCTGGAAGCACATAATGAAGTAACATACTTAACGGTAGCTAGAGCTTTAGAGAGATTAAAAGGAAAAGATGAAGCTAGAACAATTGCTATTGGCAGATTAAAATTTTTGCAAATGAAACAAACTTCAGGAAAGGAATTATAATATGAGAGTATATGGAAGAAATGTTTTTAAGGAATTAAAAAGTAATCCTGAACAAATAAAAAAAGTTTATTTATCTAAGAATAATGATGATGAAACTTTTGATTTTATTAAAGAACATAAAATATTTTATGAAATTATGGATAATAGTCGTTTAGACAAATTAGTAAGTGGACGCCATCAAGGAATTGTTATGGAAATAAATGATTTTGAATACAAAGAACTAAACGACCTATATCAATATAATTCTCTAATAATTTTAGACCATTTAAATGATCCTCATAACTTTGGAGCTATAATTAGGACTTGTGAAGCATTAGGTGTAAAAGGAATAATTATTCCTAAAAATAGAAGTGTAGCGGTTAATGATACCGTTATTAAAGTTAGTGCTGGTGCTATTAATTATGTTGATATTTGTATGGTTAATAATTTAGTTCAAACTATAAACAAATTAAAAGAAAAAAACTATTTTATATATGGAACCGATATGGAAGGTAAAACCTATTATGATATTTCATATGCCCCTAAAAAAGTAATCGTTGTAGGTAACGAAGGAGAAGGAATAAGTAGATTAGTTAGTGAATGTTGTGATGAAATGATTAAAATACCAATGGCTGGTAAAATAAATAGCCTTAATGCTAGTGTAGCTACGGCTATAGTAATTAGTGAGATAGTAAGATGAAAGAATATAATGACAGTGAACTAGCATATTTAGTTGAAGAAGATTCTCAGGAAGCAAAAGATATTTTGTTTGAAAAATATAAATATATTATTGATGTACTTATCAATAAATATGCCCGCATAGTTAAAATACTAGGTATAGATTTTGCTGATCTTTATCAAGAAGCCTATCTAGGATTTACTGATGCTATTATTACCTATAATGAAAATAATAATACTCAACTAAAGACCTTTATTTCATTATGTGTTGAAAGAAAAATTCAAACCGCTTTAAAAAAAGCTGGTCGAATAAAAAACAAAGTCCTTAACGAAAGTGTTTCTCTAGAACATCAATATGATAATCTTAGTCAACCTCTAATGTATCTTTTAGGAGATGAAGATAAAAACAATCCCTTAAAAAAAATAGTTGAAAATGAAAAAGTAGAAGAACTTATTAACAATATTCAAAAAGAACTATCTGATAATGAATATGAAGTTTATAGTCTTTTAATAACAGGTTTAAGCTATCAAGAGATAGCTACTATCTTAGATAAAGAACCCAAACAAATAGATAATACCATTCAAAGAATACGTATAAAAGTAAAAAAGATTATAAAATAATATTTTATATAAAAAGATAAAATTAATTATTTCTAAACTAATATATGCTAATGTGCTACTAGAAAAAATATGGGAACTAGTTATGGAATAAAGATGTTAAAAATAAATAGTAAAGAAATATATACATTAAAAAATATCTTTTTAACATTGACCATAACATTAATAATGGAAGATAAGAATATTTTAAAAATGATTTAGATCATTTTATAAAAAAATTAAGAATAAAATATTATCTTAGATATATGGATGATTTTATTTTAATACATAGTGATAAAAAATATTTGAAATATTGTCTAGAAGAAGTAGATGGTCATTTAAAAGGTTTAAAATTGAAGTTGAACAAGAAAGCCGAAATTATTAATTTTAAAAAAGGGCTTAACTTTTTGGGATATTGTTTTATATTAGTTGATAAAAAGTTAGTAATAAAGGTAACTAGTAAAAATAAATATCGAATTAAAAGAAAACTAAAAAAGTTAAAAGAAAATAATTATTTAATGTATGTTAATAGTAAGGTTAGTTATAAAGAATATTTTCTAATTGACAATAGTGGACATATAAAGGTTTAAAAATAATTGAATAATTTTATAAATAAGCTATAATTAATAATGCGCGCACTAAAATTAGAGGAGAGAAAAAAGTGGAATTAATTATAGCGAATTTAGAAAAATGTTTAAGTAAAAAGGAGATTGATAGTAAGGGTATTATTGAACTAGGTGGAGCATTAGAAATAATGATTAATGCTTCTAAAAAGAGCTTAAGTTTGATTGAAAGAAAGATTCTATTATGTCTTATTAAAAGGTGTACTAATAAAGGGGTTATTAATGAGAGTTATAATAAAGACTATTATAATAATATAGGTAAGGTCTTAAATAACGTGGATATTGGAGAATATGATAACTCTGATATTATTTATTTATTTTTAATATTAAAGAAGTCTTTAGAAATGGTAAATAGTGATAGGGCATATAAATCGGTTAGTAATATAAATTTAATGGTAACTATATAGTTGAAATAATTAAATAGGTTTTCTTTCGCGATTAATCCTTTAATCGTAAAAGAAAACTTTTAGGATAAAAAACTTGCATTTTTAAATATAATATGATATAAATTATATGAAGACATGAAAAAGTCTTTTTATTTTGAAAAAATAGTTGAGGTGTAAGGATGAATACTAAGAACAAAGAAGGATATTTTAAAGGTGTTAAATCAGAAATGTCTAAAGTAAAATGGCCGGATGGGAAATCTATGGTTAAATATACTATTGCTACTTTAGCATTTATAGTATTTTTTGGAGGATATTTTTATTTGATTAATTTCCTATTTGCATTACTAAAGGGGGTATTTAACTAATGGAAAATGAAAAATTATGGTATGTGGTAAACACATACAGTGGCCATGAAAGTAAAGTAAAAGAAAAATTAGAAATGCGTACTGAATCAATGGGGATGCAGGATCATATTTTTAGAATTATTATTCCAGAAACTAAAGAAATTGAAGTAAAAGATGGAGTAAAAAAAGAAAAAATAAAAAAAATGTTTCCAGGTTATATTTTAGTTGAGATGATTATGAGTGATGAGGCTTGGTATATCGTTCGTAATACTCCTGGAGTTACTGGTTTTATTGGATCTAGTGGTAGAGGGGCCAAACCAACACCATTATTACCTCAAGAAATAGATCGTATTTTAGCTTCCGTAGGTATGAGCAGAATAGATGTTCAAAGTGAACTTGCAGTTGGGGACAGAGTATCAGTTATTGATGGGCCATTTAAAGGAATGGAAGGACATGTTGATCACATTGACTTAGAAAATAATCGATTAAATGTTTTAATTGATTTGTTTGGCCAAGAAACGCCAGTTGAAGTAGAAGTATTTCAAGTTAGTAAATTATAATTTACTAACTTTTTATTTGCTAAAAATAAAAGTTTGTGATAGAGTAAAGGCCATTAAATTGGGAGAGGTATAGTTATGAATGATAAGTTTAAACAACCATTTTTGAAAAGTTTATTTGAAAGGAATCCAGAATATTCTAAAAATAAGATTAGAACAGCTGTTAAATCATTAAGCATTGAACAGCAAAAATTAGTTTTTTCTTTGTATGGTAATGATTTGGATGGGGTTCCCGATATGACGGTTTACCGTGATAAATATAATTCATTTAATAGAGAAATATTACCGATTATTAGAGAATATTTAAAAAGAAAAGAAGTAGCAGTGGAAAGGGCTTCTAAGCCTAAACAGCTTAATTCATACATTGACGAAAAAGAAAAAACGGGTATTTCTTTTAAAATGATAGATAGTTATTTTAATGGTTACTCAATAGACGATATAAAACTGATTATATCTTATTTTACGGCTTCTGAAATAAAAGGTATAAAATATTTATTTGGAAGTAATTATGAACATGATATAGATTATTTAAAAAGAAATCATCAGAATGCCTATCTAGAAAAAATTTCTTTTGAAAGGAATACCATTCCTAAAATAATGGCTTATTTAAAAGAATTAGAATTAGTTAGATCTTTAGGATTGGATGCTACTTTTAAAACTATTTATGCCTACTTAGTATCAACCAGTAAATTTCAAGTTGATAAATTAATTAAAATATTGAGACCTGAATACAGAGATATTATTAATAAAGCTTGTCAAAATGATTATAATAATTATTTGTTTTTGTCTTTACTTAGTTATGATGAGAGAGAACTGTTGTTAAATAAAATAGTTCCAATGTTAAATAGGGGTATTACTAATTTAGGAGTAGTTGGTGAAAAGGATAATCCTAAGAAAGAAATAATTAAATCAATAGAAAAAAGTGCTGTTCCCAAAAACAGACCTCCTCAAAAAGATTTTTATCAATATTATAATTTTGCTACTCATGAAGAATTAGAAATAATTATTAAATATTTAAATCCTAAAGATATTAGCAGATTAGGATATAGGTTTGGGGATAGCATTCCTGCTGTTACAATAAAAATACCTTTTCATACTAAAATGGCAGTGCCCAAACTTTTAGATGAAAAAATTAAGAAAATGGTTGAGGTATTAAGAGATCCAAATAGGAAGATGATTTTGAAAAAAGGCTATACCTTATTTAGCCCGACTTCTATTTATGATTATTTTATTGATGATATAGAAGAAGATGTTTTAAAGGCTTTTAATGGTGTTTCGGATTCTTTAAAAGAATTGGCCAAAAGAAAATTTACTTTAAATGATTTAAATGATGAAGAAGAAAAAGAATTTATGGAAATGATTGGCCAAGTAAGAAGAAATTTAAGATACATGAATGAACATCATGGTGAACTTAATTTAGAAAAAGTAAGGATAAGCTTTAAAGAAAAGGTTGAAAGTTTTACTGGAGATCAATTAATTATTTTATATAACTATTTTGATGATAAAGAAAGAACTTTATTTGAGAAAGTCTTAAATAATATAGAATTAACTAATGATGAAAAAGAACGTTTAATTAGATTAAAACAAAAGATAAAAAGAATTGGGTATACAAAGGCTTTTGATAAAGAGCGAGTAACTAAGAAAAGGCCTATAAAAAAAGATGATTTTTATCTTTACTATAATCTTAATGAAGAAACATTTAAAACAATAATGGCTTATTTAAGTCCTAAAGAATTAAAAATTGTTAAACTAAGATTTCCTAATACTTTTGGAGGAGAAGAAAGAGAATTAACTTCTGAAGAAAAAACTGTTTTTAATGCTCAAATAACACCTAAAATAAAAAGGATTCTTGAATTAATTAGGGGCAGTAAAGGATATCAAAGAACTAGGTATGTGGTATATGCTCCAACTTCTATTTGTGATTACTTTATTGCAGTTCCTAGAGAGGAAGTCTTAGCGATATACGAAACACTCAGTTTAGAACTAAAAAAACTAGCTGAAAGAAAGTTCACTTTAAATGATTTAAGTGAAGATTTAGAGGATGTTTTTTTAGAACAGGTAGTCAAATATATTGATAATAGATTAAGAGGAATTAACAAGCCTATTAAAGGTAAAGGCGAAAAGAGAAAACAACCGTTAGATGAATATTTAGGGGCCCAAAAAGATGTGATTAAACAATTGATAGAACAATTACCATCATTACAAAAAGAAGCTATTAAAAAAGGGTATGATGAAGATTTAAATTACATATCATCTAATGTAATAGATTATAATCGTAGTAATTTGGCAATGGCCCGTAACACCTTGAGAAATTATATTAGAGATTATCAAATAAGAAACGGAGAAATAAAAGTTACTTTACCCGTCTATTTAGGAATACCTAAAGAACGTATTCTAAAGGTAATAGAAATCATGAATGAAAGTGATAAAAGTTTTATTTTGAATGTGATTAATGGTGATTTAAACAATGCTATTTGTTTTAATACAATTACTGATGAAGTTTATTTTAAATCATTACTTAGAAGAATAAAAAAAGTAGTTACTACTGGTGTTGATAAATGGCCAAATAAGAGGCCTATAAGAAAGGTAGTAGCAGTCAAAGAAAGCTCCGAGTTATTAATTGAAAAGACTAGAAAAGCTTTAGATAGGTTGTTTTGCTATTATTGTTTAAATGATAACATCGACTTTACTATCGAAGAGTATGAAGAAATGGAAAATATATTTCAGCATCCCTTTATAACGTTCTTAATTAAAAGATTAGAACCTATAGAAGCGGTGGTAATGGCTTTATATTTTGGGTTTGCATCAACGAAAAGAAAACTACCAAAAGCTATAGCCCGTTTTCTAGAAGTGCCCTTGGAAGAGGTTGAGAGAATCATAGAATTATTTGAACAAAATTATCTTTCCTTTATTGAGCATGCTAACTGCGATGAAGCTATCAAAGAAGATGCTAAAAGGCTTCTTGAATTAAAATACAAATAAAAAAGACTTGTTATTAAAGACGGGTTGTGCTATTATTTTAACTGCAGTTATATATTTTTATATAACCACTAGTGGGAGGGAAATGCGGATTTGCCCATTACCACTTAGCGAAAATATTTTATAGGAGGTGTTTTTCGTGGCAAAAGAAGTCGTAAAAGTAATTAAAATTCAAATTCCTGCTGGAAAAGCTACACCGGCTCCACCGGTTGGAACAGCTTTAGGGCCTGCAGGAGTAAACCTACAAGAATTCTGTACTCAATTTAATGATGCATCTAAAGATAAAGGAGGAGACATACTACCAGTTGAAATTTCTGTATATGATGATAGAAGTTTTACCTTTGTATTAAAAACTCCACCAGCAGCATTCTTACTTAAAAGAGCAGCTAAAGTTAATAAGGCTAGTGCAAAAGGTGCTAACCAAGTAGTTGCTACTATTACTAAAGAAGATTTAAGAAAAATTGCTGAGACTAAGTTACCAGACTTGAATGCTTATGATGTTGAAAGTGCGATGAATATTATTGAGGGAACTGCTCGTAATATGGGAATTGCAGTTAAAGGAGTTAACGATACTGAATTGGCTGAACAAGCTAAAGAGGCTGCAGTAGCAGAAGCTGAACAAGCTAAACGTGATGCAGAGTTAGCCGAAATGGAACAAGAAGCAAAAGAGATGACTGAAGTAAAAGACGTCGAAGTAATTGGTGAAGAAAAATCTGAAGATTCTGAAACTGAAGAAAAAAAATAATCCGCTAATAAACCACAATTAGGAGGGAAATATGAGAAAACTAGGAAAGAAATATGTGGAAGCTTCACAAAAAGTTGAACCTAATAAGGCATATACTTATATTGAAGCAATCAAATTAGCTAAAGATACAAATATTACCAAGTTTGATAGTACTGTAGAAGTAGCTATGAATTTAAATGTTGATCCTAAAAAAGCAGATCAACAAATAAGAAGTTCACTTGTATTACCTAACGGAACAGGTAAGACTAAAAAAGTTTTAGTCTTGGCTGATGGCGAAGATGCTAAAAAAGCAGAAGCTGCTGGAGCAGACTTTGTTGGAACAGATGACATGATTGAAAAAATCGAAAAAGAGAATTGGTTTGGATATGATGTCATTGTTGCTACTCCAAAGATGATGCCAAAGTTAGGTAAATTAGGGAAGATATTAGGGCCAAAAGGATTAATGCCAAACCCTAAAACTAATACTGTTACTACAACTCCAGACAAAGTAGTTACAGATATTAAAAAAGGTATGATTGAATATAAGACTGATGAATATGGAAATATTCATAGTGTTATTGGAAAAGTATCTTTTAAAGAAAAGGCTTTAGAGGAAAATTTAGCATATATCGTAAAAACTATTACTAATGCTAAGCCTCAATCAGTTAAAGGTGAATTTGTCAAAAATATTTCAATATCTACAACAATGGGTCCTGGAATAAAAATTGATAAAAATTCTTTTGACATTTAACAAATAATAAAATATAATATTAACGAAACGAAATACCATAGATAGTAGGGGAATCTAATTCTTAATAATCCTACCGAGGGAAAAGTAAAGTTTATTTAACTTTCCCTGTGGGAAAGTTTTTTTAAAACCTAAAAGGAGGTTAAAAATGGCAAGCGAAAAGAATATTTCTTTAAAGAAAAATGTTGTAAAAGAGATAGAAGATAAAATAAAATCTAGCGAGACTGTCATTATCTTTAGTTATCAGGGACTAACTGTATCAGATATTAGCAATTTAAGAAAAGAATTAAAACCAATTGATGCAGAAGTTAAAGTATATAAGAACACTTTATTAAAAAGAGCTTTAGACAATCTTAATGTTAATTTAACAGATTTTATGGAAGGACCTAATGCTATTTTATTTGGTAAATCTTTACTAGAACCTATTAAAGTTTTAGCTAAATTTGCTGATGCTAATAAAGCTTTAGATATCAGAGTAGGAATCTTAAGTGGCAATGTTGCTGATCTTAAAGTTATTAAAGATTATGCTTCAATTCCATCAAGAGAAGGATTACTCACAATGTTTGCGAGTGGCTTATTACAATACTTAAAAGAGTTTACAATAGGGCTTGATATGATTAGTAAAGATAAAGAAGAAAAATAATAATGACTAGGGAAGTCTTAGTCGGGAGAAATTATCACCATTTTAAAGACAAAGATTACCAAGTTCTTCATTTAGCTATTAATAGTGAAACAGAGGAAATAATGGTAGTTTATCAAGCTTTATATGGCGATTGTAAAATTTATGTGCGACCATACGATATGTTTAATAGTTTAGTAGATATTGAAAAATATCCGAGCGTTAAACAAAAATATCGTTTTGAGTTAATAAAAGATAAAGAAAGGAAATGATATAAATGGCAAAGATTACAAAAGATGATATTATCGGAGCTTTAAAAGAAATGACTATTCTTGAAGTAAAAGAATTAGTTGATGCAATGAAAG
>CAZTRF010000016.1:0-19517 GCA_964616495.1 uncultured Muribaculaceae bacterium
TGCTCTAGCATTAAGTGATTCCACAATAACTAGTGAGGATGATTTTGCATACGTAGTATTAAATATACCGGCAGGAGAACAAGGTGGCGCATTAGAAAGTGCGATAAATCTATTTTATGAAACATATATCGATAATGGAACAGATATAGATTATATTAGTTATTTAGCAGATAGTAGTTTCTGTAGTGATACAACATGGAGTAGTACTTCAGGAAGTTTATGGCGTTTTGCACCATATACAAGGCTAAATACATACGGTAATCCGGTAGTGCCAAGTTACTTATGTCCAGAAGAAGTAACATACAAAGTCGGAGGAACAACAGGGATAAAATTAACATATCCAATAGCTGCATTAACAGCAGATGAAGTAGCATATGCTGGAGGAAGATTCGACACATATAATTCAGGCTACTATCTAAATAACCCATTAACGATAAACACCGTTTGGTGTGGATGGCAATGGTAGTGGATACGACAGCAACGTGAGCAATGGGAACGAGGTCCGGGTAGTTTTAAATCTGAACTCGGAAGTGCTGACGGCTGGGAGCAATGGGACAGAAGCTAATCCATATATAATAGGAAACTAGTGTGAGAAGAGTATCTTCCAAAATGACCCATCATTTTGGAAGGCCTTTGAGAGCTTGCTCTACAAAGCAAGGAAAAATGGTTTATATAATAAATATAAATAGGTTAAATCTTAAAAAGAGGTATTGACAAAAAAATATATCTATAATATATTAAAAAAGACATTTACTTAAAAACTTAGTTTTGGCAACTAGAACTACATATGACATGTGGCTTTTTTTGATGTTTGGAAGGAAGGGTGAAAAAACATGACTTTCATCACGGTAAAAAACATTAAGAAAACATTTAAAGTGGCAAAAAGGAAAAGTGGGTTAAAAGCTACTTTAAAGAGTTTTTTCAAAAGAGATTATAAGTATGTTAAAGCAATTGATGATATCTCTTTTGACATTAAGAAGGGGGAAATTGTTGGTTATATTGGACCTAATGGAGCAGGTAAGAGTACTACTATTAAAATTCTTAGTGGTATTTTAAAACCAGATGAAGGAACGGTCTTAATCAACAAAATGGTTCCTTTTAAAGAAAGAGAAAAATATGTAAGAGGAATAGGAGTGGTATTTGGACAACGGAGTCAATTATGGTGGGATATTCCTGCTGAGGATACTTTTGATCTTTTAAAAGATATTTATAAAATACCAGAGGAAGAGTATCAAGAAACCAAAAAAGAATTAATAACAACTTTAAACATTGAAGAAATAATAAAAGTACCGGTACGTCAGTTGAGTTTAGGGCAGAGAATGCGTTGCGAAATAGCTGCATCATTATTACATCGTCCTCAAATTTTATTTTTAGATGAACCCACTATTGGTTTAGATGCAGTTAGTAAACAAATTGTTAGAAGCTTTATAAAAAAGGTTAATTTAGAACAAAAAGTAACAATTATTTTAACAACACACGATATGAGTGATATTGAGGCTTTGGCCAAAAGAATAATCTTAATTGGTAAAGGCAAAGTCCTTTATGATGGGTCTTTAGTAAAATTAAAGAAAATGGTAGATACTAATAAATATATTACTGTCACAACTTCTTCAAAATTAAACATTAAATTAAAGGGTATTATTAAAAAAGAAAAATTAAAAGATGGATATCGATTTGTTATTGATACTAAAGAGTTAAAAATTTCAAATTTTATTAACACTTTGAGTAAAATGATTAATATTGAAGATATTGAAATTGATAATGAAAATATCGAAAATATAATTGTAAAGTTATATAAGGAATATAAAATATGAAAAGTTATTTATCATATTTTAAGTTAAGGCTTATTACGAGTCTTCAATATCGAGCTGCTGCTTTAGCTGGAATTGCTGCTCAGGTATTTTTTGGAATTATTTTTATCTTTGTTTATTTAGCTTTTTTTGAATCGGGCAGTGGTAATGCTCCAATGCAAGTAAAAGAATTGGTTAATTATTTATGGCTAAATCAAATGTTTTTTGCAATAGTCTGTATGTGGCATAAAGAGCGAGATTTGTTTCAATTAATAAAAAGCGGCAATATTGCTTATGAATTATGTCGTCCTCAAAACATTTATTGGATGTGGTATGTAAAAACATTAGCTTCACGAGTAGCTAGCGTATCACTTAGATGCCTGCCAGTAATGATTATTGCCTTTTTATTACCTAAGCCCTATGGCTTAACATTGCCACCTAATTTAGATTCATTTATTTTATTTTTAATAGCTTTTATTATTGGAGTATTTCTAAGTAATGCTATTATTATGCTATTTCATGTAATTACATTTTTTACTTTAGATGAGAAGGGGATAACGAATATTATTACAGCGATAGCCGATATTTTGTCTGGATTAGTTGTTCCCATCTTGTTTTTTCCAAAGTTTTTACAAATAATATCAAATTATTTGCCGTTTAGATATGTTAGCGATTTTGCTTTTCGAATTTATTCAGGATCTATCATTTATAATGAAGCCCTACCGGGAATGATAGTAGAAATATTTTGGGTTATAATTATTACTATTATCGGATTATTAATAACTAAGGTAGCAACTAAAAAATTAGTTGTTCAAGGAGGCTGATATGAAGATTTATTTAAAATATTTAAAACTTCATTGGAAGTCAACTCTTCAATATAAAGCATCATTTGTTATGAGTCTTATTGCTCAAATATTTGTATTTTTTACTTATTATTTTATTATTATTGCTTTATTTACTAAATTTGACAATATAAAAGGTTTTACCTTATATGAGGTATTATTAACTTTTGGAGTTATTCAATTTGGTTTTGCTATTTGTGAAACATTTGCTAGAGGAATAGATACATTTGATAAACTAATTATTGATGGATCTTTTGATCGAATATTATTAAGACCACGTAATATTTTATTACAAGTAATTGGTTATGAAATTGACTATGTAAAATTGTCTAGAGTAGTTCAGGCTGTTATTGTTTTACTGATAGCCGTTATTAAAATAAACATAATTTGGACCCCTCTTAAAATATTAACTTTAATTCTAATGTGCTTTAGTTCAGTTTTAATATTTTTTGGAATATTTACTGTAGCAGCTTCTTATTGTTTTATTACAGTACAAGGTTTAGAAATTAGAAACGTTTTTACTGATGGAGGCAAGCATATGGCTCAATATCCAATTGGAGTATTTAAAAAGGGCTTGGTTTATTTCTTTACCTTTATTATTCCCTATGCCTTTGTTAATTATTATCCTCTCCTTTATATTTTAGGAAAAGTTAATAGCTCTTTATATGCATTTTCGCCTTTATTAATTATTATTTTTGTTATTCCTTGTATATTACTTTTTTATAAAGGAATTTCTAAATATACTAGTGTAGGATCATAAAAAAAGACATTGCTGTCTTTTTTTTATTCTAATAAATCATCTATGACGGGATCTTTTTCAGGAGTAGGGTCATTAGTAGTATTATCTTTTTTTATAACATAAATAGTGATAGTTTTAACATTATCTAACAGGGTAGTAGCTTTTATATTTTGAGATACTACATAACCCTCTTCATAAGAATCTTTATATAAAGAATCGCCTATATTAACATTTTCATAATTTATCGAAATACCTTTACTAGAGGCCCATTCATTAATATAGGCTTTTGACTTCCCAATAAAACTAGGAACAGTATCTTTTAAACTAACACCACCACTACTAGTTTTACCGATAATCTTTTTTTCATAAAGTTCATTGATAGAGTAAGTAAATGTAGTAATTGCTTTTGGTTTTTGTAATTCTAAATTTTCTTTCATCGCATTTACTATTTCTTTTAAACTTTCTGGATAATATATTTCCATACTACGATTATCTATCATCTGGTTGTAAGTCATTAAATAAGTTTTTTCGATATTTATAGCATTAGTTCCTAAAGAGTTTGTTAAAATGTTTTTGGCTACTTCATACAAAGAAAGCATTTGATTAGCTGATATATTAGTATCCATACTAGAACTAACGGCATCTAATAGTTTATAAAATTCAGTAAAAGATCTAATGTTTTTGATTTCGTTACCTAAAGCAGTAACGACTAGTTGTTGATTTTGTCCTCTTTTAAAGTCATTTCTAATTCCACAATTGGTATTATATTTACTGGCACAATAGTTGCTCCAACAATGTCTATTACGAGATAATGCTAAGGCCTGTTCACCATTTAAATGTTGTAATCCTTCTTCAACATAAACTGTATAGTTTCCAAATCTTCTTTGGCTATCTTGTTCACAAAAAGCATAAGGGACTTCAACATCAATACCATCTAAGGCATTAACTAAATTAACCAGACCGCTAAAATTCATTTTTACATAATAGTCAATATTAATGTCGGTAAGGTTTTCGATAGTATTAATTACACAATTGGTTCCACCATAAGCAGAAGTATTAATTTTAGCTTCTTTATTATTACGACAAGCTATCGGAACATAGGTGTCTCTAGGAATACTTAGCATTGTTACATTTAAGGTGTTAGGATTAAAAGTAATTAGCATTAATGTATCTCCATTAAATGATTGGTTAGCATTTAACTTAGTGCCAGTTCCATCAACTCCTATTAAAAGAATAGTAAAAGGCTCAGTTAATTTTTTATTGCTTTTTTCAGTCTCTTTTTCTCTTTCTTCTGAATAAGTATATAAAACTGTAATATCTTCATTAATGGTCTTAAACTCATCTTCATTACCAAATAATATTTCATAATTGCTAGAAACAAATGTCCCATTTATTTCTTTATCATATAAAGCTTTTAGCATATCTGGGTAGTCATCATAGTAAACAATTTCTGGTAAATTGATTTGTTCTTTTTTTATTAATTTTTTAGCAAGAATATATCCTTCAATATCGGTAGCATCATTTATCATTCCTAATTTTTCACTTTTATTATTATTCAAAGTAGTATCTTTAAGAGCTATTAAATTAGAGGTATAGGTAATTGTTTCTTTATTAAAAGAGCTAATCTTATTATAGGTTTTATCAATATAATAAGAGCCAATTATAAATACGGGAATAAAAATAGTAATTATTACGGAAAATACAATAAAGGTTTTTCTTCTTCTTCCTACTGAACAAGTGAACCCAACTATGAAATACATAATCGCTAATAAGAAGAATATTACTAAAGCAATAATTCGATATAGTGTTTCGATTCCCTCCAAAGTTAAAATGCTTTTAGTAAAGAAGCCTAAAGTTATTAAGTAAAGAGCCATTATTATTATAAAAGCTAAAAATATTTTATTAATTTTTTTCTTTTTCTTCATATAATACTCCTTATCTTGTACTTTAAACATTATATAACAATATTTTACCTTTAACAACGAATAATTATAGTGTTGACAAAAACTGTTAACCTTTAGTTCATTTCCTATACACCTTTTATTAATTTTGTTATAATTAAAGTGAATAATTATAGGGAGGCCATAATGAAAAAAACAATTTCTATATTTTGCATTCTTTTATTAATTTTTTCTATGTTCATGGGCTTTATTCCTAAAGCAGAAGCCGCTATAGCAGGTAGGACTTTGGCAGAACCAAGTTTACCAGTTAGAAGTGAACCAAATAGTAAGGCAACTCGAATAACATCGATTCCTTATAATACTATAATTGATGTTTTAAGCACTGATTTATTTCAGGGAAGTGGTTGCTCCGAAGGATGGTATAAAGTTAGATATAATGGCAATGTCGGATATTCATGTAGCGAGTCTATTAGTTTTTATGTTTCTGGTGACATCGCCACTGAAAGAGAACCAGTTAATGATTATGAAATAGTTTGGAAAGAAAAGGGCTTTCCTTCTGGTTACTGGGAAAGTTTGACCGCTTTAAAAATAGGCCATCCTAATTATGATTTTAAAGCTATAAATACAGGAATTGATTTTTCAGAGGCCGTAGCTAATGAAGCTGTGGTAGGGACCAGCTTAATTCAAGTAAGTGACTTATCTTCTTCTAAAGTAGCTTGGATATCAACGGCTGGTGGTTCATATAACTATACTACTAAAACCTATGAAGTATTAGAAGGATCAAGTTGGTATGCAGCTAATGCTGAAACGGTAGCTTATTATATGGATCCTCGAAACTTTTTTAATGAATCAAGAATTTTTATGTTTGAAGATTTATCATATACAGGCACCTATATAACAGAAACTGCTATTCAAAAGGTATTTAATAGCTTTTCTAATTTATACCCTCATGCTAAAGCCTTTTTAGATGCTGGAGTAGCAACTCAAATTAATCCCGTTTATTTGGCTTCTTTATCTCGTCAAGAAATTGGTAAAAGTGAAATGCTAGTTTCGGGAGGTAGTTATATTTATCCTGATGTTAATAAAAACTATCCTGATTGGATAGGAAAAGAAATAAGTGGAGTATATAACTTTTTTAATTATGGCGCTGGAACTGATGCCAGGCCAGCTTATAATTCATTAGTATATGCTTACTATCAAGGATGGACAAGCGCTTTAGCAGCCGTTACTGGAGGAGCAAATAAAATAGGAAAGAACTATATTAGTAAGGGTCAAAATACATCTTACTTTAAAAAATACAACGTTAAACCAGGAGCAACTAGCACCACCTATACTCATCAATATATGACTAATATACAGGCTCCTTATAGCGAATCTTCAACTAGTTATAATACTTATAATTCAATTGGGGTCCTTGCCACTGATTCAGTAGTACCATTTGTTTTTGAAATTCCGGTTTATAAAAATATGCCTGTCAAAACAGAGTTGCCTACTGAAGTAAAATTTTTAACTAATTACGGAAGTACTGTTATTGATGGCTTACTAGGAAGTACTATTATCAAAAATGATGGATCTTATTTAAGTGGCTTTGATATAGGCATGACTCCTGATAATATCTTAAATGCAATCATAGCTGTATCAGGAGAAGCAAAGGTAAATATATATGATGGAGCTGGGAACATTAAAACTAGTGGATCTTTAGTTACAGGAGATAAAGTAAATATTACTTATCAAGATGAAAGTCAGCAATATCAAATAGTGATTTATGGAGATGTTTCAGGAGATGGTCAAATTGACATTTTAGATTTACTAAAAGTTCAAAAACATATTATGGAGGCATCGGTTTTAGAAAATAGTTATAATAAGGCGGCTGATACCAATCAAGATGGAGTAGTAAATATAGTTGACTTATTAAGAGTTCAAAAACATATTGTAGGTCAAATTAAAATAGTAGGATAGGAGATAGTTTATGAAAAAAATACTAACATTAATCATTGTTGCCATTTTAACCACATTTTCTTTTATAGGAAATGCTCATGCGGCAACCGCATCGGTGAGTGTGCTTGCCTCAAGTAATCAGGTGGTTATAGGAAAAACTTTTAAAATAACAGTAAAGGTTTCTTCGGGGACTGCTTTAGGAGCATGGGAATATACTCTTAATTATGACTCATCATTGGTGAGCTTAGTTAGTTCTGATGTTTCGCTTCATTATGCTGGATATGGAGATGGAAGTACTAAATCTAAAAGCTATGTATATACTTTTAAAGCCATAAAAAGTGGTAATGCTTCATTTAGTGTTTCTAAGACTTCAGTTATTGATTGGAACGAGAACAATTTAACAGTTACTAATGGTACTAGAAATGTAAAACTTATAACTCAAGCTGATTTGGAAGCAACATATAGTTCAAACAATAATCTTTCATCTTTAAAAGTTGATGGATATGAAATAAGCCCAACCTTCAGTAAAGATGTAACTGATTATACGGTAACTTTACCTTCAACAATAACTAAAATAAATATTAACGCTAGTAAAGAGGATAAAACCGCTAATATTAATGGAATAGGTGAATTTGAAGTTAGTGAAGGCAGTAACAATTTTAAAATAACGGTCACTGCTCAAAATGGTAATGTAAAAACTTATAATTTAGTAGTAGTGGTTGAAGATTTAAATCCGATAAAGATAAATATTTCAAATAAAGAATATACAATTGTAAAAAGAAGTGATTTAATATCATGTCCTTCTACTTATGTGGAAAGTAGTGTTATTATTTCCGAAAATACTATTCCTAGTTGTACTAATGAAAAAAGTAAATACACATTAGTGGGACTTAAGAATGAAGAGGGAATAGTTAGTTTATTTATTTATAATGTCGATACTAACAAATATAACCCATATATTGAGTTTACTTTAAATACAGTTATTTTTTCGCCAATGGATTTAAATGAAGAACTAAAAGATTATAAAAAAAGTACTGTTAAAATAAATGGAGTAGAGGTAGAGTGCTTAATATTAAATGATACTACTGACTTTGTTGTATTATACGGAAAGAATATTGAAACTGGTGAAACTGGATTGTATAGTTATGATCGTAAAGAAAATACTCTTCAACGTTATTATGAAGATTATAGTAATCAATTAAATGATGATGCTAAGTTATATTTTTTAATAATGTTAATCTTTGGAGGAGGATTATTAATTACAATAATCTTGACTATAATTTTAATTGTTAAAAACAAAAAGTCTATTAAAAGTAAAGATAAAGAAAACAAAAAATCAAATAAACCTATTAAAGAAGAGAAAAATATATTATAATACCTAATTAAGTAAGGAGTATTTTATGAGACTAGAAGTTAATGCCGTTAATATTTTAATAATAACTGCTACAAGCTTTTTAATAAGTTTTGCTTTAATGTTTGTTTGCCGTAAACTGGCAATTCATTTAGGGGCTATTGATGTCCCTAATGAAGCTCGTAGAATTCATAAGAAACCGACTCCTAGAATGGGCGGATTAGCAATTTATTTAGCTTTCTTGTTCGGTTATATTATCTTTGGGACACCTAGTGTGAGTATGAATGCCGTTTTGATTAGCAGTTTCTTATTAGTAATGGTTGGTTTATTTGATGATATAAAGGCCATTTCTAATCGATATAAATTGGTAGTTCAATTAATTGCTACAGCTATCGCCGTTTTTTATGGGGGCTTTTTATTAACCGAATTAACAGTTTTTGGTTTAGACATAAGGTTTTATTTTTTGGCCTATCCCATAACTTTTTTCTTTATTATGGGAGCTATTAATTGTATTAACTTTATTGATGGAATGGATGGCCTTTCAGGAGGAATATGCTCTATCTACTTTTTAACAGTTGGAATTATTGCTACTACTTTATATAAACTAAATGGATTAGATGTTTTGCTTTCATTTATTTTATTAGGAGCAACTTTAGGATATTTAAAACACAATTTTTATCCAGCTAAAATATTTATGGGTGATGGTGGATCAATGTTTTTAGGTTTTATGATTGCTATTATTGCTATTATTGGATATAAAAATGTTGCTTTAGGGTCATTTGTGGTTCCGATTATTTTATTGGCTATTCCTATATTTGACACTTTTCTAGCAATATGTCGTCGTAAATTAAAAGGCGAAAGTGTTTTTATGGCCGATAAGGAGCATATTCATTTTCAATTATATAAATATTTTAAGTCAGTTCCTAAAACAGTCATTATTATTTATATAATTGACTTGTTATTTGCATCGGTTTCTATATTATTCGTTTTAGGCGATAAAAAATTAGCTCTTTTATTATATGGGCTTTTAGTCATGTTTTTTATTATTTTAATATTAAAAACTAATATTTTGATAGATTGGAAACAAAAAAAGAAAGAAAAAAGGAAATAATATGAAAAAACGTAGTATTTTATATGTGGTTATACCTTGTTACAATGAGGAACTTGTCTTAGAAGAAACTACCAAACGCTTAACTAATGTGGTTAATGAACTTATTGGTAAGAAAAAGATTAGCGATAAAAGCAAAATTCTTTACGTTGATGACGGATCTAAAGATGAAACCTGGGAATTAATAACTCAAATTCATAATGATTATAAAATGTTTCAGGGATTAAAGTTATCTCGCAATAAAGGTCAACAAAACGCTATTTTAGCCGGCCTTAGTTATGCGAAGAAAAAAGCTGACATTATTATTACAATGGATGCTGATTTGCAAGATGATATTAGTTCTATGGAAAAGTTTATTAATGCCTATGAAGAAGGCAATGAGGTAGTTTATGGTGTAAGGGGAACCAGAAATACCGACTCTTTTTTAAAGAAAAATACTTCACTTTTATTTTACAAGTTTATGAGATTTATTGGAGTAGATATTATCTATAATCACTGTGAATATCGTTTAATGAGTAGAAGAGTAGTAGAAGCTTTAGAAGAATACAAAGAAGTTAATTTATTTTTAAGAGGAATTATCCCATTAATTGGCTATAAATATACAATAGTAACCTATCCTAGAGATAAAAGATTTGCCGGAAAAACCAATTATAAATTTAAACAATTATTCAACTTAGCTATTGAGGCTATTACTTCCTTTACGGTAAAACCATTAAGATTAGTTAGTAGAATTGGAATGTTTATATTAATATTATCTAGTTTAGGATTGATAACTTTACTTATTTTATATTTAAATGCTATTATGTTTAATAATAACTATTTATTAATTTTAATTATCTTCTTTGCCACGGGTTTAAATATTACCAGTTTAGGAGTGGTTGGGGAATATGTAGGAAAGATTTATTTTGAAACTAAAAAAAGACCTCGTTATTTTATTGATGAGGTATTAGATGATTAAAAAAATAAAAAAAGATTTTTTTAACAAGCAGTTTATTACCTTTGTATTAGTAGGAATAATTAATACTTTTGCGGGTACCTTGTTTGCGGTTTTTTATGCTAAGATATTTCAGCCCAATGTAGCCTTTATAATTGGCTACCTGAGTGGAACAGTAGTATCGTTTATTTTAAACTCTTTGTTTACTTTTAAAACGAAAATATCAATTAAAAAATATCCTAGCTTCTTATTAAATGTTATTCCCAATTTTATAATTCAAAATATTACGGTTTATTTAGTTTATAATCTATGGCATCAAAAAGAGCTCTTTGCTTATATAATAGCAGCCATAGTGGGAATACCAATAACTTATTTATTACTAAAATATAATACTTTTAGGAGGACTTATGAAAAAAGATAGAACAAAATTAACCTTATATATAATAACGACCATCTTATGTTTTATTCCTACTTTAATAGGACTTTTATTATATAATAACCTTCCCTTAAGCATTCCGGTTCATTGGAATAGCGCCGGGACAGCTGGTAGTTATGCTTCAAGATTATTTGTTATATTAGGAATGCCTATCATCTTTGCTATTATTAACTTTATAATTCATTTTGAATTAAATAATAGCGAAAAAAAGAAGAAAATGAATCGGATTATAAAATTGGCAACAAAATTTTTGACGCCAATTATAGATATTATCTTATTAGGATTTACTTTTATTATTTTAACTGAAACTAAAGTAGATATTTTAAAGTTATCAAGTACAACTGTAGGAATAATAATTATTATAATGGGAGTATTTTTACCAAAAGTTGAACCCAATTCGATTTTAGGATATAAAGTTCCTTGGACTTTAACTGATGATTCAGTGTGGAAAAAAACTCATGAGTTTGCGAGTGCTGTTTGGATAGTTGGAGGCCTTGCCCTAATTGCAAGTATTTTCTTGCCGATGAACCAATATGTCAGATTAATTATTTTATTAGTCACTTTTGTTTTACCTTTAATATTTTCTTATATTATTTATAAAATAAAAGAGAAATCAGAATGAAAATAATACTTTCTAGAAAAGGCTTTGATTCTGGATATGGATGCTACCCAAGTTTTATTATGCCTAATAATGATTTAATATCATTGCCAATCCCCAGTTTAAAAGATGATATTTCATATAGTTATTTAAAGTATGAAACGAATGATATTTTAGCCATGATGAAATTAATAAAGCCATATTTAATACTAAATAATCAAAAAATAGGACTAAATGAAAATAGTAAATGCCATCTAGATCCTGATTTAAATGAAAAAGAATATAAAAGAGTTGAAGGCTGGAAAGGTTGTTTTGGCCAATCGGGAACTGCTGAAAAAGTTTTAGAAAACAATTTAGTTAAACCGGGAGATATTTTTTTGTTCTTTGGATGGTTTAACGATTTAGATAATGATAATGGCAGTTTAAAATTTGTCAAAGGAAATGATCGGCACGTTATTTTTGGATATTTGCAAGTAGGAGAAATAATTGATCCGGTTAAGGATAATATTCCTAATTGGTTGAAATATCACTCTCATGCTCAAAATAGACGAATTTTAAGTAATGAATTAAATAAAATATATGTAGCTAGAGAAACGTGCACCTTTAATTCTCAATTGAAAGGTTATGGGATATTTAAATATACTAAAGACTTAGATTTGTCTAAAAAAGGCATGTCGCGAACTTGTTGGAATCTTCCGGATATTTTTAGAAATGTAAAAATAACATACCATTCAGAAAGTAGTTGGCATAAGGACTATTTTAAATCGGCTTGTCGAGGTCAGGAGTTTGTAATAGAAGAAAATGAGAAAGTTGAAAAATGGGCGACCAATTTAATAAATAGCCATGCTTTTAATGAAAAAGTTAACAAATGTTAACTTTTTTTAATTGATAAAAAAATCTATAACCATTATAATAATAATGAAAGTAGATGATTATATGAAAATAGTAGATGGAAATAAGGCTTGTGCTAATACAGCCTATTGGTTTAGTGAAATATGTCCTTTGTATCCAATAACTCCGGCAAGTCCTATGGGCAGTACTATTGATGATTTAAGTAATAAAGGAGAATTAAATTTTTTTGATAATAAAGTAAAGCTTATCTCAATGCAAAGCGAAGCTGGAGCAGCTGCAGCTATGCACGGAGCATTATTATCTGGTAATTTATCTACTACTTTTACAGCCAGTCAAGGGCTTTTATTAATGATTCCTGAGATGTATAAAATGGCCGGAGAAATGTTGCCGGCGGTTATTCACGTAGCTAGTAGAGCAGTTGCGACTCATGCACTAAGTATTTTTGGAGAACATAGTGATATCTATGCCGCTCGAAGTACTGGGTTTTGCATTTTAGCATCTTCTAATGTAGAAGATGCTCAAGATATAGCAGCCATTGCACATTTAAGTGCTATTAAAGGTGAACTTCCGTTTATTCATTTTTTTGATGGCTTTAGAACTAGTCACGAAATTAATAAAATAGATGATTTAGACAAAGAAAAAATTAAAAATTTATTACCGGTAACTGAAATAGAAAATTTTAGAGATAGAATGTTATTGGGTACTAAAAAGAATGAAAGAGGTCTTGCCCAAAATGAAGATATCTTCTTTCAAATAAGCGAAGCAAGAAATAAGGCTTACATGGAAATGACAATTATTGTAAAAGACTATATGAAAGAGTTAGGGAAAATAACTGGCCGTAAATATGCGCCATTTACTTATTATGGACATCCTTATGCTAAAAATATTATTATATCTATGGGAAGTGTTACTGAAACAATTAAACTAGTAGTAGATGATTTAAATAATAAAGGGGCTAAAGTAGGAGTGGTTAATGTCACTTTATTTAGGCCGTTTAGTCAAGAATATTTAAGAGAAGTAATACCAGCTAATGTTTCTAGAATTGCTGTTCTAGATAGGGCAAAAGAAGCTACAATGAGTGGAGAAGCCCTTTATCTAGATGTTTTAAATGCCATGAAAGGCAAAATCGTAGATATAGTAGGCGGAAGGTATGGACTAGCCAGTAAGGATACTACTCCGGCCATGATAAAATCAGTTTTTGATATGTTAGATGGTGAAATGAAAAATAATTTTACTATTGGAATTATTGATGATGTTACTCAATTAAGCTTACCAATACCCGATTATGACTTGGAATTGGGATTTAATGAAATAGAAATATTTGGTTTTGGCTCTGATGGAATGGTATCAGCTTCTAAAAACATTATGACCGTTTTAGGAGCTACTGACAATAACTATGTTCAGGGCTATTTTGAATATGACTCTAAGAAAAGTAACGGCCTAACAATTAGTCATTTAAGGTATGCTAAAAAGATAATAAATGCTCCTTTTTATCCTACTAATCCTAAATTGGTTGTAGTTACAAAAGATACCTATTTAAGCCGTTTTAATGTTTTAAAAGGTATTTCTGATTATGGGACCTTTATTTTAAATACCTCTAAAGATGATAAAGAAATAAAAGATCTTTTGTCCAAAGAAATGGTTGATATAATTAGAAAGAAGAACTTGAAATTTTTAATTATTGATGCTTCTAAATTAGCTTTAGAATGCGGTATTAAAGGAAAAATAAGCAAAATAATAGAAACCATCATCTTAAGAAACTTAAATATTGTTAATTATGAAAATATATTAATAGAATCTGTTAAAAAAGCTTTTGCCACTAAAGGAGAAGAAATAATTAATGCAAATATTAATGCTATCAAAGAAAGTGTTAATGCTTTAAGGTCAGTTAATACCTTGGCATTAACATCTGACGTTATTTATCCAAAAGAGAAGTACTTAATTGACTTAATTAACAATCGTAAAGGGAGTAGTTTAAAAGTTTCTGAAGTAATGCCCTTCGTTGATGGAGCTTTTCCTTGCGGAAGTAGCAAATTTGAAAAAAGAAAAATTGCAAATGATGTTCCAAAATGGAAAAGTGAAAATTGTTTACAATGCAATCAATGTAGTTTAGTTTGTCCTCATGCTGTTATTAGGCCATTTATTTTACCAAAGACCAGTGATAAGGGGATTCCTTATGTAGGAAATGATGAGTATAAATACTTGGTTGCTGTTAGTGAAGCCGACTGTACCAGCTGTGGTCTTTGTATAAAGGCCTGCCCAGGAAAAAATGGAGAAAAAGCATTAAAGTTTGGGCCTCTAGATGAAAACAATTCTTCTGAAATTAACGAATTATTTAATAAACATGTTAATCCATCATTAATGGATAAATATAATGTCAAAGGTAGTCAATTTTGTAAACCGTTATTTGAATTTTCTGGAGCTTGTGCCGGATGTGGGGAAACCCCTTATATAAAAATATTAAGTCAATTAGTTGGTGAAAAACTGGTTATTGCCAATGCAACTGGCTGCTCTAGTATTTATGGCGGTAGTATGCCTAGTACTCCTTATTTAGTGCCTTGGGCAAACAGTTTATTTGAAGATAATGCTGAATTTGGATTAGGAATTCTTTTGGGATACCAATTAAAAAAAGAAAAAATTAAAAAGATTATGGAAGATAATAAAAATGGCGAATATCAAGATTTGTATACCAAATGGTTAAGCAATTTAAATGACTATGAAAAGACTAAAGAAGTTGAAATAAAATTAAGAGAAAACCCTCCCAAAGAGTTACTTGGATTGCTGGATTTCGTAGTAGCTAGAAGTATCTGGACAATTGGTGGAGATGGTTGGGCCTATGATATTGGGTACTCTGGAATTGATCATGTATTATCATCAAATTTAAATGCTAACATACTAGTATTAGACACTGAGGTGTACTCTAATACTGGTGGCCAAGCAAGTAAAAGTAGTCAATTAGGACAGGTTTGTGAATTTGCTAATTTTGGAAAAAGAACCCTAAAGAAAGATTTATTTGCAAAAGCTATGAGTATTCCTAATGTTTATGTTGCTAATGTTTCTATAGGAAGTAATCCAATGCAAACTATTAGAGCAATTAAAGAGGCCGAAGCTCATGATGGACCATCAATTATTATTGCTTATGCCCCATGCTTAGAACAAGGAATAAAAGGTGGCCTTACTAATGCGGTAGATGAGCAAAAATTAGCTGTTAATTGTGGATATTTAACTCTAATGCGCTGGGAAAATAAAAAACTAACGATTGATTCGCCAGAACCTCAATTTGATAAATATAAAGACTTTTTAGCTAATGAGGTTAGATATAATGCTTTAAAAATAAAAAATTCATCACTTTATGATGAACTTATTGAAGAACAAATAACCTTTGCTAAAGAAAGATATAATCATTATTTAGAAATAGCTAAAAAAGAATAAAAAAAACGAAGCTGTCCTTTAAGGACAGCTTCAAAGAATAAAAAGGGGTTGGCTAGTGTGATACTAGCACCAATTCGCCTAAAAGTGAATTGGTAAGACTATATATTAAGGGGTAAAGGGTGTTTTGTCAACCTTTTTTTGAATAAATTTTAGAGGTTAAAAATGACTTTAGAAGAGATTAAAGGAGTAGGTCCTAAAACAATTAGTTTATTTTATAAAATTGGTATTAACAATAGTTATGATCTCATAACCTATTATCCATATAGATACCAAATTTTAAAATTAGAAAATTTAAATCAAATAACTAATTTTGACAATGAAGTGGTTGTAAAAGGAATTGTTAATTCCATACCAAAAATAAATTATATTAAAAAAAGTTTAAATAGATTATCATTTATTTCCGAAATAGATAATAATTTAGTAAAGGTTGTTATTTTTAACAGGGCCTTTTTAAAGAATAACTTAATCATTGGAAAAGAAATAAATCTTATAGGCAAATATAATAAAACTAACAATACTTTTATGGCTTCTAATATTACTTTAGATAAAATAAATGGTCTTAAAATAGAACCCATTTATCATTTAGTTAGTGGATTAAAGAACAAACAAATTCATAATAATATTATTAATGCCTTAACTAAAGAAAATAATATTTTAGATTATATTCCTTCTTATTTAAACAAAAGCTACAATTTTATTTCTAAAGACGAAGCCTTAGATTTAGTTCATAATCCTAATAATGTTGAAGATATTAAAAAAGCTAATTTAAAACTTATTTATGAAGAATTATTTACTTTTATGTTTAAAATCAATTATTTAAAATATCGTTTAGTAGAACAATTGGGGCTAATAAAAGAGGTTCCTTTAAAAAAGGTGGACATGTTTATAAATAAATTACCATTTACTTTAACAAATGACCAAAATAAAGCCATTAAAGACATAATTAAAGATTATGAAAGCTCAAAAAGAATGAATCGTTTGCTTTTAGGTGATGTTGGTAGTGGCAAAACAATAGTTGCTTTAATAGCTTCATACATTAATTATTTGACTGGCTATCAAACAGCCATTATGGCCCCTACTGAAATACTTGCTAAACAGCATTATGAAAGCGTTACTAAACTATTTAATGGTTTAGTAAAAGTGGAGCTATTAACAGGATCAACTTCCAAGAAAGATAAAAAAAGTTTAATAGAACGTCTTATAAATAATGAAATAGATCTTTTAATTGGTACACATGCCTTAATTAGCGAAGATGTAGTGTTTAATAACTTAGGCTTAGTGGTTACTGATGAACAACATCGTTTTGGAGTTAATCAAAGAAATAATTTGCAGAATAAAGGCCAAAAACCTGATGTTATTTATTTAAGTGCTACTCCTATTCCAAGAACCTATGCTTTAACATTATATGGTGATATGGATATTTCAATCATTAAAGATAAACCAAAAGGAAGAAAAGACATTATCACAATTATCAAACCTTATGAAGAAATGAAAAGCATTTTAGAACTATGTGTTAATGAAGTAAAACAAAACCATCAAATATATGTAGTAGCTCCCTTAATAGATGAAAACGAAGAATTAAACTTAAATGATGTTAATGCCCTATATCAAAAATTTAATAGCGCTTTTAATAATAAGATTCCTATCGGTGTTTTACATGGTAAACTAAAACAAAAAGAAAAAGATGCTATTATGAATGAATTTAAAGAAAACAAAATAAAATTATTAATTTCAACTACCGTTATTGAAGTAGGAATTGATGTTGCTAATGCAACTATGATGATTATCTTTAATGCTGAAAGGTTTGGCCTTGCTACCATGCATCAATTAAGAGGACGAGTAGGAAGAAGTGAGTTACAAAGTAAGTGTATCTTAATAGGAAGCAAGTTAAATAAAAGACTTCAAGTTTTAGAAGAAAGTAATGATGGATTTTATATTAGTGAAAAAGATTTTGAAATGAGAGGAGAAGGGGATTTATTTGGTATCAAGCAAAGCGGAGATATGTTATTTAAAATAGCTTCTCTTCAACGAGATATAAAAATATTGCTTCAGGCCAAAAAAGACAGCTTAGAATTTGTTAATGAAAATATTTCAAATGGTTTTTCAAATTATCCAGAATATCAAAAAATAGCTAATAACATAAATATAGTTAATTAGCTATTTTTTATTAAAAGGATTTAAAAATTCTAATAGTTTTGAAGTTCCATCTATGATTAAACTTAGAGGATCATATTCTTTTTCATATTGAAAGATTTCTCTGTTTTTATCATTCATTATCCACATATACATCTTACTTATTAATTTTTCATTTTTAATGGTTTTTTTACTTCGAATATCAAATCCTAATTTAAAATCCAATATTTTATTTCGAGCAAAATTACGGCGAAACAAAACAATATAGTGGTCATTAAAAACATATCTTTCTCCAACTTCTAAGTGAGATGGATCTTCATAATATATACTACCTAATTCAAATTTTTCACCAGTATCTTGATAATAAACTTCTAAAGTCTGATAAACGTTTCCATTTTCGCCCAAAAAATCCAATACTTTTAAAAAAACATTGTTATTAATTCGTTCAAAAGAGGTATTAGCTAAAATGGGAGCATTTTGAGCCTGATTGGTAACAGCTAATGAAGTAATTTCTTTCATTTTTATACCTCCTTGTGAGAAAAATATAATATCGTAAAATGAATAAAAAGTAAAGTAAAAATAATTTGACAAACTACAGAAAAAATTATATCATTTATATAGCATGATATATAGATGTCATGCTAATTGATAACTTTCACGATCTAATAATGTGAAAGATTATCACCAAACCCCCTGAAGATAGGTCGAAAGACCTATCACTTTTTTTGTTTTAGTATTTATAATTTTTACAAACGTTTATAATTTATTTAGATAAAATTTATACATATAATACTCTGAAAGGAGTATAAAAATAATGAGTTGTAATAACAACTATGAAGAAATAAAAAAGAGGTTAGAAAAATATAATAATAGTTTACCAAAATATGTCTGTTGCTTAGGAATGACTGGCCCAACAGGACCAACAGGTCCCACTGGACCAAGTGGGGCAGCTGATACCATTACTATAAGAAATACTACAACAGGAGATCCTGGAACAGATGCTTCAGTAACGGATGCTACTGGAGGACCCAATCATACATTGGATTTTGTCATACCTAAGGGTTTTGATGGTGTTGATGGCCCAACAGGGCCAACGGGTCCTACTGGGCCAAATGGAACGGCAGATACTATTGCCATAGGAAATACTACAACAGGAGATCCTGGAACAGATGCTTCGGTAACGGATGTTACTGGAGGACCTAATCATACATTGAATTTTGTCATACCTAGAGGTTTCGATGGTATTGATGGACCAACAGGGCCAACTGGACCAGCAGGAAATAGTGGCAATTCTGCTTCTTGTTTTTTAGCAATATATCTATTCAACCTTAGATAACGTTGTAGAAGTTGCTAAAAAACAAGATACAAAGGAATTGAAAACAAAGAAAAGTATTAATGGATTTAATTCTATCTTTGCTGTAGCTAATATTAAAATGGCTAAAGAGTATTATGAAGAGTTTATG
>CAZTRF010000017.1:0-18014 GCA_964616495.1 uncultured Muribaculaceae bacterium
TGACTCCTTTAGGTAATAAATGATAAGCCATTTCAATTTCATTAATAACCTTTATATTATGAGATTCTGCGTATAACACATATTTATGGTCAAAATGGACTCCAGGATTTTTAATTAAATAATCAAAACTTTCATCTAAGATATCATCAGGATGACTTCCTAAAATAACCTTTACTCCTAAAGATTCTAATTCTTTAACATGATTAGGATCTTGATTAATATTTTTATCGTTTAATATTATTTCATTATTCCTATTTGCTAATATTTTAGCAGCTTCATATCCACTGCGAGCCATTCCTAAAATAAATATTTTTTTATTTTCAAACATATTATCACCATTAAAATTATATCACGTAAAAAAGTAGTTTAATACTACTTTTTGTTTTAGCGATGATTTCTTACAATAACTATACCAGATCCACCTTTTCCTCCGCAATTATCCGTGTGCCATCCAGTATTAACTCCACCACCACCATTTCCCGTATTATTTCCACCGCAATATCCGGGATAAGCACCACCAGCAGAATATAGTGTGTTTGTTGGTATACCAAATTCTCCAGTAGTATTTCCCTGTCCACTTATAACGGTTCCACATATAGTGACGCTGCCCCCATTATTAGCTGAACTAACACAGTCGTTTCCTCCCGCAGATCCACCAGATCCGCCAAGTGCACAACAACGACTGCCAGAAAATTTGCCAGCTTTTCCTCCTTTGGCAACATAGCCAAATCCAGTAGTAGATCCTCCATCAGTATTTCTAGCACCACCGGCACCTATAGTTATAGGATAGTCAATTTCTTTTAATACGCTCTTATTAAAATAGCTCTCTGTTTCTCCGCTACCGCCACTTCCGGCACTATAACTTTGAACACTGGTAATACTTCCTCCACCGCCACCGCCAACTAAAAATACATCAATCTCGTTGTTTATTAAAGATGTAAATGTACCAGAACTATATAATTTGACCTTCCAGTTCTGTCCACTTTCATAAAAAACTCCTTTTGATCCTGAATAAGTAAAAACTTGTTGCCACTTAGCGTATAACGTTATTTGGCTTAAAGATGTAATTCCAACAATTTCTTCTTCATCAAGAAATTCAACATTGCCAGTCTCCGATTTTGCCCAGCCTGTAAAAATATAAACTGACCCTGAAACACCTGTTGTAATTTTATGGCATCCGTTAGCAGATAACTTCTTTGGTACATCATATATATGATTAGTTTGATCTGTAGCGCCCCCAACATTTCCATTGCAATTATAACTAACCGTATAAGTTATTGGGGTCCATCCAGCTTGCACTGTTGTATCGGTACTTCCCATTGTAATTGTAGATCCAACTACGCTACTGTCTAACCCTACTGTCATTGCCCAACCATTAAAGGTATATCCAGTTCTAGTAGGAGATGATAATGTTACTGAATCTCCTGCTTTCATATCCATTGTTGTAGTTGTTCCTCCACCATTATAGTCAATGGTTAATACATGAGTAAATCGATCTTTAACATCAATTATTGCTTGAAAGTTTCTTCCTTCGTTACTACTTCCTATTGATATATTAGCTACATAATATTTTGTTCCATTAGCTGCTAAAGTTATATCATCTGCACTTTGTAATTTATAAGCTTCTCCGGTATTTGGTAATACATTACCTGTACTTGGGCTTACCAAAGTACAGGTGCTTGCTACATTACTTTCTGTAGCATTATTAAATAAAGCCTCTGTACTGCATTCATATAGAGCATATGAAGTGTCTGATTGAATTAAGGTACTGGTTACAAACGACCAATTAATAGTAATGTCTAAACTATCATTATAAATATTTTCGGTTTTAAATTTAGCCATTTTAGTATAGGGAGTTGTCCCTTCAAAGTTTAATATTCCTGTTATTATTTTATTACTAGCATTTTCATAAGTCGTAACAAATGATTGACTGGTTTGAGATATAGTCGATACATTTATTGTATTATTTGATGAATTTCCTATTAGACTTTCTCTTGTAAAATAGCCATAGGAAACCCCTAATATTATTAAAATCCCTAAACTAATAGTTATCAAAAAATAGGTTCTTCTTTTTTTAAAAAATTCTGGTAACATTATTTCACTTCCTAACTTTGCCATGCAAAAAAACTTTATTTATTCTAGATAAAGTTTATCATAATTGTCATCTTGCTGCAAGTTAATGATTGCTTGCCATCTTTGGGGGTTTTTACCAGTTTTATTAAAAGAATAATGAGTATATTAATAATATGTATTATTTTAATATATTTTTTATTTATTCTTTTATTGGATATATCTATGAAATGTTAATAGCTTTAGTAATGGGAAATAAATTAGATAGTGGTTTTTTATATGGACCTATAACTCCTATTTATGGTATTGGAGTTTTAATAATATTATTACTTTCAAAGTGGTTATTTAAAAAACTTAAACTTAACAAGTATTCAGAATTATGTATTTTTTTTATTTTAATTGTTTTTATTTTAACCTTAATTGAGTGGTTAGGTGGCAAATTACTATTTTTCTTATTTCATAAAGATTATTGGAACTATAGTGATTTGCCACTATCTATTGGTAAATACATTTCAGCTGAAGTTTCATTAATATGGGGAATATTTAGTTTAATTATTCTTTTTTGGATTCATCCTAAAATTAAAAAAATAACTACAAAAATTCCTAAAGTAATTACCTTTTCTTTAATAATTGGGCTTATAGCCGATGTGATAATTACCTTAATTAAAAAGTTATAAGGTATTTTGTTTATTAAACACTTTAATCAGGGTATATGCCCTTTCCCTAAATTTTTCATTTACATAGTATACTCTAGAAAGGGGAAATATTATGTTATTTAATGACGAAAATTTCTTTATGTTAAATAATGGATATAATATTGATTTTGATTTTGTTAATTACATGACTCCTCCTAAAAAAGAATGTTCTACCATTCTTTATAGTGTTGATGAAGGATTTTTAAGAGGTAATATGTTTAAAAATTTATATGATTCTTATAAAGGGTTTGAACCGATAATACCGAATTTTAATACCGAACGTGATAAATTATTATTTGAAGTCAATAAATATGACTTTGCTATTAATGATTTAAACCTATATTTAGACATACACTCTGATGACAATGAAATATTTTTAAAGTTTAAAGAATATATCCATAGTTATTTAAAATATAAGAAAGAATATGAAGAAAAATATGGTCCACTTTGTTTAACTGAAGATTTAGGTTCAAAGTATCTTTGGAATAAGCAACCATGGCCTTGGGATAAGGAGGATCATTATGTTTAAATACGAAAAAAAGTTACCATTTCCGATTGATATTAAAAAGAAAGATCTTAGAATGGCCAAATACTTAATTACTCAATTTGGAGGTCCTAATGGAGAATTAGGAGCTGCTATGAGATACTTTTCTCAAAAGTTTACAATGCCTGATGAGTATGGGCAAAGTTTACTTAATGATATTGCCACCGAAGAACTTGGTCACTGTGAAATGATTTGTACAATGGTTCACCAATTAATGAAAGATGCTACTATCAAAGAAATTGAAGAAACAGGATTAACCACTAATTATGTTGAACATGGTAAAGGGGTTTATCCTATGGATGCTAGCGGTAATCCTTTTAATGCTGGGGCTATCGCCAGTACTGGAGATATTTTTGCCGATTTAGCAGAAGATATGGCTGCTGAACAAAAAGCTAGAGCTACTTATGAAAATTTAATTAATATTACCGAAGATAAAGATGTTTTAGGGCCACTATTATTTTTACGTCAAAGAGAAATAGTTCATTATGCCCGTTTTAAAGAACTATTTGATAGATATAATAAAAAAAATAATTAAGAAAAACTTAATTATTTTTTTGCCCTAGTTTAACCAGATATATGGTTTAGCCAATTTTTGATCCTTTTCATATTGTTTATAGATAACAATATATTCTTTGTTTTGATTTAAAATTACTAATAGGTCTTTAAAATCGTAAGGAATTAAATTACCATTCTTTATCTTAGCTAAGGTTTCCTCATCAACTATTCTCTTTTCATAGTCTTTTAATAATTCATCTAAAGAAACAGTTTCATAGTGATGATTATTTATTTCTTCAAGAGTATAGGAGTTTTCTATTTTAAAGTCACCTTGCCCTATTCTTATTAAATCAGTCATAGCTCCAATAGTATTTAATTTAGAACAAATATCAGTTATTAAACTTCTAATATAGGTTCCTTTTGATACTTTAGCTTTAATTGTTACTAAATTATCTTGATAATTTAATAATTCTAAGCTATAAATATTAACCTCTCTTTTAGGAAGAACAATTTTTTCATTGTTACGGGCATATTCATATAGTTTTTTACCCTTTATTTTAATAGCACTATAGATTGGTACTTCTTGTAAATAGGTTTTAGGAAATTTATTAATAATCTTTTTTAAATCCTCTAAGTCTATTTTTTTATTATTTTCTTCTAATACTTTACCCGTTATATCATAAGTATCAGTTTTTATTCCTAATTTAAAGGTTGCTATATATTCTTTATCTTTACTAGTTAATAAATCTACTAATTTCGTATATTTACCAATACAGATAATTAAAACACCGGCAGCTATTGGATCTAGTGTACCGGTGTGACCTATTTTTTTAGTATTAAAAGTTTTAGTTAAAGAATTTACAACATCTCTACTAGTAACTCCTTTAGATTTATTTACCAAAATAATAGCATTCATTAGTTTTCCTCGTGAATTTCTTCTATTATTTTTTCAATCTTTTCGCCATAAGCAATTGAATCATCATAAACAAATATTAATTCTGGAGTATGTCTAATTTCAATTCTACTAGCTAATTCTTTTCTAATATAAGGTGAAGCTTCTTTTAATTCATGTTCCATACGATCATGAGATAATTCTCCTAAGCTAGTAAAGAAAACCTTAGCAAAGCTTAAATCGTTGGTTACTTCACACCCTGTAATTGTAACATCTTTTAAAAGATTATCTCTGGAGTCATTACGAATTATATCACTTACTTCTCTGGCTATTTGAGCAGAGATTCTTTGAACTTTTATTTCTTTCATCTCTTAACCTCAACTATTTCATAAGATTTGAAGATATCTCCTTCTTTAATATCGCTATATCCATCAATGGTAATTCCACATTCAAGACCTTTTTTAACCTCTTTAACAGTTTCTTTTTCTCTTTGAACAGAAGCAATTTTACCATCATAAATAACTATTCCATCTCTAACTACTCTGACATGGCTGTTATTTTTTACTATTCCTTCTTTGACTAAACATCCAGCTATAGTTCCCACTTTAGAAAATTTAAATAATTTTTGAACTTCGGCTTCTCCTAATTCTTTTTCTTCAAATTCAGGATCAAGCATTCCTTTCATAGCTAATTCCATTTCTTCAACTACTTTATAAATAATATTATATAAACGAATTTCAACACTATATCCTTTAGCCACTTCTTTAGTAATTGATGAAGGACTAACATTAAATCCTATAACAATAGCATTAGAAGCATTCGCTAAAACAATATCGCTTTCGGTAATGTTACCAATACCGCTTCTAATAACTTTAACTCTAACTCCTTCAACATCTATTTTTTCTAGGGCATTTTTAACTGCTTCTTCGCTACCACGAACATCAGCTTTTAAAACAACATTAATTTCTTTATTACCACTTTGAATATGGCTAAATAATTCATCAAAGTTAACAACTATTCTTTTATTTTTTAAATCTTTTTCATGGTTTAATCTTTTAGTAGCTACTTCTTTAGCGAGAGTTTCTTTTTCGAAGGCCATAAATTTATCTCCAGCACTAGGATTATCATTTAAACCAGTAATTGATACAGGAGTAGATGGTCCACAACTAACTATATCTTCTCCTAAATCATTTTTCATGGTTCTAACCTTACCAAAAGTAGTTCCTACAGTAATAGGATCTCCTAAACGAAGAGAACCATTTTGAACAAGTAAAGTAACCACTCCTCCAATATTTTTATCTAATCTAGATTCAATTACTGAGCCAATAGCATAACGATTAGGATTAGCTACATAATTATTTACTTCAGCTATTGCTAAAATGTTTTCTAATAATAAAGGTACTCCCTCTCCAGTCTTAGCTGATATTTTAACATAAGGTATAGTGCCTCCCCATTCTTCAGGAATTAATCCTAAATCTCCTAATTCAGTCATAATACGATCAATTTTAGATCCTGGCTTATCAATTTTATTAACAGCCACAATAATTGGAACATTAGCAGCTTTAGCATGATCAATTGCTTCTTTGGTTTGAGGCATTACCCCATCATCAGCAGCAACAATAATAATAACAATATCCGTAACACTAGCTCCACGAGCACGCATTTCTGTAAAAGCGGCATGTCCAGGGGTATCAATAAAGGTAATTGGATCATCATTATATTTTATTTGATAAGCTCCAATATGCTGAGTTATTCCACCTGATTCTCCTTCAACCACATTAGAATGTCTAATGTAATCTAATAAAGTGGTTTTACCATGATCAACATGCCCCATAATAGTAACAACTGGTGGTCTTTTTACAAGATCATCTTCGCTATCAATAATTTCATATTCTTCAAAGTTAGATATATCACGTGATTCCTCTTTTTTAAGAATTTTCTTATATTCTAAAGTAATAATTTCGGCATTTTCAAAATCAATAGCATCATTTTGAGAAATCATTAATCCCATCATCATTAATTTTTTTATTAGTTCGACTCCATTAATTTTTAATTCTAAAGCCAATTCAGAAACGGTCATACCCTCTTTATAAAGAATAACATCATCTTTAGCTTTATCATTTGTTTGAAGCTTTTCTTTATTTTTATACATGGCTTTTTTATCTTTTAAAAAGTCTGTGTCTTTCTTTAAAGAATCTTTCTTTTTAACCTTTTCTTTATGAACTACATCATAATCATCAAGTTTATCTCGATCTAAAATATCTTCTATTTTTTCATCAATAATATCTTTGTCTTCTAGGCTAGCCTCATCATCAGTACTTATTAAGTTAACTGTATTATCTAACATAATAATATCGTCCTCATTTAATAAATCATCAGCCGTTTTAACATCAAGTCCTAATTTAGAAGCCTGTTTTAATATCTCAGCTACTGTAAGATTAACATCATTAGCATAGTCTCTAACACTCATCATCTTAATCACTCTCCTTTACTAATTTTTCTAATCTTTTACCTTCAAACTTATCAAAAATTATCCCTGATTCATTAAGAATATCTTTTGATAATTCAGCATTATAATCACCTAAATAAATTATTCTTTTAATACCACTATTAATAATTGAGTTCATACAATCCTTACAAGGAAATGTATTAACATAAATAGTAGCTCCTTCAGTGCTTATTCCATTTTTAGCAGCAAAAGCAATGGCATTTTGTTCAGCATGAGAAGCAGGACACAATTCTAAGTAAGCCCCACTTTTATAATCAGGCATTTTTCTTCTTCGACATCCCCCTAAATCTTCGCAATGACTCACTCCCATAGCTGGACCATTGTATCCAAAGGATACCGGATGCTTTTCTTTTACAATTACTGCTCCAACATGTCTTGACAAACAGGTGCTTCTTTTAGCGGCCAATTCAGCCATAGCCATAAAATATTCATTCCAAGTAGGTCTACTCATTCACACCACTCCTTACTATTTCTAATAGTTCGTTATAAATATTATCAGAAATTGTTATTTCTAAAGCCTTATCTAAAATTTTCTTTTCTTTAGCTTTAGTTATGACATCAATATCCTTTTTTAAATAAACCCCGTGACCATTTAATTTACCAGTTTGGTCAACAAAAACATTATTGTCTTTATCTTTTACCACTCTAAATAATTCATATTTGCTTAATTTCTCACGAGTAACAAGACATGTTCTTAAAGGTGCTTTTTTCATTTAAAATTCATCTCTTTCCCATAATATTTTCTTTGAGTATAATATCTTAATTCTAAGGCCCTGGCAATATGTTCTTCAGTTGGTGGAGCCATACTGTCATTTATATTTCTAAATAATACTTGCCACTCATCATATACCAAAGGATTATTGTGATATAGTCTATTTAATTTACAATGAGCATTTTTAGTAAGTAAAGCACAATTTCTTAAATCGGTAGGGCCATATCTTCTACTTATTATGTGATGATACGTTAAACTATTAGTTCTGGTTATCTCATAACGCATCCAATCAAAATCACCTGGAACATATATCTCGATAGCTAATCCTAAGATATCTTTTTCATCACTCATTAAAACACTCCCTGACTATAACCCCTTTTTAGATATTTTTAATCTTTATTTCCTTCTTCATTAATTTGTTGTAAAGTTTTAATATCAATATGATATTTAGTTAATTTACTTGCCAATTTAATATTGCTCCCTTTTTTACCTATTGCCAAGCTTAAATTATCATCATCAACAATAGCCAAAGCCTTATTCTCCTCATCATCTAAAACGTTAACAATAACATTCTTAGCTGGTGATAAAGCATTAGCAATATATTCACTAATATTAGGACTATATTTTATTAAGTCTACCTTTTCGCCATTCAATTCTTTTAAAATGCTTCCAATTCTTGACCCTCTTTCCCCAATACAAGCTCCAATTGGATCAATTTTATCATTTTCTGAGTAAACAGCAACCTTACTACGAATTCCTGGCTCTCTAGCTACCCCATATAACATAATAGTTCCATCAGCGAGTTCTGGTATTTCTGATTCAAACAATCTTTTAACAAAACCATAATGTTTTCTTGAACATAGTATTAATGGACCTTTAGTATTAGCTTCCACTTTAGTTATATAAACCTTTATTGAAGAGCCCATCTTTACTTCTTCACCTGGAATCATTTCACTTTTAGGTAATATTCCTCTAGTTCTGCCTAAATCAACATAATAATTTTTTGCATCTTCCATCGCTAAAAGTCCAACCATCATTTCGCCATCTTTAGATGAAAATTCTTCAATAACGCTATCTTTTTCAGCTTCTCTAATTTTTTGCATTAAAACTTGTTTAGCAGTTCCAGCAGCAACTCTCCCAAAGTCAGCGGGAGTTACCTCTATTTCAATAGTCTCTCCAACCTTAGCATCTTTCTTCATCTTCTTAGCATCAACCAATAAAATTTGAGCATCAGGATTAATATCTGGTTCTTTAATTACATTTCCTTCTTCATCTAAGATTTTTTCTGTATCTAGTTCTTTTACTACTACATAATAAGAATAAACCTTAACATCGCCATATTCACGATCAATTGTTACCTTTACATTAGTTTTAGCATCAAAGTTCTTCTTATAGGCCGTTTGCATGGCCAATTCCATAGCTTCAAAAATTAAATCTTTAGAAATGTTTTTTTCTTTAGCTATATTTTCTAAGGCCTTAATAAATTCTTTGTTATTCATTTTAATCACCTTTCTCTTTACTTATAACATCCAATATGTATGATTCTTCAGTTACATCAAATTCATCAACTATTTTGTTAATCTTATTAGAAGCCGTAACAATGGTATCTAAATCAATACCATTAACCTTATCTAATTCAACTTGCAAAGTATTATAATTATTTTCCTTAACAAAAGCAACACTACATACTATTATATTATCTTTTCTTAATTTCTTTTCAATAATATTCTTTAATTCATTTAACTTTTCTTCCATAAATCACCTACTAAAATTAAAAGTGGGTTTAGCCCACTTTATATATGTAATTAACTGCCAAAGAAATTATAACATAAATTCCTTTTAAATAGCAAGGTTTATTGTGTATATTCTATTAATTTCCTATTATGCATGGATCAGCTTCTGTCCCATTACCTCCAGCCGTCAGCACTTCCGAGTTTAGATTTAAAACTGCCCGGACCCCGTCCCCATTGCGCACGCCGCCGTCGTCCACAAGACCATCTCCGCCCACATCAAACACAAAGACAAAGCCATTAGAAATCCAAGCGTAAGGAGACATTGTCCACCAAGACCTGTTTATCGTTAATGGGTTACTTAGATAGTAGCCTGAATTAGATATATAATCTTTTCCTCCAGCATATGCTGCTTCATCAACTGTTAATGTTGTTATTGGATATGTTAATCTTATCCCTGTTGTTCCTCCGACTTTGTATGTTACTTCTACTGGACATAAGTAACTTGGAGCTAAATTGGTATCTAGCCTTGTAGCTGGTGCAAAATCCCAATAGCTTTCTGAAGTATCCCCCCATGTTGTATCGCTACAGAAACTACTATCTGCTAAATAACTACTATAATCTATATCTGTTCCATTATCGATATATGTTTCATAAAATAGATTTATCGCACTTTCTAATTCTCCTCCTTCTTCTCCTACTGGTGTATCACTTCCGGTGTATGAGGCATAGGCTTTGGCTTTGGCCTGTTCTTCTAATGTTGTGCCTATTCTCGTACTAACTCCAGAGTATATGTCTGTATCTAAATATAAATTATGATTATACGCTGCATTACTTCCAGCATATACTGAACTTCCTTCTTTCTTTACTGCACTAGTTATTCCATCTAAAACGATTCTAATACTTCCGTCACCATTGATTCTTACTACTTTCCATTTGAATCCAGCAAATGAGACATTATTATTTAAATAATACCATGTCCCTCCATTTGACTCACATACCTCTGGTGTTCCATTGGCATAACATTTATATGAAAGTATACTATCATAAGGATATGCATATAACCATGCCCCCTTATTTGCTTTACAAGTTTCATAGGTACTATATCCAGATGCTGGATACTCAACACCAATAACATCTCCTAATACTGAGCATCCTTCTCCCCCTCGATAATAATAACTATATCCATCATCATCACTTGCTCGATATATTCCATTCTCATTTACGATATCGGTCCCAGCTGCTGGGGCTGCTCCTTTATTTACTGTTGCTGCGGTTGTGGTCTTTATTACTTCATTATCTGTTAGGAGTTTGTATCCTAAAGCAGCTGCACTTGAATATATTTTTTTACTAAATGTTGATAAATACTGAGGTATTGTTAAATTAATATTACTTGATGATGTATTCATATTTACGTATGCAAAATCATCCTCACTAGTTATTGTGGAATCACTTAATGCTAGAGCACTTCCCTTTTGGATAGTTATTCCTTTTGTTGCTATTGTTGCATTTGAACTGTTTTTTATAGTTATGGTATGATTTCCTAAATCTACATTCTCAAATTTGTAATAACCTTGTCCATCAGTCTTAGTAACTCTTAACACACTTTCCATTTGTACTATTCCATTAGAAAGGTTTACTCCTTCTACTTGGGCTACCCCTTCTAAATCAGTTGTGGCTTTTGTTACTTCAATTCTTCCATTAAAGGTCCTTCCTTGGTTATAGTCCTGAAGTGCTGTGATATTATCAATATTTAAAATCATTAAATAGTATTTTGTAGTATTGGTTAAAGAAATACTAAAGTCATTTTGTAATCTCTTCTCTTCGCTGGTTATAGGTACGGCTTTATCACTTCTTGTTATTTCACTACAATTGGTTTGAGTAGTGGTTGTTGCACTTTGTAAGGCACTTTCTGTATTACACTCATATAATTTAAAATATATTTCATCTCCAACATAGGTATCGGTTGAAGTATTGGTACAAACATTTCCGGTCTGATATTGGCAGAAAGTATTAGTTACTTCTTTCCACATTATGGTTATCTTTTCTTCTTCACTTCCGGGATAGTTAACACTAAACTTTACTATTTCTTTTTGAGTTGTTCCTTGTTCTGCTTCTCTTAAGTCAATGTTATTCATACTGATAGTTCCATTACCGGCAAGATAGTTAACGGTTATATTACCATGGGTACCGGTTACTACTTGAATGGAATTAGCTCCACTGTTTCCGGTAATAGTAGCTGCTGTGAAATAGGCATAGGTTATACCTATCACTAATAACACTGTTAGAGATAATATTCCGATAATAGTTAGTTTGGTTTTCTTAGATAAATCTTTCATAAAAAAAACTCCTTACTCTATAGGTTTATTATAAAGTAAGGGTTTTCTTTTGTAAATGATTTTACTTTCGATTATAAAAGTCTTCTTTGTTGAATGAGTATTTATAATTGGTTAAAACTTCCCGATAATTAAAATATTCTTTTGATTCACTACCCAGATTATAACTATAATCATTAACATTACCAATTAGGTTATCATTAGGGTTTTGGGGATCTAATGATGAAGCTTTATAAGAATATTTTTTAAACATATTATCACCATTATTATTGTGTTCAATTAAGCCTTTTTTATGCCTTTTATATAGATAATAAAAGATAGGCTTCCTAAGATTAAGGCTACGCAGCCTATAACATAAATCATTTTAGATATTTGGTCATTAACCTCTAATTTATTATAATAAATATTTAAATTAATATTAGAGGTATCATCAGTTACTTCAAATGAAATAGACTCAGTATTTTTTTGATATCCAATTGGCGGTCTTACTTCTTCTAGATAATAAACTCCTGATTTTAAGTTATTAATTTCATGACTATTATCTAATTTATAAAGATAATTATAGTTTTGATCATATAACCTAAATATACCCCCATTAATTTCATAGTTTTGATCATAGTATTTAACAGTTATTGAATTGGGGCTTGTATATAAAGGAATGGTTATTGAAGAATCAACTTTTATTTTTTCGGTTAAAAGCCTTGTGTAGCCTTCAGCTGGTATAACATTTTCTAAATAATAAATTCCTTTGGGGATATCGTTCATATAGCAATAACCGCTTCTAGTAGTACAAGAATTAATTAAATTATTATCTCCATCTATTAAATGAAACTCGGCCCCTATAAGAACTTTATTGGTGTTTAAATCATGCAAAATAATAGCGACCTTAGGAAGAGTGGATATTTCAGTTAATAAAATCACTTCTTTATCATATTTAGGAGAAAAATAAAAATCTTCAATATTATTGTATTGGTCAGGGCTTTTTAATTGCCTTAAAATATATCTTTCATCTTGTAACGTAGTTATTTCTATTTTAGAGTTAAATTCTAATTTAAAGGAAGTTATAACCTTTTCATTCTCATTTAAAATTTGAAAAGTTCCGTTTTCCTTTTCTTGATCGTTACTTTTATAGATGAAAGTGACCGGATAGGTTTCCTTTTCTTTATAGGCATAAGACTCTTCTTTAAAAGAAATATTGCTTATTAAAATACTTAAACCAATGGTCACTAAAAAAATTCCATATAATAAACTTTTTTTCATATTATTATTATTGGAATTTTAAATGGTTTTATACTTTAAAGTAAATCTTCATATTCATCTTTTAAATCATTAATCTTAATTATTTGACGACTTAAAACGGCCTTTTCAATAAGAGAATCATAGTCTATCAGTTCTTCATAACTACTAGCTTTATTAAATTCAGGATTAATAACAGGATGATCCGGTACAAAGATCGTACAACAGTCTTCGTATGGCAAAATACTGGTTTCATAAGTATCAATAGATTTTGCAATATCTATTATTTCTAATTTATCAAAACAAGCAAGTGGTCTAATAACTGGTTTTTTTACAACTTCATTGATTACTGCCATACTGGTTAGAGTTTGACTGGCTACTTGACCAATTGATTCTCCGTTAATAAGAATCTTACAATTAGTTTTATTAGCAACTCTTTCACTTATTCGATACATCATTCTTCGCATGATGGTAATGAGATACTCATGAGGTATTTCTTTATAAATAGTTTCTTGTATTTCAGTAAAATCAATAATATTTAAAGTTAAATTATAATTATAAACAGATAGTTTCTTGGCTAAGGCAATAACCTTATCACGGGCTTTTAAACTAGTATGAGGAAGTGCTTCAAAATAAATGGCATCTATTTTAACCCCACGTTTCATTGTTAAGTATCCTGCTACTGGACTATCTATTCCGCCACTTAACATAAGTAGTCCTTTACCCGAAACTCCAGTAGGATATCCTCCTAAACCTTTTATTTTTTCAAAATAAATTAAAGTTTCTTTAGGTCTAATTTCAACATTAACCATGATATTAGGGCTATGAACATCTACTCTTTTGGTCTTAAAATGCTTTAAGATGATAGCTCCCAGTTCTCTATTAATATCAGGACTTTTAACGGGATAGTTCTTGTCTGATCTTTTAGCATCTACTTTAAATGTCTCAAAGTCTTTATCATCTAATAGCTCATTTAAAAGATTCCCTATTTCATTTAAATCTCTTTTATCGGTTTCATAGCCAATTAAAAACTCATGAATACCAAATGTTTTTTTTAATTTATCGATAATTAAATTTAAATTTGATTCATTACTTTTAATAAACATGCGACCTTTATCATAGGTAATATTGGCATTTATTCCTTTTAAACTACTTTTTATATTAACTCTCAAGGTTTTAATAAAAAAGTTTATATTATCCTTTTTAGTTGATAGTTCGCCATATTTTATAACTATTATTTTATTCATTAATTAATCATCCCTAACAAGTCTTCATAAACGTCGTTAAAATTCATAATAAACCTATTAACTTCATCACTGGTTGTAATATGAGAAATACATATTCTAATTGAAGAAGAAGCTCTTTTATGGTCATTAAAGACAGTTATAATTGCTTCACTTTCTTCCCCTGTTGAACAAGCTGTATTAGTACCAATATATATTTCTTTTAAACTTAATGCGTTAATTAATACTTCGGGCTTTATATCTCCAATACTAAAATTTAGAATATGAGGAATAGAATATTTTGTTTGATTACAAGTAATAGTTTTATATTTTAGTAAAGAATCTCTCAATTTATTGCTTAATTTAGTTATATATTGTTCTTTACGGTCCATATCAGTTAAAGCTATTCTTAAAGCTTTAGCCATACTAACTATAAGCGGTAATGGTGGAGTTCCACTTCTTAAGTTATTTACTTTAGAACTACCATGAATTAAGGGCTCAATATGAATTTTTTCATTAATATATAAAAGGCCTATCCCTTTTGGTCCATAAAATTTATGACAACTCATAACGGCGGTATCCGCATCATGTAAATTAACATTAACTTTACCTACGGCTTGCGTCATATCACTGTGAAGTATTGTTTCAGGATTTTCTTTTTTTATAATTTGACGAAGAGTTTTTAAAGGTTGCCTTATCCCAAGTTCACTATTAACAGCATTAATAATTACTAAAATAGTACCTTTTTTAACCTTTTCCTTTAGATCATCAAAATCAACTAAGCCATCTTCATTGTGGTTTAGATAAGTAACCTTAAATCCCTCAGTTTCTAAATATTTTAAAATTTCATAAACTGAAGGATGCTCCAGTTTAGAAACTAAAATATTCTTTCCCATTTTACTATATTTATGAGCCAACCCTTTTATAGCGGTGTTATTTCCTTCAGTAGCTCCACTAGTAATTGTTAGTTCACTTTCTTTGACATTTAAAAGTTCAGCCATTTGTTTAAGAGCATTATTAAGCAAATTCATTCCTTTGGCCCCGTAACTATGAATTGAATTAGGATTAGCCATATATTCTTTAGTAACTTTATTATAACTTTCTAACACTTCATACATAACTGGGGTTGTTGCTGCATAATCTAAATATATCATTTTTACCACCTATGAATGATTATATCCTAAAATTAAAAAAAGGTCTATGCCTTTCTTTAGTTATTCTTGGGAACTAATAAGTTTATTTTATGTTTAACTTCTATTGTATATTTATTGGTATCAAGATCTAGCTTTTCGCCATCAACATCCCACTTTTTATCATTGCCATCCATAAACTCAATTTCTATTTTTTCAGCCTTGTATTTAATACTATTTTTAACGCTCTCAGCTCCACCTAATGCTAGTTGAACTAAAGTTGGAAGAAGCTCATTTCTCGTTTTAGCATAAATCATTGCCACTTCTACCTTTCCATCATTTAAATCAACTCGTTTATAAAAGTTTTTGAAGCCCGCTACACTTGTTGAATTAGAAATAATAAAGATCGTGTATTTGCCTTTATGGGTTTTTCCATCAATATTACATTTAACATTATATGATTTTAATTTATTAAAAAAGTCTTTAGCACCACAAATAAAGTATGCCATATGTCCTAGTCTTTTCTTTAATTTCTGTGGTGTTAAATAAGGAATATCTAAAAACTTTCCAAAACCACAAACATAGATAAAAGGTTTATCATTAATGGTAGGAACGTCTATTTCCATGACTTTACCATCCAAAATATTTTTTAAATTTTGAATCATAGTCTTATTTATTCCATAAATATTACCTATATCATTGGTTGTCCCATTTGGAAGATGAGCCAATAACAAAGGGTTTTCTCTTTCAACATTACCAGTTATTACTTCTCCAAAAGTTCCATCACCGCCAATGGAAATAACCAAATCAGTTGCAACTATATTTTTAATAATATTGGTAGCATCTTTTGGCCCTTTTGTAAAATTCATGTTTATTTTATAATTATAATCTTTAAGAATGTTTTTTATTCTGGTTAACATTTGATCAGTAATACCCTTCCCACCATGTCGATTACAAATAATGTCGCATGTCTTCATATGATTACCTCTTTTTCTATATTATAATTATATCAAATAAAACTTAAAATACTATCTGATTTATGATATTATTATATTAGGTGAATAAAAATGATAAAAGTGGATACTGAAGCAATAAATCAAAGTATAAATATTATTGATAATTCCAAATCGACAGTAGCTAGTAGTGGCAGCTCGTTAAATAGTACTTTAGGTGGAATTGATTCAAGAATAGATACTAGTGGTTTGAATAGTTTAATAGGCCAAGTTGATCACATTTCTTCTTCTATTGATAACCTTAGTACAAGTGCCAATGCCATTAAGAATATTTACACTAATACTGATGAAAGTTCTTTTGCAATGGTGGATGATAGTCTTTCAGTAGTATCTGATACCATAGGGACACCACTATTATATAGCATTATTCATATGATTAATCCTTCTAAAATTAGCGGCGATACAGCAGTTGTTACTGGATTAGGTGGAAACATGAAAATCAATTCAGCAGTTGCATCATCTTTGCAATGTGCAATTAGTGATTTGTTAATGGTTTGTCCTGGCAATTTTAATAACAATGGTGGATGGGTAGTTTCCGGAAAACCTTCAGGATCATATCATACAACAGGAAGAGCTTTTGATTTTCAAACTAATTTAGGAGTTAGGCTTAATTATCAAGGAGGGGCTGATACTGTTTTATATAGCGAAAATAATACGGCTACCCCTATTTCGGCATATGATGTTTTTTACGTTACAAGCGATACTCCTATCGAAGAAATATTTACAAGTACCATAAAAACAAATGCCTATACAAAAGTAAGACCTGGAACCGAAATACCTGATCATTTAAAAAAATATATAACAAACGATTTAACCAATGTTTTAGAAGTTGATGATGTGACAAGGTCTAATCCTGAAAGAGCAGGTCTTCATTATACGGATTTAGAAGGAACTTATTTTGATGTTACTGAGTTGCTAAAAGATCATGGTTGGGAAGGAATTAGTTCAATTACTACCTGGGAAAACCCTAGTGGTGCAAGAACATATCAAAGCATGGAATGGCATCACTATCAAAAACCTACAAACGATAGTGAAGAAAGCCTAACTTTAACTTATAATGGAAATCCCGACAGTTCTACTGCTACTCCTGGGACAACTCCATTACCGGAACCAGCTCCTTCGCCAGAATTACCAAGCGAAACACCAACACCAAGTACACCAACACCAAGTACACCAACGCCAAGTACACCAACACCAAGCACACCAAAACCAAGTACACCAACGCCAAGTACACCAACACCAAGTACACCAACGCCAGAGATAACTGAACCACAAATAGATACACCAGTCGTTAGCCCAACACCGGTAACATCAACTCCAACTCAAACTGTTGAGAAAACGATTATTAAATATATAGATAAAGAGCCTTTATATGAACCAGAGGTTCCAAGTACACCAATAGTAGAAACTCCAGTAGAAGAACCAATTA
>CAZTRF010000018.1:0-16863 GCA_964616495.1 uncultured Muribaculaceae bacterium
TGAAATAATATTAATAAGTAAGAAAATAAGCAAGATTTAAGCAAGATGATAATTTCAATCTGAAGGAGTTCTCGGAAGAGAACTCCATTTTTGTTGCTTGTATTTACTGGGTTTGTAAGGCGTTAGGTATGGAGCGATGATGTTTAGGCGACATTTTAGGCGACAAAAAATCAAATTTTTGATAAACAGTGGTAAACAGTAGAGGTGATTGATAAACAATTTATCAAGTAAATAAAGGGTGGAGGATAATGATAAATAGGTTATTGTCAGCCCCCTGAAGAGAACTAAAAGTACTACCTCTAAATATTTTAATTGATAATAAAAATAAGTTGCCTATTTAAGACCTATTATTGACTGGTTTCATTAATATGATATACTTTTTATATAATAATACTAGGAGGTTTTACATGGTATTTGAAATTCTTATTATAAGTATAATTGGAACTTTATTACATTTCACTTATGATTGGAGCAATCATAATAAAATAGTGGCTTTATTTTCGGCAGTTAATGAAAGTACATGGGAGCATATTAAAATGGCTTTATCAGCAGTTTTCTTTTGTTCTATTGTAGATGTTTTCTTTATAGGAACTAATTCTAACTATTTTATTGGTAAATTTATATCATTAGTAATAATTATCGTAGCAATTCCTTTAATCTTTTATGGATATAAATTAATTAGTAAAAGGGCAATATTACTTGTTGATATCTTAACTTTTTATATAGCAATTATTGCCAGTCAGTTGGCGTTCTATCACATTTTAGATTTACAACCTTTACCATCTGTTTATTCTAATATTGGATTAATAGGGACTTTTGTTGTTCTTGTTCTTTACATGATTTTGACTCTATTGCCTTTAACAAATTTCTTATTTAAAGATCCTATTACTAACAAATATGGAATTAATGGGCATAAATAAAAGGAGTATTTTATGAATGTGTTTGATTATTTAAAATGGCGAGGCGATATTCCGTTTGATGAATTAAACGAAATTGATGTTTTAATATTTAATAGGCTTTCTTATTTTTCTTTAGAAAAAATAATGACACCTACAGAGAGTTTAACTATTGAAGAGGCTTATCAAAGGGGTATTCAATTATCTTACAATAAAAATGATCAACTATTGTTTGAACAAATTTCAAAAAATAATCGTTATAAAAATATGGTTATAAGTAAAGTTTTAAATATTTATGATAAAGCCAAAGAAGAACAGTTTTTAGCTCTTTGTATAGATGTTTCAAAGAGCTGTTTATATGTTTCTTTTAGAGGAACTAATGGAACATTAATTGGATGGAAAGAGGATTTTAATATGGCTTTTATGAATCCTATTCCAGCTCAAGAAGATGCTTTAAAATATGTTAATGATCTTAAAACTTTTAAAAAAATATACTTGGGCGGTCATTCTAAAGGAGGAAACCTAGCAATATATGCAGGTATCAATGCTAACAAAAATATTAAATATAAAATAAAAAAGATATTTAATTATGATGGCCCTGGATTTATGAATTTAAGCAATAAGTATTATATAATGAAAGATAAAATAATCACCTATATTCCTGGAGATAGTGTTATAGGACGATTAATGAATACGGACAATGAAACTATTGTAATTAAAAGTAATGCTAAAGGAATAATTCAACATGATTTGTATAGTTGGCAATTAGAACGAAAAACCTTTATTAGAGATACTTTAAGTAAAAACAGTGACACTATTAAAAAAATTATGGCTGAATGGGCAGACAAAATGGCCCAAAACGAAAGAAAGACCTTTGTCAATGATATTTATGAAATGATTAAGTCCACCGGCGTAGAAAGAATAAAAGATTTAAAAATTAGTGATTTAAAAAAAATGGTTTTATCTTATAAAAAAATGGATGATGAATCAAAGAAAGTTTTATTTACAATAATGGGATATTTAGTTTCTAGTACAAAAGATAATATAAATAAAAAAAGAAAGCTTAATTAGCTTTCAATTCTTCTTAATAGGTCATATTTTTTAGGTAGTATTGATAATTTAAGATATATCTTTTCATAAGGATGAGGACAATCATTAATTTGGTGATGCTTTTCATCATACATTTCTATTACTTTACTAGAAATATTATCCCCATTAGGTTTCATTATTTCAATGGTTTCTCCTACTGAAAACTTATTTCGTTGTTCAATTATAGCTTCATTATTATTTATTTCATTGATAATGCCTAAATAGGTTGCTTCTTTAATATAGGTGTTATTATCATATATTTGGGTATTTTCATCGGCCTTGTTAAAGAAGAAACCAGTAGTAAATTGACGATAAGTGCAATTAGATATTTGTTCTTTATACCACTTCATGTTGCTATGGTATTTTTCTTTGCTTTTAAAATAATCATCAATGGCTTTACGATAGGTTCTGGCAACAGTCGCTACATATAAAGCGGTTTTCATTCGACCTTCAATTTTAAATGAATCAATTCCTGATTCGATAAGTTCATCAATATGTTCAACCATACATAAATCTTTGGAATTAAAGATATAAGTTCCTCTTTCATTTTCAAAAACTGGTAAGTATTCACCAGGTCTAGTTTCTTCCATAATAGAATATTTCCAACGGCAAGGATGAGTACATTCACCCTTATTAGCATCTTTATGAGTAAAATAATTACTTAATAAGCATCTTCCTGAATAGGAAATACACATTGCTCCATGAATAAATACTTCTATTTCTTTGTCATTAGGAATATTTTTTTTAATTTTTGTTATCTCTTCTAATGACAGTTCTCTAGCACAAACCACTCTTGAAGCTCCTAATTCATACCAGAAATTATAGGTTTCATAATTGGTACTATTAGTTTGAGTGCTAATGTGAATATCTATTTCAGGAATTATTTCTTTAGCAATTTTAAATATTCCAAAGTCTGATATGATAACAGCATCTGGCTTAATTTTTTTTAATTCTTTAAAATAGGTTTTAACTCCATCTAAATCTTCGTTATGGGCGAATATATTAGCTGTTACATAAACTTTGACATTATGATTATGGGCAAATTCAATACCTTCTTTCATATCTTCTAATGAAAAGTTTTTAGCATTTGCTCTTAAACCAAATGCTTGTCCTCCAATATAGACCGCATCTGCGCCATAAATAACTGCTACTTTTAATACTTCTAAACTACTGGCCGGTAGTAATAATTCTGGTTTTTTCATAAAACACCTCGTAAACATCTTACATCATAAAATAAGCAAAATCTAGACTAAATAATCTACGATAGCAAATTATTAGTTTTTATTTTTAATGACAATATAAAATGTGATATAATTTTATAGAGAAAATATATGATAAAGGAGAATAAGATGGAGAAGGTATATTTTACAAAAGATATAAGTAGCAGAGGCCTAATTAAAATCTATGAGTCTTTGAATGTTAACTTAAAAGGTAAAGTGGCTGTAAAAATATCTACTGGAGAACCTGGCGGCCATAATTTTTTAAATCCAAATTTAATAAAAGATTTGGTTAAAAAGTTAAATGGAACTATTGTAGAATGCTGCACGGCTTATCGAGGTGGAAGATTTGAAGTAAGTGATCATTGGCAAGCTATTGAAAAACATGGTTTTAAAAAAATTGCTCCTTGTGATATTATGGATGAAGAAGGGGACATTGAAATTAATTTTGAAGGTGGAAAGCATTTAAAAGGCATAAACTATGTGGGAAGCCATTTAGCAAATTACGATTCTATGTTAGTGCTTTCTCATTTTAAAGGCCATGCTATGGGTGGCTTTGGAGGAGCTTTAAAAAATATGTCTATTGGATGTGCATCTAAAGCTGGTAAATCATGGATTCACTCAGTAGGAATAACTAAAAATCCGGATGAAATGTGGAATCATATCGATAATCAAGATGGCTTTTTGGAAAGCATGGCTGAAGCTGATAAAGCAATAGTTACTTATTTTGGAAAAGAAAACATGGTATATATTAATGTGGCTAATAATCTTTCTATTGATTGCGACTGTGATGCCAATCCTCATGATCCAGAGATGGTTGATATAGGTATTTTTGCTTCTTTAGATCCGGTTGCTTTAGATCAATGTTGCTATGATCAAATTATAAACTCTAAAGATAAGGGAAAAGAATCTTTAGTTAAAAGAATGTTAGAAAAGAATACTGTTCATATTGTTGAGGAGGCAGCTAATTTAAAAGTGGGCTCTCGTGAATATGAAATAGTAGAAATAGATTAAGGAGGATATATGAAAAAAATACTTCTAATGATTGGTTTAGGTTTAATTTTTATACCTTTAAATGTGAAGGCCGTTACCAATCTACCATTTACAGTTAAAGATAACAACTCAGAAGAAACACAGTTAATTAATGTTGAAGGAGGAAACTATAGTTTACCAACTTTTTGTTCTACAGGCGAAGGATGTACTTTAGAAGCCGACAGTGAAGTTTTACAAAAGATTGGTAAATATTATTTTGGATCGGGATCAGAATATTTCTATATTATAGCTGGGGGAGGAGCAAAAATTTATGAAGAAGCTGGCCCTAATCCAGCAACTCCCGAAGAATATAAGGATAATTTCAATAAAATAGTTATTAATGCTAGTGAGTTTTTAGATAAAGAGTCTGTTACTATTGGAATAGGAGCAGATAAAGAAAGCAGAAGCTTTAAACTAATAGCTACTAAAGTGGCTTCTGACGAAGAAAAAACAACTGAGTTTAATCCTTATCTAGCTTTTGGAATAGGTGGAGCTATAGGAATTGGGCTTGTTATATTAATTGTTTTAATAGCTAAAAATAAATCTCGCCCTGTGATATAATATATTTAATTTAAAGATTATTCTTTTATTGAAAGGAGAGCGAGGAGTATGAAAGAATATAAAGTTTTGACACAGAAAGACAAATGGTTTTCAGGAAAGTTTAGTCCTGAAAAACTAGAAGAGGCATTAAATAGCTATGCCGAACAAGGATGGAAAGTAGTTACTACTGCTACGGCTGACGTTCCTGGATTTGGTGTGGCTCGTCAAGAATTAGTGGTTATTTTAGAGAGGGATGCTGATTAATGGCTTATACAACAGTATTTGAAGAAGTGGTTTTTGTTGAAGGAAATAATGAAAAAGCTGTTCGCAAAGCCAATATTGATATCAGTTTAGGAGGTATAGGGGCACAATTAAAAAGTTTAAAAGATGTTAAAAACAGCTTAGCAGTGCAAGCTAAACAGAATGGGTGCAATTGTGTTCTTGACTTTAAATATGGTCAAAAGACCGCATTATTTGCTTTTGATGATGTTAAATTTTATGGTACTGGAGTTGCTTCACAGTTACCCGGTTCTGAATATGCTAAAATAATTGAAAATAAAAGTAAGCAGTGTATCAAATTTGACAATTTTAGATAAATATGATATTATAAGCCTCGTTTAAAAAAAAGGGGGCTTATTTTTATGAAATTTAAGAATTTTAGTTTTTTAGATAATTTGTTTGATTATAGAGGGTTTTCAGCTGAAGCTGCTGAATTTATATGGGCTTTTATTGTCGATGGTAAATATGACTTTAATTATCCAAGAACTTATAATCAAAAAGATATTATCGAAGAAATTAAAGCAAGTGGTGTCATTCGTTTAGAAAACGAATATCTTGAAGCTGTTATTGATTTGGATTCCTTATTAAGAAAAGAAGCTATTAGATATCCAGAAGTTTTACATCAGGTGACTATTAGTGAATCTTATCAAGGACATAAAAGAGCAGTAACATTATTTCAAGATATTGAAAGAGACAGTAGAATTGAAAGTATAGTTGAAAGAACCGAAAGATGTAAAACCGGAGTTTTAATAACTAGTTTTCGTCAAAGAATTGATTCTAATTTATCAGGAGTAATGGTATTTTATAAAACTAAAGAGGATATTAAAAAACTAGGTTTAAAACCTTTAACTTTGTTGTCTTATGCTCAACTTGGTGGTAGGGAAAAAGAATTTGATAGCTTTTTAGGATCAGAAGAAGATTTGTTTCCTCATAAAGTTTTAGAAAAAAAACAAATTCAAAGAAAAGGAAAAGATTTTTTGTACGATCTAATGATAGCTTGTTCTGAAGAATTCAAAGAAGGAATATCATATTATACTGAAAAAGCGCTTTAAAGTTTTAAAGCGCTTTTTAAATGAAAAAAAAGAATCATTAGATTCTAGTTTTCGTTTTTGTGATTATATTTTTCTCTTTTATGAGCATCACGACATTCTTTGCATCTTTTTGGTTCGCTAAAACCTTTTGATTGATAGAACTCTTGTTCTCCTGCAGTAAAGACAAATTCTTTCTTGCAATCATCACATACTAATGTTTTATCTTCCATTTCAAATACCTCCTTTTAGGGTTTAACTTTTACTATAATACCTCAAAAAAGAAGAGTAATAAGTTATACATAATTAAATCCGTTAACACTATAACATAAAAACAATAATAATACAAGCAAAAAAACTTGCATTTTATGAAAAGTGTGCTATAATAAGCCTCAACTCAGAAAGAGGGGGAATTATATGGAAAATACTAAGAAAGTTAATCAAGAAATAATTGAAGAATTTGTAGCAGCTCAAGTAAGCGATACTGCAAAAAGATTTGTTAGAAGTCAATTAGAACGTATTGTTTTACCAGAAGGAAACTATGATATTTCAATAAGTGATAATTCTTTGAAAGTAGTTAGGGTTGTTACATCACAAGATGGTAATAAACTTTTATACGTTATCAATTCTGATGGCGGTAATGAACTTTCAATTAGAAAACGTGTAGCGATGATTGAAAAATCTGGATTGGATATAAAAGTAACATCTAGTATGAAAGAAGAAAGATTTAATCTTTTTCTAGATGCTCGTCCTATTTATCAAAAAAGATCAACTGAAGTTCGTACTGGACTTGAAGGAGCAAGAGACGTTAAAGTAGAAGTTAGTCAACAACTTACTCAAAAATCCTTTGAAAAAGGTGCTTTATCAAGAATATCAATTAAGAAAAAAGATACTCAAAGGACTAAACCGATAGGAGAAACAATTGATGCTTTATATAGTCAATTCGAAAGAGGATATTGCCCAGAATTTGATATGGAAGGCTTAGATAGTACATACGACACTTTAGAAACTAGAAAAATTGTTAATGGATGTTATGTCGTTACTTCAAAAGCTTTATATGGTGGTACTTTTGATAGTACAGTTGGTTATGTAAAAGTAAATAGTCATGGCCAAATGGATCCATCATTAGCAACTGTTGGTGTTGAAATGGATATTAATCAAGATGAAGCAACTTTATTTGGTGTAGCTGATACTGGTTACAGGAGCAGTCATGCTATAAATCCAATAGATATTACTAATAACGTTATTCGTAAACTTGAAAAAGTAAACCCAGAATAAAAAGAATCTTACGATTCTTTTTTTATGCCCTGATAAGTATTTCTTTTAACCATTTCTTTATCAATATCATTTAATAGACAAAACTTTTTAATTAACCATTTTGGTTCGATTAAATCATCTATTTTAGGATCTCCCGTAATACGATGAATCACTATTTTTTCATCTAATACCTCTAACTGATTAATAACTATATCAATATATTCATTTTTAGTTAAAACATAAAAAGGCTTTTCGTTATACATATCTGCTAAAGGGGTATTTTTAATAATATGAAGCATGTGAATCTTAATTCCATCAATATGAAGATGATTTAAATATTTGGCCGTTTCAATCATTTCTTCTTTGGTTTCGGTAGGAAGACCATTAATAATATGAACTACAACATTAATATTCTTTTTTTGTAGTTTTTTAACCATTTTTTCAAAATTAGCTAAAGTATGACCCCTTCTAATTAACTTTAGGGTTTTTTCATGCATGCTTTGAAGACCTAATTCAATTGTTAAATCAGTTCTTTTATTTATTTCCTCTAAATAGTCTAATACCTCATCTGATATAGCGTCACTCCTCGTGGCTATATTTAACCCCACTATGGGAAAAGATAAAACCTCTTCATATTTTTCTCTTAAGATATTTAAGGGGGCATAAGTATTGGTGTTAGTTTGAAAGTAAGCAATATACAAAGCATTCTTCCATTTTTTAGATAAAACCTTTATTCCTTCTTCAAATTGAATTTTTAAAGGTACCTCTTTTTCCAATGAAAAGTATTTACTTCCTTCGCTACAATAAATACATCTATTTTTATTAGGACATTCCTTAAAAGCATTTAAAGTAACTTTAAATACCTTTTGGCCATACCTGTTTTTATAATAATAATTAAGAGTATGATATCTTTTATTATCGGTAGCATATTTCCACATAAAATCACCAAACCAATTATAACATTGTTTTAATTATTGAGCATTTTAAATTGATGTGGTATTATTAAGTTATAGTAAAAAGTGGGTGATATAATGGCTGAATTAGCTAAACATTTTAAAATAAATTCTAATACTGCTAAAAGCAAACCTTCAGCAACGTTTAAAGGGGATAATTATCGTATTACTATTTTAAGTGAACTTTTAATTAGGCTAGAATATAGTCCCACGGGGGCCTTTTTAGATAAGCCTACTGAATTTGCTGTTTTTAGAGATTTTGAAGTCCCAGCAATGGGAGTTAATCAAGATGATAGATATTTAATGATAACCACTAAATATTTCAAAATGGAGTATGCTAAAAATAAACCGTTTAAAGGGTCAGCTTTAGCAAAAGACTCTAATTTAAAGATTAAACTTTTAGAAACTGATAAAACCTGGTATTATGGCCATCCTGAAGCTAGAAACTTTTTAGGAACCAATTCAAATATTACTGAGTTTATTACCAGAAATAATTTGACTAAAGGTTTGTATTCGACTGATGGCTTTGCATCTATTGATGATAGCGATAGTTTGGTTATTGAGGATGATGGATATCTAAGAAAAAGAAATGATGATGAAATAGACATATATTTGTTTATGTATAAAAAAGATTTTGGGCCATGTTTAAAGGATTATTTTAAATTAACTGGCAAACCAGCTTTAATTAGAAGAAGTGCTTTAGGTATTTGGTGGAATAAAGATGAAGAGTATGATTTTAATGGCTTAAAAAGATTAATTGCGAAGTTTAATAAAAATCAAATTCCTATTTCTAATATAGTATTAGGTAACTATTGGAGTAAAAAAGATAAGGGCAATTCTAATAATAAAAGAACCGGATACACAATTGATGACAACTTATTCCCAAGCCCAACTGAATTGACAACTTATCTTCATGATAGAGGAATTGCTCTAGGATTAAACATTGATCCTAGCGAAGGAATTCTTCCTAGTGAATTGGCTTATAAAAGCATTCAGAAAGAAGTCAAATTAGAAGAAAATCAAATAATTAATTTAAATATATTCGATAAATATGTTATTAACACTCTTTTAAATAAACTATTAAAACCTTTAAATAATTTTGGAGTGGATTTTTTCTTTATTGATTATTTAAACAAAAATTATGAACAAATGAGAGCCTTAAATTATTATATTTTTAATAATTATAGTATTGACGATAAAAAAAGAGGCATGATTATGGCTTATAATGGACTTAAAGCTAGTCATCGCTATCCTATCTATTATTCGGGTCAAACTACAGTTAGCTGGAAAACCTTAAATAATTTGCCTTATTATAATTCTAGAGCTGGTAATATTGGACTTTCATGGTGGAGCCATGATATAGGTGGATATAAAGATGGGATTGAAGAGCCGGAGCTTTATGCTAGATATGTAGAACTGGGAACTTTTAGCCCTATATTTAGATTAGCTAGCAATAAAGGTAAGTATTATAAAAGAGAACCATGGCTTTGGGATGTGAAAACCTTAAGTATTGTTAAAGAATACTGTACTTTAAGACAAAGATTAATTCCATATTTATATACTGAAGGATATAAATACTACAAAACTGGATTGCCTATTGTTCAGCCGTTATATTATAAATATCCAGAAATAGTTGATGAACCAACTTATCGTAATCAATACTTTTTTGGAACTGAGTTATTTATAGCTCCGATTACTACTAAAAAAGATGAAATTATGAATAGAGTAGTTCAAAAATTATTTATTCCAAATGGGACTTGGTATGAGTTTAAAAGTGGTAAAAAGTTTCCAGGTGGTAAAAGATACATCACTTTTTATAAAGATGAAGACTATCCGGTATTTGCTAAAAGTGGTTCAATTATTCCTTTGGGAGTATTAGAAGCCAATAAAAATGTTACTAGCTCTCCAAAAGAAATGGAAATACATATCTTTCCGGGAATGAGTAATACCTATAATTTATATGAAGATGATGGTGAATCAAGACTTTATGAAGAAGGATTTTATATTGTAAGTAGCATAGATTATAACTATCTACCCAATAATTACACGGTAATTATTAGACCTCTTGAAGGTAAAAGTGGAATTATTCCTCCTAAAAGAGATTATACTATTCGTTTTAGAAATACTAAAGAAGCTGAAGATGTTATTGTTTATTTAGGAGACTCAAAATGGGAATGTACTAAAGAAACGGAAGATGTTGATTTTATTGTTAAAGTAAAAGATGTTCCTACTACTAAACAGTTAACTATTAATTGTAAAGGAAAAGATATTGAAATAGATTCTATAAGATTGGTTAATGATGAAATTGACTTAATTCTTAGTGATTTGCAAATTGAAACAGCATTGAAAGAAAAAATAGCAGAAATTATATTTAGCAATGAAGAAGTTAGAAAGAAAAGAATTCAAATTAGAAAACTAAAAAATAGTGGTTTAGAAAAAATATTTATTAGAATGTTCTTAAAATTACTTGAATATATAGCAGAAATTTAATATAATACACATATAAAGCAATGAAAAAGAATAGTAGTAATATAAAGTTTTGTAGAGACTTAGTGATTGGTGAAAACTAAGAACTTAGTATTATGAACTCATCTTTGGAGCTATTGGGTTGATTCCCCATATCGAATTTAGAGAAAAAATTAAGGTGGTACCACGGCATTTTCGTCCTTAGAGGAAGATGCTTTTTTAATAGGAGGAAATATGAAATATTTTTTGTACTTTATTGTAATTTTTATTATTATATTTATAATTCAATTTTGTTTTGTTAATTTAAAAAAAATTAAAAAGAAAAAATATAATAAAATAGGTGAAATTAATTATTTGGTTATAAAATTTAAATTGGATCCTAAAAAAATTAAATACAAAAATTTAAGTACTATTACATGTAGTTTAAATGCTTTGATAATCTCATTTACATCAGTAATCATAATTTTTATTGATATAGCCTTTATATGGAAGATGTTGATTGGGTTTGTATTACTATTTATGCTCATATATGCAACTTATGAAATATTAGGAAGAATGTTAGTTAAGAAAGGATGGAAAAGGTAATGTATAATTTTAAAAAGATTGAAAAAAAGTGGCAAAAGTATTGGGATGATAATAAAACCTTTAAAACTGATATAAGGGATTTTTCTAAGCCAAAATTTTATGCTTTAGATATGTTTCCTTATCCTTCAGGAGTAGGATTACATGCCGGACATCCGGAAGGATATACTGCCAGTGATATTATTGCTCGAATGAAAAGAATGCAAGGATTTAATGTCCTTCATCCAATGGGTTTTGATTCTTTTGGACTTCCTGCTGAACAATATGCTATTAATACTGGTAATCATCCTGAAAAGTTTACAAAAAAAAATACTGATACTTTTAGGACTCAATTAAAAATGTTAGGTTTTTCTTATGATTGGGATCGAGAAATTTCTACAACTGATCCTAGTTTTTATAAATGGACTCAATGGATATTTAAACAGTTGTATGAAGATGGTTTGGCTAAAAACGTCCTTATGCCAGTTAATTATTGTGAAGAATTAGGGTGTGTACTAGCTAATGATGAAGTTATTGATGGTAAGAGCGAGCGTGGAGGATACCCTGTAATTAGAAAAAATATGAAACAGTGGGTAATTGATCTTCCTAAATATGCTGAAAAATTACTAGAGGGTTTAAATCACATTGAATGGCCAACTTCTACTAAAGAAATTCAAAAAAATTGGATTGGTAAGAGTACTGGAGCTGAAGTAATATTCAAAGTTGCTAATACCAATAAATCTTTTACAGTATTTACTACTAGAGTAGATACCTTATTTGGAGTTACTTACTGTGTATTATCTCCAGAGCATCCTTTAGTAAATGAAATTACTTCTAAAGAAAAAGCAAAAGAAGTAAATGCCTATCAAAAAATATGTGCTTCTAAATCGGATTTAGAAAGAACTGAACTTAATAAAGAAAAAACCGGAGTTTATATTGGAGCTGATGCTATTAATCCAGTTAACGGCAAAAAAATACCTATTTGGATTTCCGATTATGTTTTAGCTAATTATGGAACAGGAGCTATTATGGCAGTTCCTGCTCATGATGAAAGAGATTATGATTTTGCAGTTAAATTTAATATTCCGATAATACAGGTATTAGGGAAAAGTTTTAATGGTAAAAACGAATCAACTATTAGGTCTGATAAAAAGCTTACCAACAGAACGGTTGTTAATGTTATAGTAAAACATCCCGACAAAGAAGAATATTTAGTGTCAAAAAACAACAATTTCAATTGGACCGTTTATGTAATGGGAGGAATTGAAGAAGGAGAAACTCCTATTGAAGCGGCTAAAAGAGAATTGGCAGAAGAAACTGGATATTGTGATATTAAGAATTTTAAAGAAATGGAGTTTATTTATTTTGATAATTTCTATGCTCGTCATAAAGATGTTAATCGTCATTTAGAATGTCATACTGTTATTTTAGAATTAAATTCATTAAAACAAAAAGAAGTAAGCGAAGAAGAAAAAGCCGGAATTGAATTAATGTGGATACCTAAAAATCAATTGTTAAATACTATAACTACTGCAGCCCATTTATATGATACTGAAAGGTTATTAAAAGGAGAATGTGCTTATACTGAAGATGGAGTACATCTTAATTCTGAATTTTTAAATAATATGGGAAAAGAAGAAGCTATTAACGTAATGATTGAATGGCTGGAAAAAAACAAATGTGGAATTAAAAAGATTAATTATAAAGTAAGAGAATGGATTTTTGCTCGTCAAAGATATTGGGGAGAACCTATTCCAATAATTCACTTGGATAATGGAAAAGATATTTCTTTAAAAGATAAAGAATTGCCATTGATTTTACCAGCATTAGATGATTATAGACCTACTAAAGATGGCTCTAGTCCTCTAGAAAGAAATAAAGAATGGGTTAATATTGAAATAGACGGAATGAAAGGCAAAAGAGAAACTAGTACTATGCCAGGATCGGCTGGATCTAGTTGGTATTTCTTAAGGTATATAGATCCTCGAAATGAAGAAGCTTTTGCTGATCAAGAACTATTAAAACATTGGATGCCAGTAGATTTATATATTGGCGGACCTGAACATGCTGTAGGGCATTTATTATATTCTAGAATGTGGAATAATTATTTATATGATAAGGGTTTATCTCCAGTATCAGAGCCATTTAAAAAATTGGTTCATCAAGGAATGATATTAGGAGCAAACGGTTTAAAAATGGGAAAAAGGTTTCCAGAATATGTGGTTGATCCTAATAAGGTGGTTGAAAGCTATGGAGCAGATACTTTAAGACTATATGAAATGTTTATGGGGCCTTTAGAAGCAGATAAACCATGGAATAACACCGCTATGATAGGAGCTAATAAATTTTTAAATAGGGTTTGGACTTTATTTGAAACTAAACAAATAATAAATACTCCAAATAAAAATTTGGATAAGATATATCATCAGACAGTAAAAAAGGTCACTAATGATTATGAAAATTTAAGTCTTAATACAGCTATTAGTCAAATGATGATTTTTACTAATAGTGTAAGTAAAGAAGAAATATTTCCTAAAGAATATGCTGAAGGATTTATTAAATTATTAAATCCTATTGCCCCCTTTATTACTGAAGAACTATGGGAGATGTTAGGCCATAATGAAACTATAGCCTATGAAAAATGGCCAACTTATGATGAATCCAAAACTATTGAAGAAACTGTTGAAATAGGAATTCAAGTGAATGGTAAATTACGAGGAAGCCTTTCTATTTCTATAGATTTAGATGAAGAAAAAATAAAGAAGATGGCTTTAGAAGAAGATAATGTTAAAAGACATCTTCAAGGGAAAGAAATAATTAAAATTATTGTTATTAAAAATAAAATAGTAAACATCGTAATAAAAAAGGAAGACTAACTTCCTTTTTCTTTTTGCAATGCTTTTTCTGCTAAAATGGTTTTTTTATTTTCACTATAAAATTCTTCTTTTATAAAACCGTTTTCTTCTAGCTTTTTATATTTTTTTAAGTTAAACACTAAATCAAACTCTCCAATAAATTCATATACTTTTGGATTAAAGCCGAGTTTAAATTGATTTAAACCGGCATATCTTTTATTATCGATGTCACCAGTAATACCATTTAAGTCGGCATATCCATAATCATTTTTATAATATTCCATTATTTTATAATATAAAAAGTGATTAGGATTTAATTGTTTGTAATGAGAATCAAAACCAGTACGCGTAAAATAAATTCGATTAGCATATTTAATAATTAAAGCCGCGGCAATATATTCTTCATTACTAATTTTTATTTTTTCAGTAGCAAAAATAATATCATTTTTTATTTCTTGTAAAACCTTATCCGATTCAATTTTAGCATTAAAAATTCTTTTTTTATTTTCTTGACCTAATAAAGTATTATAATAGTTACAGATTTCAGTTTGCTCTTGATAGCGCTGTTGAGCCTTTACCAACAAGTCAGTATAATTAACCTTAACTAAAAATAAGTCAACATTATTGTTCTTTTCAAAATTATTGTAATAGGCAAGATAATACTTTTTATTTCCTTTCTTTTTATCCCTTACATATTTATATAAAACTTCAATACCATCTTGATTAGTTCGTTCTAAATATAATCCGTGTCTTTCCCCCTTATTTACTTTATTTCTAGTGTTTTTTGAAATACTATTTATATCAAAATTTTTTAAATTTACTACAGCATTAAATTTAGGCAATCTAGTTTCAAAGTTATATTTAGGATTACATTGAACATATCCATATTTAGGTAAAGTTTCAACAATTTTAATATTTTGATTATATTTAACCTTATAATTTGCTTCTTCAATAACTTCCCCAATAGCTATTTCAGGATTGATTTTTATAAAGACGATATTTTTTTCGCTTTTTTTATAATATTCTTTTAAAGCTTTTGTAAAATTTTCAACTAATTTTTCATCATAAAAGTCAAGTAAAAAGCCTTTAGGAGCATAACCATAATGACTCATAAAATCTATTTTTCTAAAAACAATCATTGTCGCCGCTTTTAAAGTGTTAGTTTCATCAAAATATCCTATAAACTCATAAGTATATCCTTTTCCTTTAATTAAAAGGGCATAGCTACTTGTTTGATGATAGCTACGTAATGGATGATTTAAAGCAAAAGCGTCAAATTCATATAGAGTTATTTCTTTTATCATAATATTACCCCTCATTATGTTAATGATTATATCATAAAAATGTTATTGATAAAAGGGTATTATTTGTGTATAATTTGATTAGAATAAAAAGGTGATAGAATGAAAATTAAAAATATTATGGCACGAGAGATATTAGATTCAAGAGGAGATCCTACTATCGAGGTAGAGCTTATTTTAGATAACAATATCAAAGGAGTAGCTAGTATTCCAAGTGGGGCTTCTACTGGGGAAAAAGAAGCCTTAGAATTAAGAGACAAAGATAATAAACGCTATTTAGGAAAAGGTGTCTTACAAGCCGTAGAGAACGTTAATACAGTTATTAGAGAAGCTTTGGTAGGAATGGATTTGAACATTAGAAAAGTTGATCAAGCTTTATTAGATTTAGATGCTACTCCTAATAAAACCAATTTAGGAGCCAATGCTATTTTAGGAGTTTCCTTGGCGGCTTTAAAAGCAGCAGCAACAAATAATGGAAAAGCACTTTATGAGTTTGTTTCTAATGGCAGGGTAACTCTTCCTATTCCAATGATTAACATTATTAATGGAGGATTGCATGCTGAGAATAATTTGGATATTCAAGAATTTATGATTGTTCCAGTCGTAAAAACCTTTAAAGAAAGAATTAGAGCTGCTTCGGAAATATTCCATAACCTAAAGAAAATTTTAAAAGATAAAAATTTATCTACAGGGGTAGGCGATGAAGGAGGATTTGCTCCTAATTTAGCCAATAACGAAGAGGCTTTTGATTTAATAATAAAAGCTATTATTAAAGCAGGATATATACCAGGAAAAGAAGTGTTTATTGCTATTGATGCAGCTGCTTCATCTTTCTATGATAAAAAAGAAAATAAATATTTAATAGATGGCAATCTTTTAACGGGTGATGAATTAATCAAATATTATGAAAAATTAATCAATAAATATCCAATTATAAGTGTTGAAGATGTTTTTGATGAAAATGATATTGAAAATATGATTAAATTTACAGCTTTATGCAAAAAGAAAATTATGTTAGTTGGTGATGACTATTTCGTAACTAATAAGAAATATTTGCAAGAAGGAGTTATGAAGGGTTATTGCAATTCTATTTTATTAAAAGCTAATCAAGTAGGAACCATTAGTGAAATGTGTGATACTATTAAAATGGCTCATGATTATAATTATAAAATGATTATTTCTCATCGTAGTGGTGAAACAGAAGATACTTTTATAGCTGATCTAGCGGCTGGTTTAAATATTCCTTTTATTAAAACCGGAAGTGTCTGTCGAGGTGAAAGAATCGCCAAATATAATCGATTATTAAAAATAGAAGAAGAAATGCTAAATCGAAAATAATGTCAATAACTTTTGAAAATGTCTCAAAAAAATTAAATAATGAGCGTTAAG
>CAZTRF010000019.1:0-16811 GCA_964616495.1 uncultured Muribaculaceae bacterium
ACAGCTATGATTAAGTTTATTTAATTTTTCATCTTCTTTGATATTTTTCATAATTTTTTCTCTCTTTCTTCATTCATTTTTTTATTTAATAAAAATCTAGCATATTTTTTTCTAATTTCTTGTTCTTTTGAGATAAGAGCTTGATATTCAGGGTCACTCTCCCAAGCCTCTTTTTTACGCCACATCTGTTGCTTTTGAATCATTATTTTTCCTAATTCTTCTCTTAACATTTTTTCATAATCATCCATTTTATTTTGAATCCGTAGATCCCATACCTCCAGTCCTTATTGTCATAACTTCTTCTTCATTATCAATGGTTAAGAATTTAACAAATATCCCTTGAGCAATACGATCTTTTTTATGAACAATAAAATCTTCTTTACCTTCATTTTGAATAGCAATCATTACATGTCCTTCATTACTAGGATTATTATAATAATCACTTTCAATAATACCAACCTGATTGCATAAACGAATATTATATTTAAAACCTAAACTGCTTCGAATTAAAATCATAAACATTTCATCTTCTGGTGAAACATATTTTATACCGGTTCCCACAACTTTTCTTTCTCCTGGTTTTAAAACAAAATCTTCTAATGCAGCCAAATCATAACCGGCACTACATTTAGTTTTTCTTTTGGGTAATTCAAAATCATCATATAAAGTCCGATCATCCACTATGTCTTTCTTAAATTGCTCAAAACTTATTTTTTCAAAATATCTAGCCATTTTACATTCCCTTTCAAAAAAAAGAATGCTACCTAAGGAGTGCATAAGCACGGTACCATCCTAATATTTAACTTTAATTTGATAACGAAGTATCCTCCGGAAACTATTAATTTCTCTAGAAAGTGGTAACTTATAATTTACTTCTTAGTTTACACCAACCACTAAGTCTCTATAAAGTTTATTATAAATCATGTCTCTCATTACAGATTTCTTATTTATTTTAACACTTTATTGTTATAATTGCAATGATTCTTATTTTTGATATTCTGATATTGGTAATTTAGAATATAATTGATGACTTATTCTCATCAGTTCTTTTTCATCACGAATATCATCTTCTCCCATTAAGCTCATTAAATATTTTAAACTATAAACTTCATCTTTGGCAAGCAAAGATGGTGTTTCTAAATCATGGGTATATTCTTTTCTTTGAAGGCATCTACCTCTGATTTGATATTCTAAACGATCTCTTTCGGCTAGCATTCTAAGATTTTGTTTTTCTTGTTCTCCACTAATTAAACTTTGCTCATATTCTTCAACCGATAATTGACGATGGGAAGCTCTTATTTCTCTTCTGGTAAGGAATAAATCAATGTTGGTAATAGCTATTTCTCTTTCTAAAGATGAAATAGTATAATCTCTTTCTAAACGGGCTTTTTCTACTTCGTTAATCGCTCTAAAAGAGCCTTGTTCATATTCATTTTTCTTACTACCTTTAAGATATAGATTTAAAATACTATCGAATTTTAAATCAGCAGTAGCAATTTGTTCTTCTAATTCCTTTTTCTTAGCTAATAAGCTTTTTACTTTATCAGACATTATTTTCTCCTATTCTCGCTTACCATTTCCATAGTTTCGGTTAATTGATTAATGCGCTCAATAATTCTTCTTGACTTTACTTTATCAACATTGTTTTTAGTATTACTTAAATGCTGCTCTAGATCAGAAATACTTAAATTAGAGGTGAAAAATGTTGGTAAAGCATTATCCATACGATATTGCAAAATGGTACCTAGTATTTCATCTCTACTCCATTCACTAACACTCTCAGCTCCAATATCATCTAATAATAAAATGTCCGCCTTTATTAAATCATTTAATTTTGAATCAAAGTTAGTTTTAAAAGAATCTTTTAGTTTTCTTAAGAGAAAAGGATAATAAACAGCAATAATATTAATTCTTTTTTTAGATAATTCATTTAATAAAGCGGTAATTAAATAACTTTTTCCACTACCAAATGAACCATGCAAATAAAGACCTTTTACTTTTTTACCCTCTAAATAATTATCATAAAATTCTTTTAGCCATTTAATTACTTTAGAGCGACTTTTATCGGTAACATCAATCTTACTCATTGAGGCATTCTGTAATTCACTAGGCAATTCATAAAAAGTAATGTTTTTCTTTTCTTTAGAAAGTTTTTTAGTATACTTACAAGATATGTAAGAAAAATCTAAATGTTCTTCTCTTGTAGTTGGATAATAAACATAGCCACACGTTGGGTTCTTGCAAAAACCTAATCCTTTACAATTTTCACAGTTGTTTATTTCCTCAATGGTTCTTTGTAATTTAGAGGTATATTTAATAGCGTCTTTCTCTTTTAGTTTTAAACTATTAACAAGTGCTTTAAAATTAGAATCTTTACAGGCAGTTGCATAGACATATTTTAAAGATTTTTCATAATCTTTTTTAGTATATTTTTTTAATCCATCTTCAATTTCCATAATTTCACCTAAATTCTTTTAATAAATCTTCAAGTTCGGCTTTTTCTTCTTCACTAATTTCTTCTTTTTCAATATTTTTATCAAACCAAATTGGAGTTTTAATATTTTCTTTTTTAACGGTATTCTTTTTAGAATATTTTTGATGTTCTTTTTCGGCAATAGTCATTGCATCACTGGCTGTTTCAATGTTTAACCTTTTCCATTGCCCAGCGATTGTTTCTACAAAGCCCTGTATTAATTTATTATCATTACTTTTTAAAATATAGTCAATTAACACATTTACTACGGCCGGCTTAAGTTCATAATCAACCAGTAGATTTTCTAATAATTTTAAATCTCTAGTCGTTGGTTTAGCTCCTTTGTATTTACTTCTTAAAAAGTCATAGGGTGTTGTATTTTCAAAAACACTAATTAATTTACCACGATTACTGTCATCTCCATTGGGATTTCTTAAATATTCTGGTTGATTACGATAAATTAAAGTCGGAAGAGATCCGGCATTATCATATTGATAATATTTCCTAACGGTTTTTCTTAAGTTTTCTTTATCAATAAGGCCATTTTCATTAAGGCTTATTCTAATCATTTCAGCCATTTTTAGAGAATCAAAATTATAAATAAAAGCTAACTCATTAATTAAATTTTTTGTTTTATCATTAAAGGTCTTTTCATTAATTATTCCTTTAGGAATAGATGATACTATTAAATCAAAATCAATAAAGTTTTTAATATAGCCTTTATTAATATTATTATCTTTTATAAGGTCACTTTCAATAATTGCGAGATTTCCATTATAAGAAGTAAAGGTTTCATTTAGTTGTTTAGAAATGTCTTCATATTCTTTCATATCTATTTTAGGCATTTGGTAACATTCTTTTAACTCCTCATACTCTTTTTTGCCAATATTATTATATAAAACCACATTAAATATTGGATGCATAAAGAATTCTTTAGGAGTCAAGGGTGAATATAGTTCATAAATATAGCTGTTTATTTCACCCTTTCTTAAATAAGTCTTTAATATTCCTACTGCTTCTAAACCTTCTCTAGCTTCTTTAATAGACTCTAAATCAGACTTTAAAATAGTCATTAAGTGATGATGAGTATAATCTTTAGATATTAATTCTAAGTGCTCTAAATCACGCCATAAAGTTAGATATAAACTAATAGCCATAGGCCCTATAATAGGTTCATAAAGAGATATTAAAACATTCTTATCCTTCTCAGTTAAGATAGTTTTATTAACAACCGTATAAACATCTGCCGGAAGTAAAGAAATTAGTTTCATAATATCACCACTCTTATTAATATAATAAATTATTATTATTCTTTTTACAAGTTAATAGTTAAAGGTATCTTTTCTTATCAAATATTTGTCGTTAGTTCATCATTTCCAAACGATCAGTAGTATTCTTATAGCATAATTATTTTCCCTACATCTTTTTTGATGGCAAAGTTTCATGACTTAATAATTCACTATTTTTTAAATATATTTCTTCTATGTCATTAGCCGTTATTGTTTGAAAGGCATTGAATAATCCAATATCAGCAGTCCATTTTCTAAAGCCTTGAGAAACAAATAAATAGCCTCTTCCAAAATCATGAACTCCGCGACATATCATTCCTGGAATGGGAGCTACTAATGGAGTTATAAATAATCCCGAATTAGTGTTGCCTAATAACTTATCAAAACTTTTAGGCAAATATCCATCATGTAAATGACCAGTGACAACTAAATCACTAAGATGATTTAAGTCATCAAGGCTAGTTTTTACTAATGGTTCTGATAAAAGAACTGGCGAATGAGTTAATAAAACATTATAATCAGCTTCAGCCATTTTTAATCCACTTTTTAAATAATCTTCAATAAACTCTTCATTAGTTTTTTCATCACCTTTTTTCAAATAGGTAGCTAGTCTGGGACTAAAGCCTAAAAAGGTCATTCCTTTTATTGTGGTTTGTTCATTATCTAAAAAATAAACGTCTTTAATTTTATTTAATGACTCAAAATATCTTAATGATTTTTGATTTCTTTCTTGTTTACTATTTAATCTATTAACAAAGTTTTCTTTACCGAAAAAGCCAATATCATGATTCCCAGGCACAATAATTAAAGGAGCTACTTCAGATAACTCTCTTATTATTTTGTCAAAAAAAGATTTTTCTCCAGAATCATCAATAAAATCAATAGTTTCTATTAAATCTCCTGGCATAATTATAAAATCTGGACTGGTTTCCCTTGAATACTCTACTAGCAATTCATATAAATGTTTATCAACATGAGGATGATAATGAATATCAGAAGCAACTAATATTTTTGAAGTATTGCTTTTAAAATATGGACTGGCTATTAAAGTCGCGTCACTGTAAATTGCTTTTGCCATAATAATTTCTCCTTTGTTTTTAGTATACCATAAATAACTGAAAATTTAAAAACTCAAACGTTAAGTTTGAGTTTTAAGTCATTTGGTGACCTGTACGGGTTTCGAACCCGTGAAAATACCACCTTGAGAGGGTGGCGTGTTAAACCACTTCACCAACAGGTCATAATATGGCTGCCCAGGAAGGATTCGAACCTGCGCTGTCAGAGTCAGAGTCTGATGCCTTACCACTTGGCTACTGGGCAATTTCCAATTGCCTTATAATTATAGCAAATTATTTTTATAAATTAAATACTTTTTAAATATATTGCTATATTTCTAACCATAATAAAACTCGAAATTAAAAATTCGAGTTTAAATTCTTTGGTAGCGACAGAGAGATTTGAACTCCCGACCTGCCGGGTATGAACCGGATGCTCTAGCCAGCTGAGCTATGTCGCCATAAGAACAAACTGATTATAGCAAATAAATTTATCTTTTACAACCAAAATCTTGTTCTTTTTCCGGATTTTGAATTACCGCTTTTAATAACATAGAATTAAATTTAGGATTCTTAATTCCTTGAATAAAGCCTCTATTTACGAATAAAGCCGTTGATTTTTTATTTTTTTCACCTAACATTTCAATAATAGCATTATAAAATTCATCAGGTATGTAAGCCGGACTTTTAAAACCTTTACTCATAATAAAAGCCCCCCGACACATATTATTAACAAAAGCCGTGGTTGGTGTCTCCCATATTCCATATGATTCTACTAAATTCTTAAATTTTTGAACTGTATCATCTTTTAAATATCCATCATGTAAATGTCCCGTAAAAATAGCTAAAACATTAGAAAAATCCAATCTATCTCTTACGTAAGAAGAAGAAATTTGATTGGGAGCATGACCACATATAATATTTATTTTATTATTTTGAAATGTAACATTTGCTTTTTCAAAATCACTAATAACTTATTACAATGTCTTCCATAATTTATTTCGGTCATTGAAGGCAAATCTTGGGTTATTCCAGTATATACTACCCCATCTATTTCAACCTGTTTATTATCTAAAGGATACACATCTTCTTTTTCTCCCAATTGGTTAAACATCAAGCGAGCTTTAATAACTTCTTCAGGCATATTTTTTTCTTTTATTTTAAAGCAAGCCTTTAAAAATCTTCCCCAAGTAAATAAATCATGATTTCCCGTACTAATTACTACTGGAGCTTTACTTTTTAGCATATCAATCATGTATTGTAATTTGTTATATACCTCACTATTTTGATAAAGGGCTGCCCCATTTATTACATCACCGGAAACTAAAATCGTGTCTATATCTTCTTCACTTTCTAAATACTTTTCTAACATTTTTAAAATATATATTGCTAAATCAGTGCTATATTGGTCTTGATCAATATGCAAATCTGATAAATTTAAAATTCTAAGTGGTTTTGGTATGCCCACCTTATCAGTTATTAATGTATAATTATCAGTAACAATTTTATTCATTCCATACCTCTCAGCGCTATTATATTATAGTTAGTATCTAGAATCAATTAAAAAAATATAGTACAATAATTATGGTGAAAATATGAAAAAGATAGTTTTAATAATTTTGATGTTTATTTGTTTTATAGGTTCAGTTTCTGCTAATGAAAAAGAAAAAGTAAAGTTTAGTAAGTGTGTTGATGGAGATACTGCTAAATTTATCATAGATAAAAAAGAAGAAACATTCAGGTTTTTAGCCATTGATACTCCCGAAAGTACTAACAAAATAGAACCTTATGGAAAAGAAGCCAGTAAATATACTTGTGATAAATTAACTAATGCCAAAAGTATAGAAATAGAATTTGATCCTAATAGCAATGAATTAGACAAATATGGAAGATATTTAGTTTGGGTTTATGTTGATAATCAATTATTACAAGATGATATTATTAGAAACGGCTATGCAGAGGTTGCCTATTTATACGGAGATTATTTATATACCGAAAAACTTCAAAAGAGCGAAAAATTAGCTAAAGAAGAAAAATTAAATATTTGGAGCGATTATGAAGAAGAAGATAATACTGCTTTTTATATTTTGCTCTTAGCTATTCTAATTATTTTATTTATATTAGGAAAAAAGTTTGGTTTTAAAATAGTTAAAAAAAGTGATATTAAAAAAATCGTTAAGAAAATTTAACGATTTTTAAATCCAACGAGAAACATATATATTGCGAGTTATGCCGTCTTCAAATTTCTGATTTATTCTAATAATGGCGTCTATAATATTTTTTAATAAGTTTTCTTCTTTTGAAGCTCTAACACTTTCAATTTCTTTTTTTAAGTTTTTTCTAAAAAAATAATCATCAATATATTTTCCATATATACGATCTATTTCTTTTACTTTTGCCACTTCTTTTTTATTATTAGGATCAATACTAAAGATATATCTTTCATAAATAATTATTAACTTATTAGTAATACTATCTTCAATAGGATACTCATAATTAATTATTTTATAGAAATTGTGACATAATTCAATTATTTGTTTATTATTTTCCATTTATTAAAATAGCCTTAAAATATCTTGAAAAGTTATGTAAAGCATCAATATCATTAAGAGAATAAAACCAACAGTATGGAAAGCGTTTTCTACTTTACTATTAACTGGAGAGCCTTTTATCTTTTCAATAATTAAGAATAATACTCTGCCTCCATCAAAGGCTGGAAATGGAATAGCATTAATGAATCCCAAGTTAATACTTAATAAAGCTATTATATAAATAACACTTTGTAACCCATAACTAACCGTTTCTCCAACTACTGAGTATATTCCTACTGGGCCACTTAAAGCACTAAGAGATAAATTACCTGCAAACAGTTCGACAATTACAAAGGCCATTGAAGAAATAATATCAGCAAACTTTGTAAAACAATATTTTAAAGCATTTATAAAGCCTTTTTCAGTTTCAGCAGTAGCCATTACTCCAAACACTTTTCGCTCTTTACCGTCTTCTTTTTCTATTTTAGGTTCAATATTATAAGTCTTTACAGAACCATCTGTTTTTTGAACCTTAAACTTATATATATTGTCTTTATCTTTTAAAGCAAGAACTACACTTGCTCTCTCCCAATCTTTTATTTTATAACCATTTATTTCTAAGATGGTATCTCCTACTTCAATTCCAGCATCAGCAATTGGGTAGCCCTCTACTACTTCACTTACTTTTGGAGTAACGGTAGACGTTCCCCAAATTAAAGCTGATGCAAATAATAAAACTAAAGCTAAAATAAAGTTAAAGGTAACTCCGGCAAGTAAAATCAAAACTCTTTGATACCAAGGACGATTACACATAAAGCTTTCTTTTTTAATCTTTTTGTCATCCTCTGATACTTCCCCAGCCATAGTAACAAATCCGCCTATTGGAAAAGCTCTAAGAGAATATATAATGTTATCTTTACCAGTTTTTTTCAATATTCTTGGCCCCATGCCTAAAGCAAACTCATATATATGAACATGACATTTTTTAGCAAATAAGAAATGTCCTAACTCATGGATAAAAATTAATAATCCTAATATTAAAACTAAGTAAATAATATTTAAAATACTACTGGCTATACCAGCTAATGAACCAAATAACAATAAATTCATAATCATCCTCCTATAAATAATTTATTAATAAGGTAAAAGTTAAAACTACCATTATTAAACTATCCAATCGATCTAATATTCCCCCATGACCAGGCATTATATTAGAAAAATCTTTAATATTATTAGATCTTTTAATAGCACTAAATAACAGATCTCCTAATTGACCCACTATTGAAAGTAATAATACACATCCAATAACCACTAATAAAGAAACCGAATTATTAATAAATGTAATGTAATATACGGTCACAATTAAAGTACCTAGTAAAGATCCCATAATTGTCCCTTCCCAAGTTTTCTTCGGAGAAATATTAGGACATAATTTATTTCTGCCAATTAGTTTTCCAAAAAAGAATGCAAACATATCGGTCATTGTTGTTGTTAAGATTAGCATTACCAAATACTTAATATCTAGATTTCTAATGTTAATTAATAAGCTAAAGGCCAAACCCAAAAATATTATAGATCCAATTAAATAAAGAGCATCATTAAAATTGTACTTTTCATTATCATAAACAATTATCGGTAATAAAAGAACAACCAGTAAAGAAATAAAAATGCTAGTTTGGTCTATAATAGGAACTGACCAATTATAACCGCTCAAAATTATAATTACTAAGAAGAGGCCTCCTACAAATTTTAAAATATTGGGAATATTATAATCTTTTTTGGCTTTTAGAATTTCATAATAACCAATTAATCCTAAAATGATTGCTCCTAAGGCAAAGTATAAATTGCCTAAAATTATTAATGGAATTATTATTGCTAAAGCTACAACAGCACTAATTGTTCTTTGTTTCATTTTTAACTCCTCCTAATCTTCGATCACGATTATTATATTCTTTAATAGCTAGATCCAAATCTTTATCTTTAAAATCCGGAAATAAAGTATCACAGAAATAATATTCACTATATGCTCCTGCATAAATCATAAAGTTACTTATTCGATATTCCCCACTAGTTCTTATAAGTAAATCTATTGGTGGAATATTGTTATATAGGTATTGATAAAAATTGTTTTTATCAATATCTTCTAGTTTTAACTTATTAGAAGTAATATCTTTAACTATAGATTTAACACTATCAATTATTTCTTCTTGCCCTCCGTAATTTAAGCAAACATTTAACAATCCACCGGTATTATTTTTGGTCTTTTCTGTTAAATGGCTCATTACTTTTATAACTTCCTTTTTTAGGGGTTTCTCTCTTCCTGAAAAAATAACCCTAATATTGTTTTTCATAAACACTTGTTCTTTTTTAGTAAAAAATCTAATAAATAATTTCATTAAGTAATTAACTTCTTCGCTACTTCTTTTAAAATTATCTGTAGAAAAAGCAAATACACTTAAAACTTTTACTCCAATTTTATTGGCATATAAGGCTAAGCTTTCTAAATTTTTACTGCCTTCTAAATGCCCCTTGCTTCTGGAAAGGCTTCTTTTACTTGCCCATCTACCATTCCCATCCATAATAATACCTATATGATTGGGGACTATATAATCTTCCATACACTTAACCTTTCTACTAAAGATTATACTATTCTAAAATAAAAAAAACAACCAAAGTTGTTTTTAAAATGAATCGATATTGATATTTACTCTTCTAATATTATGAATATAGGCATAAGCCTGAATAATAGTTCTTAAAGAAGTAGCCATTTTGCCACCTTTTCCTATTATAACACCCATATCATTTTCATGAACAAGTATCTCTAAAATAACGTTTTCTTCATCTTTAGTAAATTGTTGAACCTTTACCATGTCTTCTTCGTGAACAATCCCTTTAACTAATTTTTCGGTAAATTCTACTAAATTCATTATTACTTACCTGCTTTTTTAGTTGTTGCTTTCTTAGGTGCAGCTTTTTTTACTACAGGCTTTTCAGTTTCAGCAGTTACTTTAACTGCTTTTGTAGTTACTTTTTTTGTTTTTGTAGCCATATATTTAACCAATACTTTTTCTTTAACTAAAATTGATTTAACGGTATCAGTAGGTTGAGCTCCACTATTTAACCATTTCAAGACTTTTTCTTCATCTAAAGAAACTTGATTTTCTTTTAAGATTGGATTGTATGTTCCTACTGCTTCAATAAATCTTCCGTCTCTAGGGCTTCTACTATCAGCTGCAACTATACGATAGAAAGGTCTTCTTTTTGCTCCCATTCTTTTTAATCTTAACTTTACTGCCATAATTATTCCTCCTTTTTTCCTCTAATAATATATCAAATATTAAAAAATGTGTCAACTATTTTTGGTTGACACTATTTTCTAGATAATCTTCTTTTACTTCAGCATCTATTTCTTTAGAAATATCTTCTTCGCTTATTTCATCTTCTATAAGGTCGTAATCGTCATTATCCTCTTCAATACTGACCTTTACTTTAGTATCCCCTACAATCTCAATTCCTAATTCTTTTTCAACGTTAATAATAATCTTTCCATCTTCAATATTGGCATCTCTAACTGTTGGTTGTTTTAAACTTCTTACTATTATTTCTGAATTATCGGTAAGAGTACTATCTTCTTTAATCTTAACATTTAATTTTTCTTGATAATTATATTTTACACTTGATACACCCGTTTTAGTATCATTATCATAAGAATACCAAACATTAACATCAAATGATCCATTAACCACTACCACTCCATTACGATTATTTCCAACAAAATGATGATTAATAATCCAACATCCTAAAACCGTATCTGGACTATTATCAGCTATTATTTCTAACCTATTGGCAAAACTTTTTTTACCCTTTCCAATTACTGCTTTAGTAACAATTTCTTTATATGTAGACATTTAATCCCTCCTCATTTTTAATATATGTGTGAGATGGGCAAAAAGTACATAAAAAAGCTTAACTAAATGTTAAGCTTATCGTTTATTTCTAATTACTATTACCCCAGAATATCCTGCTTTGCCATTTCCTAAACCACCACCACCAGTATTGGCATCTCCATTACCATATCCGGCACTACCGCTTGCTACACATCCTGTATCCGTTCGGCATCCTTCACCACCGCCGCCGCCACCACTGTAAGCAAATGTTGCCCCTCTAGTACATCCTGATGTAGTTCCTTCTCCAAATTCACAGGTTGATCCATAAGTTGAAAATTGCCCACCGCCCCCAGATGTATTTCCTCGGGCATTTCCAGATCCACTATTTCCATAGATTCCTCCGTTTCCTGGTGTTGGAGGAGATCCGTTGTGACCACCGCCACCGCCACCAGAGCCTCCTGCTCCGCCGCTTCCTGCACTATCTCCAGCAGCTACTCCAGGTCTTCCGCCAGCAGCTCCAGCAAGTCCAAATCCTGAAGTAGTTCCGCCGGCAGCATTAGCTGCTCCACCAGCGCCAACAATTAAAGATTGATTTGTAGGGGTTAAGGATACACCAAAGTATTTTGCGGTATAACCACCGCCACCACCGCCACCGCCTTTAAATGAATAACGGCTTCCACCACCACCGCCACCGCCGACAAAGAAGATATCAACATCTACTTTTTTGCTAAATTTCAAAGTGGTAGTCCCTGTAGTTTTAAATTTAACTCTCCAGTTTCCTGCTCCGGTTGTGCTATCGTCTATTATTTCACATACTCCGTTGTAAGTCATCAAATAAGGAGCACTACCAACAGTACTATTCGTACAACTATGTGAATTTGCTAATTTATCATAAGTAATAATCGAATCTATTGTTGCTGAAACACTTGCCACAATTCCTAAATTATTTAAGCCATCCTTCGCATATACACATACTTTATATACTCCATCTGATAATCCTTCAAAGATTTTTGTTGTAGTTGTTGCTGAAACATAATTTAAATCTTCACAAGTATTTTGCGCAGTATAGGCATAATAATAGGTACTTATGCTACTATTATCCGTTGCCGTTACTTTTATCTCTAAATTTGTATCATTTGATACAGTTTCTATTTTATTTATTACCGGTCCTGTATTATCTAATGCAAACGTTCCAGTTGTTTTAGTTAAAGTATTAGTGTTCTTTACTTCATTTTCTATATTATTATAGATACATAAATAATAGTTTCCTGTTATGTTTTCGGTTGTTGCTATATCGACACTTACTTGATTTTCGTTAATGCTTGTATTGGGCAATTCTTTTGCTGTATATAGACTTGCATTTGTGCTACAATTTGCTTCCGGTTGCCATAAATATTTTATACTTTGTCCAGCTTTTATTTTATTTTTATTATCTGTTAATGTCACTCTTACAGTTCTGGTTTTTGCATATATATTATTATTATTACTATCAAAATTAACTATTGGATTTGTATTTTCTTTTAGCGTAACTTCACATATTCCGCCCTCTATTGTTCTGGTTATTGTCACTAAAGAATCTTTTATTGTTCCAGATATTCCTTCACCACAATCGATTACAGATTCAATCGTTGTGTATCCATCATCGGGTGTTATAGTGTAATTTACTGGTTTTCCCAAAAAATAGTTAATATTTTCATTTACACTTCCATTATTAACAATTATTATTCCTTTTCCGCTTTCTGTTATCTCTATGTTGCTTTCTTTTAGCTTTATATTTACTCCGACATTACCACCATGTATTCTCACTCCGGTAGGCAACACACTTGTTTCGGTTGCTCTTAATAGAGTAATATCTTTTTCTAACTCTTCTACTACTACTTTATGACTTCCATATGGAACATTTTCAAACTTATAATAACCATTTTCATCTGTTATAGTTGTTCTTGGATCACTATGCAATGTTACTTCTTGCCCTGATTGAGGCACATTATCATCATTTAATACTAACCCTTCTACTGTTATGGTTTCATTAGTATAGATATCCACATATATTCTCCCATTAAATATTTTCCCCTGATTATAATCTTGAGTGTATATCTTGTTTTCGATTGTTAGCGCTAATACATAATAGATTTTCCCTGGTAGTATTTCTATATTGTCCGTTCCACTTATATTTGCCATATCTCCCGTTAATGGTGCTGCTAAATCAGGTGTCCCTACTACTTCGCATACTTCTGCTACATTTGATGCACTGACACTTTCATATACGTTTTCTGGACATTTATAAGTAGTATAATTTATTTCATCTCCAACATAATTGTGTTCAATATCATTGGTACATATCCCATTTTGTTCATATTGACAAAAAGTATTAGTTACGTTTCTCCAATAAATTCTAACGCTTTCTGTTATTTCACTGTTACTATCTACTGAAAACTTTAGTAATCCTGTCACTTTACTATCTTTTTCACTTTCTTTTAAATCTATCTGGCTCATACTTATTATTGCATTTCCATTTAGATATTCTACAAGCATTTCTCCCCTACTTGCTGTCTTTAATATAATGCTATTGGCACTAACATTTTCTAAAACATTTCCTGCACTAAAAAAAGCATAGGTTATCCCAACAACCATGATTAATGTTGATATTATTATTCCTAATATTATTATTTTTGTCTTTTTTGATAATTCTGTCATGTATTTATCTTACCCAATCTTCTATCATATTATTATATAGTAACACGCACTTTTTTACAACCTGATTAAAGCTTTTATCTTTAAATTAACTATTTTAAATAATCTTTGCCTTTCTGAGTATCATACAAAAGTAAATCATTAAAATTTTGTTGTCTTAGTGCTTCAAATAAAACTATAGCTACACTATTACTAACATTTAAGGCTCTAATTTTATCGTTAGTTGGAATTCTCAAACAAAAGTCCAGATTATTATGAAGTACCTCTTTAGGAATACCAGTACTTTCTTTACCAAATATTAAATAAATGTTTTCACCTTTATTAGAATAATCAACATCAGTATACCTTTTATTGGCATAACGAGTTAAATAATAGTAAGTACCCTTATTTTTACTATAAAAATCATCTAAATCTAAGTAAGTCTCATATTCACAGTTATCAATATAATTGACTCCACTTCTTCTAATGGTTTTATCTTCTAAGCGAAATCCTAAGGGTTCTATTAAATGAAGTTTAACTCCACATCCAGCACATGTACGCATGATATTACCGGTATTTTGAGGAATTTCCGGTTCAAACAAAACAATATTTATCAATTTATTCACCTATTTATATAACTTTCTACTTTAGATTTTAGCATTTCAAATCTTTCTTTTGTTTTAGATTGAGAAAGATTTGGCTGCTTTTTTTTACCTTTAGAATAGTCCAACTCATAAGGAAATTGTTCTTTGGTTAAATCAATTATTTTTCCTTTAATAACATTATAAAAATGGGACTCGGTATTATGTTTATAAATATCTCCTCCAAAATAATATTGAACTAATAAAGCCGTTGGTACACATTGCCCATAGGTAGGATTTTCTTTGGTCCATTTAGATTTCCATTTATGATGAGCCGTTTTAGAATCATATACTTTTAATAAAGTTTCTTTTAATATTTCTAAAGTCATAATACCCTCTTTTTTATCTTCCCATTTTTTTGTCTAATTCTTCTTTTGGTAATTCTACAAATTCAAAAAAATCTTTAAAGTCTTTACAATAAACTTGAATGATATCAACGGGTGTAACTTCTTCATAACACACCCACTGATATCCTTCACCGCAGCGATGAAAGTTAGCAGACTTACAGACATGAATGTATCCGGTAGAATCTTCGGGAATTGAACCATTATAAATGGTTGTTTTTAATTTTGAGATATCAGGAGTAATGTTAGTTGTACTTGAAAACTTCTTGCTTTTTAATGCGAATAAAGCTGCTACTAAAGGGAGAGGTGTTCCATAAATAGCAAATTGATTACCAGGTCCCTTTTTATTAGTATCATTAGCTTGATGAGGCTTTATTGTTGGTAACAAACTATTAGAACCATGAAAGATATATTGTGGATTATCTAAATCCTGCATTAAATATTCTTTTTTAATATTTTGGCTGACTTCCATAATAACTAAAAAAACTTATTTCTAAGTTTTTATTCCTCCTCTATAAAAGTATTTTTTATATATTTTTTAACATTTTTAATATTTATATTTGATATATCAATCGGATATTGATTTCGATACTCACCATCTTCAAAATAAACAATTGTTGGTAATGTTGCAATTTTATTATTGGTTTTTAATCTTTTATTCAGATCCCCTATTAAATTATTATCATCACTACGATCAGTAACATTTAAATAATAAAAATTATTCTGAAGATCATTATTGACTATATAGGTTTTTATTTTGTTTTCAAATTCTTGAATTTCTTTACTACTAGTATTGTTAATATAAACAAAGTAAGAAAAACTCGTTTCAACAAAAACGTTACTTATTTCTTCATATTTTACTTCTCCAATAACTCTAGATAACGAACTTTGGTTCAAATCATTTTCGGTTCTTAGTAAAAATATTTGACGAGCATATAAAACCAAAGCAACTACTCCTACAAATAATAAGATTGCTTTAATATAATTTTTTTTAGGAATACTTCTTTTTGGCTCGTTTTTCATATCATTATCCTTTCAAAGATATTTTAACATAAATTAATATTTAATGCTACTTTAAATTTGAAACAATTCTTTTAAATTCTTCTCCTCTTTTTTCAAAACTTTCATATTGATCCCATGAAGCACTAGCCGGACTCAATAGAACAACATCACCACTTATGCTTTCTTTAAAAGCCTTATTAATCGCCTCTTCAAGATTATCAACCAAATATACTTCTTTATTTAAATCTTTCATAGTGGTCTTTATTCTTTCCTTGCATTGCCCATAACCAATGACTAATTTAGTATAAGCTAAATAATCCTTTAATTCATAAAAACTATGACCTCGATCTAATCCTCCTAAAAGTAAAATAACCGGTTTTCTAAATGCTTTTAAAGCTATTTGAGTAGAAGTTATATTAGTAGCTTTAGAATCATTATAATACATTACCCCATTAATTGTTTTAACATATTCAATACGATGTTCTACTCCACTAAACTTTTTAATTACTTTAACCATATCTTCAATAGGAATTTCTAATTCTCTACAAATCATAATAGCAGCCATAATATTTTCATAGTTGTGAACACCCTGTAATTTGATATCTTTAGTTTCAATAATTTTCTCATCTTCATAATAAATAGCATCGTTTTCAAGATAACAATCGGCTTTACCTTTACTACTAAATGTTTTCCTCGTACTTAAAATATTTTCGGTAATTCGATAGGCATCATCGTTTCCTTTATTAACAATTCCAATATTTTCTTTAGTATGATTCATAAATATTCTCAATTTATTTTCGTTATAATAATCTCGCGTTTTAAACATATCTAAGTGGGCTTCAAAAATATTGGTTAAAACAGCAATATCGGGTTTAAAATCATAATATTTTGGTCTAATGATTTTTGTTCTAGCTTC
>CAZTRF010000020.1:0-2216 GCA_964616495.1 uncultured Muribaculaceae bacterium
TTATTTTAAAGGGTTTTACTCTATAATATTTTGTTCCCCATAATTTTGTCGGACCTGTAACAGGAATTAATCCCACAACTACAGAAAGATTTAAAATGGCTTGTAACATAATACCAAATGAAAGTTCAAAAGCTAAATACTTGGCAAATAAATTATTGCTGTTTAAGGCTATTTTCAAACACAAATAGAATATTAAAAAAAATAAACTGGTTACTATTAAAACTCCCAAAAATCCAAATTCTTCACTAATTATTGAAAATATAAAATCAGTTTGTGGTTCCGGTAAATAAAAATGTTTTTGTCTAGATGAAAGAAACCCATATCCTAATAGTCCTCCTGGCCCAATAGCATATAAGCTCTGAATAATTTGAAACCCACTTCCCAAAGGGTCGGCCCAAGGATTTAGAAAAGATATGATTCTGACCATACGATAAGGAGCAATTATAATTAAACCAGTTATTCCTAAAAGACCGACAATAATTAATGTTACAAAAAACGATAATTTTGTTCTCGAAACAAATAGCATTATAAAAAGGGTTAAAACAATAACCATTCCTGAACCAAAGTCAGGTTCCAATAATATTAAAGAAAAAAATGCAAAAATAATTAATAATATGGGCAAAAGACCATTTTTAAATTTTTTCATGTTGCGATCATTTTTACTTAAGTATTTGGCCACAAAAATAATAAGACCTATTTTAGAGGCTTCGCTAGGTTGAATTCCGAATCCTCCAATTCCAAACCAACTTCTACTTCCATTTCTAACAATTCCTATACCTGGAACTAGGACAAGCCCTAATAATAAAAAGCAAATGAACAATATTACATTTGCTTTTTTAAAATATATTTTATAATCAATCTTAGAAATGGTAAACATTAACAATAATCCTATAGTAAAGAAAATACTTTGAGATATTACATATTTATAGGGATTGTTAAATTTGTATTCTGCCCAAATATAACTAGATGAATAAATCATTATAATTCCAAAGATGGATATAGTCACTATTAAAACAACTAATAATTTTGAAGTTTTTTTAATAAATATTCCCCCCTCTTATTTATTATTAAATCCATACTCCATAAACAATAGCAATCATTGCAAAAATCAATCCTACTATCCAAAAGAGCTTTACAATATCCTGCTCTTCCCACCCTAACTGTTCAAAATGATGATGAATTGGCGCCATTAAAAAGACCTTTTTATGAAATTTTCTAATAGCTATTATTTGAATAATCGAACTTAAAGCTTCAACTACAAATACCGCTCCAATAATGGCCAAAGACAATTCATGTCGTGTAAGAATAGCAATACTTGCTAATGCTCCTCCTAAAGCTAAAGCCCCAGTGTCTCCCATAAATACCTTAGCAGGATTAGTATTAAATACTAAAAATCCTAAAAGACTTCCCACTAATACAAAACAAAAAATAGCAACATCTTGATATCCTTCCATCCATATTGTATTCCAAGCTATTAGGCCGTATGCCATAAAAGCTATCAAACATAAACCGCCGCATAAACCATCAAGACCATCTGAAAGATTAACACCGTTAGTAGTACCCACTAGTAAAAATAAAATAAATAGTCCAAAGCCCCATTTTAAAGGAATAGTAATTCCTAAAGATGAAATAACAATTGTTGTAGAGCCTCCATTTTTCATAAAAATATAGAAAAATATTAATGCTATTAATGATTGAACAAATAATTTTGTAACTATACTTAATCCCTTATTATTTTTAAATTTTATTTTAAGAATATCATCAACAAATCCTAATAAGGCATATGACAAAAATACAAATAAAACAATAATTAAGTTTGAAGATATAGATATACTTCCTCTAAGATAAAGCAATAATAGCGTTATTAATGTTGGAATAATAAATATAAGTCCTCCGATAGTCGGCGTTCCTTGCTTTTTAAGATGCCTTTCACCAATAGTATGACTAACATTTTGACCAAATTTTAATTTTTTTAATAGTGGAATTAGAATTAATCCTGCAATAATTGCTAATATGAATCCTATCATAACAGCTAAAGCAGTTTTTGCTAAAATTAGCATTAAAAACACCTCACATTGATAATTATACTACATTAATCATTATTTAACTGGTTGGCAAGCATTAATTTGACATTTTGTTTACATTATCCCAGCATTATTTTTATAATTCCGTTTTCTTTTACTTTTGTTCCTTCTCGGGGGGATTGAAAAATAATG
>CAZTRF010000020.1:2226-16772 GCA_964616495.1 uncultured Muribaculaceae bacterium
AGTTTTTTAATAATTTTTGAGCTTCCTTTTTTTCAAATCCTATTACATTAGGCATTTCATAGTATTTCTGATCTAACCATAAGTATTCCTTATTCATTCCCTCTTTATTTTCTTTAATATTTAAAATACTAATTGCATCTGTAAAAATACTTTTAGCAACTGGCGCTGAAACAGTTCCCCCATATTGAGTTACACCTTTAGGATTATCGACAGCTACATACAACACTATTTTAGGATCGTCCGCCGGCATGAAACCAATAAAAGATAAAATATAGTTGCCAATCATATATCTCCCGTTTTCTACTTTTTGGGCAGTACCGGTTTTACCTCCCACTCGATAATTTTCAATATAGGCATTTCGCCCAGTACCATTAGCTACTACACTTTCTAAAGTATACCTAACTAACGAAGAAGTTTCATCACTAATGACTTTTTTATTTAATTTAGGCTTTATTTCTTTAATAATCATATTAGTCTCTGGTTCACTAAAACTTTTTACAATGTAAGGAGTATATAAATTACCATTATTAACAATTGCTGAAACGGCTCTAACTTGTTGAATGGGAGTAACACTAATTCCTTGTCCAAATGCAGTAGTGGCTAACTCTAAATCATTAACTTTTGATAAGGGAAATAAAATACCATTAGTTTCACCGTTCAAGTCAACACCAGTTTTTTTACCAAATCCAAATTCATCAATATATCTAAATAATGTTTCTTTTCCCAGCTTTAATCCTAAATTAACAAATCCAGGATTACATGAATTTTCGGCAACTTCTAAATATGTTTGGAGCCCATGTCCCCCATGGCGCCAGCAATGTAGAGTAGCTCCCCCCACTTTTATGCTTCCTGAATCATAATATTTATCTTCAAAAATATTGACAACTTTTTCTTCAATTGAAGTGGCTATAGTTACTATTTTGAACGTACCTACCATTTAGTAACAAACCAAATAAAAAAGGAATACATTTGTTATATTCCTAAACTATTATTCCATTCTTTTTCTTTAAATCCTATTAAAACTGTATCATCTAATTCTAATAATGGTCTTTTTACAAGCATACCATCACTACTTAAAATTTGTATTTTTTCTTCATATGACATAGTTTGAATTTTGTCTTTGAGTTTTAATTCTCTATATTTTAATCCACTGGTATTGAAAAATCTATTAATGTCTTTTCCAGATTTTTGAATTAATCTATGTAATTCTTTTTGATTTAATCTTTCTTCAACAATATTTCTAGTTTCAAAAGCAATTTTTTTTGAAACTAAATAATTTTTTGCTTTCTGACATGTACTACACTTAGGATATTCAATTAACAACATATTTTTAATCCTTCCAAATAAAATTAATCTTCAACTAATTCAAAATATTCTTTACCAACACCACATATAGGACACTTAAAATCATCAGGTAATTCATCAGCTTCGTGGATATATCCACATATCTTACACTTCCATTTTTTTGTTTTTTTGTTATTATTTTGTTCAGCAACATGTTTTTCTTCATATGTAGGAGCATTTTTTGGAGATGCTCCTTTTAATTGTTCATGATAATATTTATATGTCATAGGATTTTCATTATTATAATCATCCGCATTTTTAACTTCTGCTAAAAACACAGTATGAGTTTCAGTTTCCATTATATCAACTACTTGGCATATCATGTATCCACAAGAATCCTCTATAACTGGAATTTCATCTTCTTCTTTAAATTTTACATCTGAAAATTTATCAGTATATTTGCTTGATTTAAATCCAAAGGTTCCTATTATTTTTGGATCAGATGTTTCTTTTAATATTGAAACTCCAAACTTTTTATTTTCTTTAATAACTTTATTAGTATAATTATCATGGTTTACACTAACTGCTATGGTACAAGGATTTGAGGTAACTTGCATAATACTATTAGCAATGCAACCAACGTTTTTATCGTTTTCTTTACTCGTTACAACGTATACGCCATAAGATAAATTTCTTAAAACTTTCTTATCCATACTTAACTCCTTGCCGCTCCATCTACTGACAAAATAACTCCTGTTATATAACTTGCCATATCACTTGCTAAAAATAAAAATGCATTTGCTATATCTTCTGGTTTACCAATTCTTCCTAATGGAATTCCTTTAATAATTGGCTCAATTACACTATCAGGAACATCTTTCATCATATCAGTTAATGTTACCCCAGGTGCTACAGCATTAACTCTTATATTATCTTTACCTAATTCTCTTGCAAGTGATTTCGTAAGACCATTTACTGCAAATTTACTAGCTGGATAACCACATCCTGAAGGTTGACCATATATACTTACCATTGATGAAGTGTTTAATATTACACCACCACCATTTTCTTTCATGTATTCTACAACGGCACGAGAACAATTAAAAACAGCATTTACGTTTAAATTTATTATTTTCTTAAAATCTTCCTCCTTATAATCATAAATCTTATCCATTGCACTCATTCCAGCATTATTAACTAAAATGTCTATTTTTCCGTATTTTTCATTAATTTCTTCAAACGTTTTTTTAACAGAAGATAAGTCCTCTAAATTAGGCCAAGCGCCTTCTACTTCATAATTTTCATTTATGCTTTTAAGTTCACTAATAGCTTTATCTACGCTTTCTTTTCTTGAACCTAAAAGTATTACTTTAGCTCCATTTTCTAAAAATTTTTTTACTGTAGCAAATCCAATACCACGAGTACCACCTGTTACTACAGCAACTTTTCCATCTAACATATTATTCCTCCTTAATAAATACTAATTATAATATTATATATTTTTTTATCTATTCAATTTCTTTTGCCCATAAAGAATGCTTATTACAATATGAATATATTATTGCTCCTTTTACATATTTAAATGTAGCAATTGGCTCATCACCAGGAGCAAAATAAACTATTTGCTCATTTTTATCATATATGTAACTAACCCATTCTATATAGTGGTCTTCATCCATAACGTGATTAACTCTTACATTAATATTTTCACCATCTATTTGATATTCTGGTACATGTTTTTCAAATGAAGCTTCTACACTATTAGGTTTTACATTCTCCATTGTTTCACCACAGCATAAAATTCCGCAGTTATTACAATTACAATCTCTTAACACTTTTACAAGTGCTCCACACTTATTACACCTTTTTAACATATCTTTCCTCCTTATAAATATATTATACAATAATTTAAATAAAAAAAGTAAAAAAATAAGATTATATAGTTTTTAAATAAACATTGTACGTAAATCTATTAGGATTATCTATTATTCTCTTAACTTCAATAGTGTCACAAGTTTGATTTTCTAGATAAAGAATATCATCATCAGTAGCACCATTAATATGTATTGCACCTTTAGCTTTTGCTTTTTCTTCTCCTAATAAATCTAAATATATATCAAGTTTAATGCTATATCTATCTCCATCTATTTTAGATATTATTATCTCATCAACAAATTTTCTGATAAATTCGTTTAATGAACCACCATTAATTTCTTCTTCAATTAATTTTGTCATTCTATCAAGATTATCATGACTATTATTTAATTGTTCGATTTGCTTAATTATCATTGTTTTCTTTACATTAAAACTATTAATTTCTTGATCATACTTTTCAAATTGCATCTTAAGAGAATCTTTACTTATATCACCATTAAAAACTAAATCAAGAGTCATAGATTTCTTTTCTTCAATGATTTTTATGTTAGTATTAAGCAATTCTAACTCTTTATAATAGTGATCGTTTCTATCTATATTTTCATATAATTTTAGCATATTATCAATAATACTTTTCTTTTGTGGAATGATATTATTCATTATAGATGATATGATATTATATAAGTCTGTTTCCGCAATAATTGGAGATTCGCATGCTGCCAATCTATGTTGTAAATACATACTACAACTCCATGTGGGTCTATTCTTATTTTTACTGCCATGTGACCTTTGAAAATTAGTATTATGCTCCTTGCAATATATTTTAGAACTAAAAGCATATTTTAAACCACCAGACCAATAATTATTACTTTCATATCCTTTAGTGCGTGATTTTAATATTTTGTTTGCTTGGTCCCAAAGTTCCTCAGATATAATTGCTGGAATGCTTCCATCTTTACATTTATATAATACTTGTTCATCTAAACTATTTTTCTTTCTTCTTTTTGTTCTATAATCAAGTATTTCATAAGTTTTTGCACGATAATATCCTTTGTATTTAGGATTTTCTATCATACGTTTTAAAGAATCTTTATCATATAGTTTTCCTTTTTTATTAAGATATCCTAACTCTGATAATTTCTTTGATAATTTATGAAAACCATATTTTCCACTTGCATACAATTCAAACAATACTTTTATAAATTTAGCTTCGTTTTCGACTATTACTAATTTACAATTATCTTTTTTATATCCCGTGATATTTGAACTGCCTAACACATGTCCATTTTCAATCGCTTGCCTATGTCCAAACTTTACTCTTGCAGATAACTTTCTTGATTCATCTTGAGCTAAATTAAACATTATATTTAAAATTAATTCAGAATTAGAATCAAATGTATTCAAATTTTGATTTTCAAAAAATACACCTACTCCAGAATCTTTTAACTCTCTTATATAATGAATACTATCTTCTAAATCACGAGCAAATCTTGATACTTCTTTTGTAATTATTAAATCAAATTTTTTGTTTTTTGCGTCATGTATCATTTTTTTAAAACTTGATCTAACATCAACTCTAACTCCTGTTTTACCTTCTTCAATATATCCACCAGAAAATATCCATTTTGGTTTTGATTTAATATAGTTTTCATAATATTCTAATTGATTATCTAGTGAATTTAATTGAACATCAGAATCCGTTGAAACTCTTGCATAATAGCATACTCGAAGAGGAAGATTATAAATTTTTTCTCCAAGCATTATTGATTTTAATATTTCATCATAATTCATAATACTACTCCTCTCATAATTAATAAGTGTTTTGTAGTGCTCTAAGATTTTTCAATAATTTATCATTTACTTTTGAAAAAGTATTTTCATCTATTACATTTTTTCTATATAAATTAGTGTTAATTATTATTTGTATTTGAAGTTCAAAGATTTTATTATTTATCAATTATCATCACCAATAAATAATATTTATAACTTTACAATAAAATTACTAAAAAGTGGAGTTACGTTCTTAAAAGTACTTCCCGGTTCATAGGTCATCCATATCGGAAGATTACGATTAATTACTTCAGTTGAATAGTTTTGATAATTATTAGGGTTAAAGACTGGTCTACTTCCCATTCCTAGAATTTCTCCACTTTTAGGATTCATAGCAATTATTAAAGCATTATCAGCATTATATTTGGCTATTATATTATCTAGTTCTCTTTCAATTGCCAGTTGAATATCTAAATCAATAGTTAAATTAACGTTTATTCCACTTTGAGGTTTTTCATACACTTCATTTAGTTCTAATTTATTTCCTTTAGCATCAGAAAAATATTTAATACTACCATCACTTCCGGTTAAATAATCATTATAAACTAGCTCTAATCCACTTAATCCTTGAGAATCAATACCTACATAACCTAGTGTATGTGCTAGAAGTTCATTATAAGGATAATATCTTTTAGCCTCTTTAACCAAATAAACTCCTGGATAATTATAACCAGCTATTAAATCAGAAATTTTATAATCTAGTTGTCTTCCTTCAGGATGAACCCTTTCAATAGACACACTTTTATTAACATGCTTTGCCATTTCATCATAACTTACTCCTAAGATTTCGGATAAAGTTTTAGTAACTTCATCTTTATTTTTAATTTGATTAGGAATTAAGACTAAACTTGTTGTTGTTATATTACCCGCTAAAACATTTCCATTTCGATCAAGTATTTCTCCTCTACTGGCTTTAATAGGCAAATTTCTACTCCATAGGTCAGTTGCTAAGCTGTTTAATTTATTATACTCAAAAAATTGAATATAAAAAACCTTTAAAACAATACATATAAGTAACAGTAAAACAACTATTAAAACAAATTTCATTCTAGTATGAATATTATAAAAAAACATATAATCACCCTCTTAATTATATGTTTTTATTTGTCAATTATTATGTAAGTTATTTCATGAGCATACCAATTATTAATTTTTTTTAATCCTAATGGTGCTATATTAGATACTTTGGTGATTCCACCCGAAACTAAGATATTAGTGTTATTAAACTTATAGATTCCTCGAGCAAAAGACGGAAACAATTTCTTGTGAGGTCCCACCATTCCACGGTTCCCTTTTATTTTAGTAGGAACCATACCATTGTGCATGTGTCCACACAATATTAAGTCCATATTATTAACAAAATCATTGTTAATGACCTTTTTAGGCGACTTAATAATACTTTCTGGACTGTGAGTAATCAAAATATTATAACTAGAAGTATCAATTTGATATTTTTTTATATTTAAATTCTTTTGAAAGTTATCAAAAGAATAAATAACTCTTCCCCGACAAAAATTCCATTTTTCTTTATAACCATGAAATAAGATTCCATTCAATTTTATAGAACGGTTATCTAAGACATAAATATTTTTTCTTTGGTTTAATTTAAAAAAGAATGAATTATTTGGAGCGTACTCTTCTTTAAAACGTTTTTTATTTAATACATCATGATTACCAATGCATATTAATAAGGGACATAATGAAGATAATTTTTCTAGCCAATTAAATATAATATTATCAGCATTTTTTGATTCATCAAGTAAGTCTCCCGCTATACAAATATAATTTGGTTTGCCATTTTTTAATTCTAAGTAAAGTTCATCTAAAAACTTAATAGTTATTTCTTTACTATAGTGAATATCAGATAATAGGGCAATTTTAATATTATTTATTTTACTACTTTTAATTTCATTAATCTTTTTTACTATCATTATTTACATCCATTCTTTTTTGTAAAGCTACAGGTTTAGAAGAATTTTCCCCATAATAGCTAATACTATCTTTGCCTTTATGTTTAGATTGATACAATGCCCAATCAGCATTATTTACCGCTTCAAAAATATTACTTTTAGGTGGATTATAATTAGCAAGGCCAAAACTCATAGTAACATCTATTCCTAATTCTTTTTTTGAAAGTTCTTTTACCCTATTTTTTATTAGACCTACTACATCCAAAGCCCGATGCATATCACAACTCCATAATATAATTTGAAATTCATCTCCACCATATCTAATTGCTAAATCAGTTGTTCTAATTCTAGAAAAAATTATTTTGGCTATTAGTTTTAAAACTAAGTCGCCCATTCCGTGACCATATGTATCATTAACTGCTTTAAAATTATCAATATCAGCCATTATTATTATAAATGGATAGCGAAGAAAATCAGAGTTATAATCCGTTATTTTTTTATTGCTAAGGTTTGTTAAATGATCACTATTAACTAGCGCTTTTAACTCTTCTATTTCCTTATCCTTATGAGCAATAATTTCTTTCATCTTTTGTTTCAAAGCGGTAATTTGATGATTCTTGCAAATCATTTCTATAGTTTGACTTTCTACTTTATAGTTACCACTAGAAATTATATTTCTAATACGTTTATTCATCCAATTCGTTCTTTCTATTATCTTTAATGACGATCATTAGCAAATAAGCAAAAAAAGATTGCTATTAATAAAAACACTATTAAAACACTCATTATTAATTTCATTTTCTTCTCACCATGTACATCATAATATATTTGACACAAAAAAAATGCCGCTTTTTGGAAATAATCCTATTATAACACTATATTTTAAAAATAATTTCTGAAATAGCAGAAATTATTAACACTACTAAAAATTTATATTCACTGAAAATATCATTTATGACTGTAAATTATAACTAAAACCTCAACATAATAAATATAATTCTTAATCTTTTTCCTGCTAAAAATTATTTTGGTGCAAAGGACGAGACTTGAACTCGCACAGGAAACCCCATACGCCCCTCAAACGTACGCGTCTACCAATTCCGCCACCCTTGCCTAAAGGAATTATAACAAAAAATCCAATTATTATCAATTTTCTTTCGGCTCTGGCTCGTCGTTAGAAGGATTTATATATTTATCATAAATATTCTCAAATTTAATATTTAAAACATCTTTTTGATTTATTATCTCATTACTTTTAATACTATAATCTGTTACATACCCATAGCCTTCATATTGGCAGTTTAAATTAATAAAATTACATAAATTTTTTACATCGGCGTAAGACCAATTTAAAATATTTGGCATACGATACGTATCTTTATTGGTCAACAATAAAATTAATCCATTTTTATTAACTTTTTCATCTTTATATGGATATTGATTTATGATAGTAGTTCCTTCTCCTAAAACAATTGTTTTTAAATTAAGGGATTCTAAAGTTGTAAGAGCCATTTCTGTAGACTTATTAATAACATTAGGCATAGAAATAACCGTAAGATGTTCTTCATCCTTTTTATCAGTAATATTTTTATAACTGGCAATGTCATCCACCAAATCAGCAACTTTATTAGCTACCACCTTAAATGAACCAACTAATTGTTTTACCGATATATGAACTATATATTCTGGCTCTTCAGCTGGAAATAATCCCACAAAACTTCTAATGTAATCATATGTTCCACTTAAATATCCACCGTTTTTAGAAGCAATTTGCGCCGTGCCCGTCTTTCCAATTAGGCTTACTTTCTCTGGCTTAAAAAACTTGGCATCTGTCTTACCACTGTACACGACATCATACATAAGACTTTTCATTTTTTCAATTGTTTCATGAGAAGCAATAGTTCTTACTTCAGTTTTTTCTCCTTGATAGGTTATTTCATTAGTATCAGGATTCACTATTTTTGAGACTATATAAGGTTTTAACATCATCCCATCATTGCTGATAGCGGTAAGAGCTTGAATGGTTTGAACAGGAGTTGTTAAAATTCCCTGTCCAAAAGAGGCGTTAGAAAGTTCCACTTCATAGTTAAAAGCTATTTTCCCAGAAGATTCGTTAGGTAATTCGATACCTGTCTTGGTACCAAATCCTGCCGTATCATAATAGTTTTTTAGTTTTGCTTTTCCCATCTTTTGAGCCAACTTAGTTGCAGCTACATTTGATGAATAAGCAAAGCCTTCATCATAGGTAATAGTTCCCCATCCCACACCATTAAAATCTTTAATGGTTATGTCTCCTACTTTAATAGTCCCTGATTGATATTGCTCGTCCCCTTGATATACATTATTTTCCATAGCGGCCATAAATGAAAATATTTTCATTGTAGAACCAGGTTCATAAGCATACTGAGTTAAAGGAGTTAAATAACTTTCTATCTCTAAAGTATTAGGATTAAAGTTAGGACTAGAAGCAGTACCTAAAATTGCTCCAGTTTTGGCATCAGCTACTGAAAAAGTTATCCAAGACATACTATACATATCAGTTAATTCTTTAACTATACTTTCTAATTTCAATTGAATGGTATTATCAAGTGTTAGATATATATCAGATCCGTTTAAAGGTTCATCAGTAATACTTGGTGTATTGGGAATTTGATAACCATAGGCATCAACCTGATATTCACTATAACCATTTTTTCCTTTTAATTCTTTATCATAATAGGCCTCTATACCCATTTCTCCAACTAGTTCTCCAGCATTATTTTTTTTAGAGTATCCAACTATATAAGATGCAAAATTACCCATTTTATAATAGCGCTTTGTACTTTGAATAAAATCTATTCCTGGTAAATCAAGTTCTTCTATATCTTCTTTTATTAACTCAGTTATCCCTCTTCCACCTGGGCCCAATTCTACTTGATATGGAGCCTTTTCAGTGCAAGCATCATTAGTATCACAATTTTTAATTTTAGTATTTAATAAATTTAAAATATAGTCTTTTGACATATTGGTTATTTTATTAGCAATAAATACTTTCTCTAATTCGGTAGCCGTATATTCTTTATCAACAACATGTTGAGGATTTTTATCATTAGTAGTTCGATTAGAATTTAAATAAGCTATCACAGTGTAAGAGTTAACATTTTGAGCTAATATCTCTCCGTTAACATCATATATAGTTCCCCTATTAGCATAAAGAGTTTGTTTTAATGTATCTCTATTAGAAGCAAAAGTTTTTAAATTCATACCATTTAACTCAGCTTTATTAGTAACTGATATGTATAACATCTTTACGATAATTAAAGCAAATAAAAAAACAATACCAATCAAAATAATTTTACTAACTTTTACTGTATTGTTTTTATTTTTCATTAGATACTCCTTTTTAGGAAATTTATTCACCAATTATTGTCTTAATATTATCATTATTATAAGACAATCCTTTCTCATTTGCAATATCCTGAATATTATCTAAAGATGCCAATTCATTTATTTTCATATATAGGCTTTCATTAATACTAGTTTGATTAGAAATTTTACTTTTTAATTGTTCTACTTCAATATTTGTTTTAGATAAAGCTGCTTTTGAAAAAACAATTAAAATTGGAGATGAAAGCAATAACAAAAATAAAAATATAACCAACATTTTTTCACCTTTAAATAATTTTATTTTTGTACCTGCTTTTTTCATGTTTAAATCCTCTCAACTATTCTTAATTTTGCACTTTTACTACGGCTATTTTCTAATATCTCTTTTGAAGAAGGTAAAATCGGTTTTTTATTAACTAGCTTTATTAAAGGCTCATAATCTTTTGGAATATCTTTTAAACCTTTTACTATTTTATCAACTTCACTATATTTTTTAAAAGTTTGTTTTACTATTCTGTCTTCTAATGAATGAAAAGTAATTACTGCTAATCTACCACCTTTATTTAGTAAATTAATAGCATCTGGTAAGACATTCTCTAATACTTTCAATTCTTCATTAACTTCAATTCTTATGGCTTGAAATATTCGTCTTTCAGGATGATTTAAATTAAAATATTTTAGAGGAACGCTCTCTTTAATAATGTCTACCAATTGAAATGTTCTTGTTACTGGTTTTTCTTTTCTCTTAAAAACTATGTTTTTGGCAATGTTTTTTGAAAATTTTTCTTCTCCATACCTATAAAATATATCTACTAATTTATCTAGTTCATAATTGTTAATAACATCTTGAGCTGATTTGGAAGCACTTTTATTCATTCTCATATCTAAAGGTGCATCTTTCATAAAAGTAAATCCTCTTTCATCGTTATCAATTTGAGGGCTTGATAATCCCAAATCAAAAATAATGCCATCTACTTTGCTAATATTTATTCTTAGTAGTTCTTCTTTTAAATTAGTGAAATTAGTATGAATTAATTTAAAATTTTGACCAATTTCTGATAACTTATTTTGACTATATTCTATAGCTTCAGAATCTTGATCGAAGGCGAATAGGAAACCCCTTTTTAATTTCCTTAATATTTCTTCACTATCTCCAGCATAGCCTAATGTCGCATCTATATATATACCATCTTCTTTAATGTTTAAACTATCAAGTAATTCTTTCTTTAAAACACTGTAATGTTTCATTAAATATCGACACTTTCAAATAGGTGCTCGGCTATATCTGCTAGTTTATCTTCATTATTTTTGAAGAAGTTGTTCCATGAATCCTCACTCCATATTTCTAGTCGGTCGTTAGCGCCGATTACCACAATATTTTTGTTTAAATCGGCGTAACTAACCAATGGGGAGGTAATGCTAATTCGACCTTGTCGATCAAATTCACATTCAGTGGCGCCTGATAGAAAGAAACGAATAAAATCTCGGGCATCTTTTTTTGTAAATGGTAGAGTCTTTAATCTCTCAACTATCGTATTCCATTCACTGAGTGAATAGACAAATAGACATTTCTCTAATCCGCGGGTGATAATAAACTTTTCACCTAATTCATAGCGAAACTTTGATGGAATAATAACTCTTTGTTTATCATCAAGAGTATGATGAAACTCGCCCATGAACATTGAAATCCCCCACTTTCTACCACAATGTACCACTGTTCACCATTATCATATAATAAATCACCCTCTTTGTAAAGAGTTTTTGATTTGTTTTTTACACTTTTTATGATAAAATTTCTGAGAGGTGTAATATGAAAAAAAATGAAACAATCCGAAATTTAAAACTTGCTTATAAATATAGTAAAGGAAAAAGATATTTATTAATTTTTTATATTATTGCTACTATTGCTTTATGTTTAATAGGTGCCCTTGTCCCAATTATTTCTGCTAAAGGATTAATTTACATGACTGGCAGCCTTTGGAAAGAATTATTAAGAGCAGCCATTATTTTGACTATCGTAGAAATATCTAGAAACGTCTTTTTTTACTTAAATCACTATTGTGGCAATGTTTTCTTTAGAAGAACTTTAATTGATATTGATATGGATATTGCTAATGAAATATTGAATCTTGAAACTAAAGAACTAGATAATCATCCTTCTGGAATATTTATAGATCGTATTCAAAAGGATGCCTCAGATATTGCTGATATCTTTAACCAAATTATTTCAGCTTTGGCTAATATAGTTACTAATATAGGGATATATATAGCAATATTTATTATTAATAAATATATGTTTATCTTATTTACTTTTGGTTCTTTGGTTATTTTATATTTTAAAAAAATGAGATTAAAAAGTTATTTTGATAGAGATAAAGTTTATCGTAAAATTAATGATGAAAATACCGGACTTATGAATGAATTTGTTAGAGGAATAAGAGATATAAAAGTTCTTAATTGTAAAACGGAATTTTTAGACAAATTAAAGACTCGTTTAATAAAGTCAAATGATGAAAAGTTCAAAATGAGAAGTATTTCTCGAAAATATGAGCTTATTACTGGAACAATAAGCGATTTACTGTCTTTCAGTTTTATTATTTTAGGAATTATCTTAGCTACAAATAGTGCATTATCCATATCTAATTTTGTTATTTTATATAATTATCAATACCGGGTATATTCTATTTTAGATTATTATTTTCAAATGATGGAATTTATTAAGCAATTCAATGTTTCATGTAATCGAGTTTTTGAACTTTTAGATGATAAAGCATATAAAAAAGAATGCTTTGGAAGAAGTCATATTAATAAAGCCCAGGGCAATTTTGAATTTAAAAACGTTAACTTTAGCTATGACAAAAAAATGCCAATATTAAAAAATGTTTCTTTTAAAATAAAGGCTAACGAAACAGTGGCTTTTGTCGGAAAAAGTGGTGCTGGTAAATCAACTATCTTTTCTCTTCTTACTAAATTATATCCAGTTAAAAATGGTCAAATATACATTGATGGAATTGATATAAACAAATTAGATCGCCATTCTATTAGAAATAATATTTCCATAATTACTCAAGATCCTTATATTTTTAATTTTTCAATAAAAGATAATTTAAAATTAGTTAACCCTAATATGACTAATAAAGAAATGATTGAAGCATGTAAAATGGCTTCTATTGATGGTTATATTAATACTTTACCACACAAATATAATACTATTGTAGGTGAAGGAGGAATTACTTTATCAGGAGGTCAAAGGCAAAGAATTGCGATTGCTAGAGCTTTACTAAAAAAAACAGAAATCATTTTATTTGATGAAGCAACCAGTGCATTAGATAATGAAACACAAGAGCATATTACTAAAGCAATTAATAATATGAAAGGTGAATATACTATTTTAATTATTGCTCATCGATTATCCACTATAAAAAATTGTAATCGTATTATATTTATGGATGATGGAAAAATAATTGATAGTGGTTCCCATAATTATTTATTAAATAAAAATAAAGACTATAAATTATTATATGATGCCGAAATAATAGCAGGTAATAAAAAAAATTCTTAAAAAGAATTTTTTATTTTATTATTTGGATTGTTATTTTTCCTTGTAAATAGCAAATTTTTAACGTTTCTTCCATTTCAGAATTAGTAATTGGATTTATATAACTAATTTCATCTTTAGAATCACTTGATAAATAGCCATCCTCTATTAATTTATATATAGAAACATTTTTACAGTTTCCGGTAGAGGCCCATATTTCATCTTTATTATCATTACCGTATCTTAATCCGGCTACCTTTATATACTCTATTTTAGATTCATAATTACTCTTTAATGAATTGCTTTTAATTTTATTAAATCCAATTACGGCTATAGTAGTTAAAATAGCTAATATCATAATAGTGGCTAATAATTCAATTAGTGTAAAGCCCTTTTTCATATTTTCACCTATCCTATTTTTATTATAAACTAGTTTAGACAAAAAGCCAAAATAAAAACTTTAGTTTTAACTAAAGTTTACTATTTACTTTCTTTTTTAACGGTTTTTTCTTTTACCGGTTTTGTTTTCTTAACTACCTTTTTTGGTTCTACTACTTTTGTTTCTTCCTTTGCTCCATTAACTACTTCTTTTCCTTTATAAAAGCCACATTTTGTACACATACGATGTGGTCTTAAAGAAGCACCGCAGTTTGGGCATGTAGTAATCGTACTAGCTGCTCTTTTTAAATGAGTTCTTCTCATTCTTTTTTTAGTTTTACTAGTTCTTCTAAATGGTACTGCCA
>CAZTRF010000021.1:0-16061 GCA_964616495.1 uncultured Muribaculaceae bacterium
ATATGTAAACCAGAAGATAGTATGGATTGGTTTAATAAAATGTGGAGCTATACTGTTGAATTATTTAAGAGTATGGATATACCGGTAAGAACTTTAGAATGTTGCAGCGGCGATTTAGCTGATTTAAAAGTTAAAAGTGTTGATGTAGAGGCTTGGAGCCCTAGACAACAGAAATATTTTGAAGTAGGTAGTTGTTCTACTTTAGGAGATGCTCAAGCTAGAAGATTAGGCATTAGAGTTAATGGTGAGAAAGGAAAGTATTATCCTCACACTTTGAATAATACAGTGGTTACTCCCCCAAGAATGTTAATTGCCTTTCTAGAAAATAATTACAATGAGGATGGTTCAATTAATATACCTTTAGCTTTGAGGCCTTATATGGGCGGGATAGATATTATAAAATGAAAAAAAATAGTCGAGGACAAGTTATAGTTGATCGATATAAACCTATGTCTGACTTTGTTAAAGGAAGAAAAAATAAGAAATGGTTTTTAATTGATGGTAGAAAACATTTGTTTAAAGAATCAACGAGCAATTATGAGGCATGGGCCGAAGTATTTTCGTATTATTTAGCCAAACAATGTAATATTGAATCAGCTCACTATATGTTGGCTACTTATCAAGGAAAGAGTGGAGTGTTAACTAAAAGTTTTTTATCTGAAGGAGATATAATATTATCTGGGGATGTTATTATGTCATACTCAAATAAAATAATTAAAGAAAACAATTATGAGGCAGAATTAACTAACAGCGTCGAAGGAGTTCTTCAAGCTTTAAGTTTATTAGGATATAATCATATTGATTTTAATGATATATGGTATGAATTGATAAGAAGATGGGCCTTTGATGGTCTTATTATGGAAAGTGATCGTAATTCTAGTAATTGGAGTTTTATAAAGAATCAAAATGATATTAGATTGTCACCAATATATGATACTTCAACTATTGGAAGAATGAACAATAATGTAATGAGTTTTATTAATGGTCTGAAACACTTAACTAGTATTAATGAACTAACTGATAATATTCATCAATCATTTACTTTATATAGCGATGATCCTGTGGATGACTTCTTAGCTTCTTTTGCTAGATTTTGTGCAGAATATCCAGAAATTGCTTTAAAAATTTTAGAATTATTTAAAAATATTAATGTTGATAAAGCTATTTTTGAGTTGGAGGATAACCTTAATCAAGATAAAACTGGTCCTAAAACATTTTTTCCCTGGGAGTGTTCTATTTGGTTAAATAAAATAATAAAAGCTCGATTGGATGATATGGAAATGATTTATGACTTTACATTAAGAGAAAGACTTAATAATAAATCTTGTTAGTAAATAAAAGTTATGATATTATTTAGATGATAAAGTGGTGAATATGAAAAGATTTGATGCTAAAACATTGAAAGATAATATTTGGTTTTTTTTAGGAGGAATAATAATTATTGCTCTTCTTCTTTTTGTATCTTCTTTTTTTGAAAATAAAAGTATTACTGAAGAAGAGATAATAGCAAACGGAGTAGAATCAAAAAGCAAATTGGTTATCAATGAAATATGCAGTAATAATAAAGGTATTATTGTGGCAGATGATGGTGAATCTTATGATTGGATTGAAATATATAATGGTAAAAACCATGATGTTAATTTAACTAATTATAGTTTGTCAGATACCAATGATAAAATAAAATGGGTCTTTCCTGCTGGAACAATTATAAAAAAAGGAGAATATTTAATTGTTTTCTTAAGTGGTAAAAATGAATCGGGATTAATTGCCAATTTTAAATTATCTAGTAAAGGTGGAGAAAACTTAGCTTTACGAAACTCTAATAAAAAAGTGGTTGATGCGGTAACTACTAAACCTTTATCGGGAAGTCAAGTATTAGCTAGAGATAATGATGGCCAGTGGCATGTATATGGAGTAGCCACTCCTGGATATATTAATACTTTAGAAGGATACAATTCTTTTGTTAATAATCTTACTTTAGAAGAAAGCCCTCTTTTAGCTATAACTGAGATATTACCTTCTAATGATGGACATTTTAAAGACAGTTTTGGCGAATATTCGGGATATATTGAAATACTAAATATTAGTAATGAATTGGTTAATTTGAAAGAATATGCCATTTCTGATGATGAAGCCAAACCATTTAAATATAACTTACCAGATGTTTCTTTAAAAAAAGGAGAATTGTTTTTATTATATACTTCAAATCGTAACCAAGATATTAATGGTGAATATCATGCTAGTTTTAAATTAAGTTCTAAAAATGGAGTAGTAACTCTATCTCACTTAAATAAGATAACAGAAAAGGTTACTTATGAAAATATAGCTAATGGTTTAGCTTATATTAAAGAAAAAAATGTTTTTGTTGAAAGCTCTAATATAAGTCCGGGGTATGCCAATACTAAGGAAGGAATAGAGTCTTATCAAAAAAAGAATCTAAAAATGACTGAAGATTTAGTTATTAATGAAGTAATGAATTCTAATTATTCTTATATGCCTCATAATGGAGGAGAGTATTATGATTGGATTGAATTATATAATAATACTAAAAGTGATATTCATTTAAGTGATTATTGTTTATCTAAAAATAATGGATCTTGTAATATGGAAATGCCTAATGTAACTATTAAAGCCCATGAATATTATGTTTTAATGGCTTCTGGCAATCACAATTTAAGTACTGATAAATACTCACATATTGACTTTAAATTAGGGGATAATGATGGCCTATATTTGTTTAAAGGAAAAACTATAATTGATTCTATTTTTATTCCAAAATTAGAACCGGGTTATTCCTATGGTAAAGGTAATAATTATGGAGTATATTATTTTGGTAGTCCAACTCCTAATGCTGCAAATGGAAACGGAATTATAGCTATAACGGTACCACCTATTATTAATACAATAGGTGGTATTTATAATAATGTTCAAAATATCTCAGTAAATATTACTGGAGAAGGGACTATTTATTATACAACTGATGGTAGTAAGCCTACTACTAGTAGCAATATTTATAAGGAGACTATTTTATTAAGTAAAACTACTGTTATAAAGGCTATGGCTCAAAGTAAAGATAAAAAAAATAGTTCAGTAGTTACCGCTTCTTATATTATAAATGAAAATCATACGGTACCAGTTATGTCTGTTTCGATAGAACCAGGAGATTTTTCTTATTTAAATAGTAATCCTTGGGTAACTGGTATTGAGTCCGAAGCTTATGTAGAGTATTTTGATAGTAAAGATGGTTTTTCAGTACCTTGTGGATTTAAATTATTTGGAGGAACAACTAGAGGACCGGCTAAAAAAAGTTATGCTTTAAAATTTAGAAAGCAATATGGAGAAGGAAGTCTTGATTATAAGGTCTTTGATAATCGAGATTATAGTTCTTTTGATAGTTTGGTTTTAAGAACTGGTAGTCAAGATGAACCAATAGCTTTTATAAGAGATATTTTAGGAACGAGTCTAGTGGATGGAGTAACTAAAGCTTATGTTCAGGCTTACAAAACCATTATTTTATATGTTAATGGTAATTATCGAGGAATTTATTTTATTAGAGAAAAAGTTGATTCAGATTATGTTAAGAATAACTTTAATATTAATAATACTACCAATACTGACTTATTAAGGGTAGATGGAGAAGTAAAAAGTGGAAATAAAAATGCTTATAATTCACTAATAAATTACTTTAATACTCATAGTATGACCACTGATGAAGATTACGAATATCTTAATAAAACAGTTGATTTAGAATCGTTTGCCGACTTCTGGATAGCTCAAACCTATGTAACTAATAATGATATTGTGAATTACCGGTATTTTAGAAATCCAGAAGTTGATGATGGTAAATGGAAATTTGTTTTTTATGATTTGGACTGGGCTTGGTATAATTATGATAATAACTTCTATACTTTTGCATCAAATCCATCGGGAATGACTGTGACGGGATATACAACGGTTTTATTTAGAAATATCATTAAGAATGAAAAATTTAAACAACTATTTTTAGAAAGATTAAGTTATCAAATGAAAAACGTTTGGAATAAAGAAAGAATTTATGAATACATTGATAAAATAACTAAAGAGTTGGAACCAGAATTAGAAAGAAATCATCAACGATGGGGATATTCATTAGAAAATTATAAAACTAGTACTGCTGACTTAAAAAGCTATATTGAAAAAAGAGAAAAACATATTTTAAGAACTACTAAGTCTTATTTTGGGCTTACTACTGCTCAAATGGAAGAATATTTTGGTGAGTAAAATGAGAAAATATCGACATGAAATAAAATATACTATCACAACCAGTTTGAAAGATATCTTAATATCTCGATTGAAATTGATTATGGATATGGATACAAATGGTTATAATAGTGATGGTAGTTATGAAATAAAAAGTCTTTATTTTGATGATTTTGATGATACATCTTATTATGAGAAGCTAAATGGCATTCTTTATCGTAAAAAATATCGGATTAGAATATATAATAATTCGAGGGAAAGAATATCATTAGAAAGAAAATTTAAACATAATAATTTAACTAGTAAAGATAGTACCTTGATAAGTTTAAATACTTATAGTAAAATAATAAATGGTAAGATAAGTGAAATTAATGAAAGAAGCAAATTATTAGATGAGTTCTTAGGAGAAGTAAGAATTAGAGGATTGAAACCATCAGTAATAGTTAAATACAATCGATTGGCTTTTACTTATCCAATATCCAACATTAGAATAACTTTTGATATGGACATAGCTAATGAAGGAGTTAATTTAGACGTTTTAAATGAGAGTAATACTTCATTTAAAGCTCTAGATCCGGGTTTAGTAGTCTTAGAAGTAAAATATGATGAAATATTACCTAAGATGATAGCTGATATTATTGGGACCATTCCTATTAATAGAGAAGCTACATCAAAATTTCAAAAATGTAAAAAAATTCAGTAAGGAGTGAATTTATGAGTTTTATAGATGCAATTAAAACAAGTGTTTTAGAAGAATTTAGTGGAGGATTATCTTTAGGGAGCTTATTATTAAGTTTAGCGATAGCTTTTGTAATAGCCCTTTATATAATATTTATATATAAAAAGACTTATACGGGAGTGGTATATTCCAAATCATTTTCATTATCAATAATATTACTTGCGATGGTAACGGCTTTAGTTATTAAAACTATTAATTCGAACTTAGCTTTATCTTTAGGAATGGTTGGAGCCTTATCTATTGTTCGATTTAGAACTGCTGTTAAAGACCCGATTGATACTGTTTTTATGTTTTGGGCAATCGCCGGAGGAATTATGTCTGGAGCTGGATTATATCTTCCTTCAATAGCTGCTAGTTTAGCTTTGGGGTTATTATTCTTTATGGCTTATTTATTTGGATTTAAAAAAGCAAATAGATATTTGCTTATTATAAAATATGATCCTCGTATTCATAATAAAATAGCTAAGTTGGTTGAATATTTTCCTAAAAATAAATTGAGGAGTAAATCAGTAACTGATGTTTCAATAGAAGTAACTTATGAAGTTGATTTAGATAAAGATAAGACAGCTGAAATAGTTAATAAAATAGCTAAAATAAAAGGAGTTTATAATTCGAGTGTTATAAACTACCAAAATGATTTTGCTGATTAACCTAAGGCAACATCTAAAATCATCATAATTGTAAATCCGATAAGTGCAAACAAGGCCATTTGGTCTTGTTTTTCTTTGCTTTGACTTTCAGGTATTAATTCTTTGACTACTACATATATCATAGCTCCAGCGGCGAAAGAAAGCATAAATGGCAGTAGATATTGGATTTTAAGAACTAATAAAGCGCCTAATAAGGCTGCAATTGGTTCAACTATAGCACTAGCACTACCTATTAAAAAGGCTTTTAATTTACTATGATTATTTTTTAATAAAGGCATACTAATTGCTGCTCCTTCAGGAAAGTTTTGAATACCAATGCCCAAAGCCAATAGAAAAGCTCCAATTAAATTAGCATCGTTAACACCAGTTATAACACTTCCAAATGCTACCCCAATAGCTAATCCTTCAGGAATATTATGAAGGGTTATAGCAAAAATCAACATTTTATTTCTTTTATTATTTAGTTTAATGTTTTGATTACCAATATATTTATTTCCAATATAAATAAGGATTCCGCCACTCATAAACCCTAGTGATATTATAAGAATTGCATTCATTCCTAGATTAATGGCCATTTCAATTCCGGGAGAAAGTAAAGACCAAAAAGATGCTGCAATCATAATGCCTGCAGCAAAAGAAAGCATTCTATTCATAATATCAGCATTTATTTTTTTAATAAAAAAAACTAAACTAGATCCAATAGTTGTAATTAACCAAGTAAATATTCCAGCTAGGAAGGCTTCTGTATAGTTTGGTAAGTTAATAAACCAATTAATCATTTTTCCACGTCCTTGTCTAGGTATTATATGAGTGTTAAAAATAAAAGATAGTGGAAATTACCTTTTTATGATATACTTTTGTCAAAATATAGAGGTGACTAAAATGAAAAAAGGTTTTACATTAATTGAATTAATTGCGACAGTATTAATACTAACTACAATAAGTATTGTAATTATCTTAGGAATAAAAGCAGTAAATGAGAAGGAAAAAGAAAAGAAATGGAGTAGTATAATAGATAGAATAACTAGTGCTGCTGATGTTTACTTAGAAAAAAATTCGATTTTAAAGCAAGAAATTTATAATACAGGAATAGTAAAATACATATTAGTTAGTGACCTAAATGATGAAGGACTTCTAGATGAAAACGAATTAACAGATCCAAGGGATGAAGTGAGTGTTTTAGAAAAGGATGACTTAAAAGAGGTTAAGATATATTTAAATGATGATAATGCTTTAGAAATAGAATACCCAATTACCAAGAATAAATATATATTATTTGACTCAAAAACAATATATAGTTTTATAGGACAAGAAATAAACTGTTTAAATGGAGTAAGTGTATATAATGAAAATAATGAAAAAATAGGAAATGAAATAATTGAAAAAATAGAAGAAAAAAGTAAAAGTTATCAAGTAATAAATAATAACATAGTTATAGATAAGGTAGGGGAATATGAATTAATATATCATATAGGAGAAAATAGATATATGAGGAAGATAAAAGTAATAAAGGTGGAAGATAAATATTATGATATATCTGGAGAGTATACCCATATAGTTGAAGCAACTGGTACATATAAAATAACAGCAAGTGGATCTCAAGGAATAAGCGGTGGTAAGGGCGGAACTGTAGAAGGAGAAATACTCTTAACAAAAGGAACAATTTTAAACTTAATAATAGGAGGACAAGAAGCAAAATATGGCGGTGGAAAAGGGCAAAGTAATGGGGGAGACTCAACTAGAGTAACATTAAATGGAGAAATTATAATGATAGGAGCCGGTGGTGGTGGTGGGGTAAGTGGAACACCAGGAGGTGAAGGAAATAGCACTGGAGGAGCAAATCAAGGTTCTGGAGCAGGGTCATCCGGAACAAATGGCTCTGGTGGCGGGGCAAGTAATGATTATAGTTATATTTGCAAATGTGAGACGTGTGGTGGAGACTGTATTAAAAAATGTCAGACTACAAGAGTATGTACCTTTCGAAGAAAAGAAGATGATTCTTGCCATAAGTGGGGGAGTGAAACAAGCTGTTGGTGTGTTGATTATAGTGATACATATTCTTGTAACTGTAAAACTTGTACAAAAACTTCCTTATCAGGTAACGGAGGTACAAACTTAATATCTAGTTCTTTTATAAATATAACCAAAACTAACGGAAATAATTTTGGAACGGGTAAAATCATAATTGAATTTTTACGTTAACCATTTTCAATAACTAATAAAAGATAGTTTTTATTAGTTTTTTATTGTATAATCTTAGACGGGGAAGGGATTAATATGAAATTACCTAATATTAATGATGCTCGTAAGAGGATTGATAAAACTGAATATATATATTTACCAGAATGTTCAAATAATCTGGTTTATAAAAATAAAACTTTTTATTTAAGAACTTATGGATGTCAGATGAATGTTCATGATAGTGAACAAGTAAGAGATATTTGTTTATCTTTAGGATTTAAAGAGATAGATGATTATGAGAATGCCGATTTAGTAATATTAAATACTTGTGCAATTAGGGAAAATGTTCATGACAAAGTTTTTGGCCTTTTAGGAAGACTAAAATATATTAAAACTAAAAAGAATAAAGATTTAATGATTGCCTTGGGTGGTTGTATGGCTCAAGAAGAAAGTGTTTGCCAAAACATTTTAGATAATTACAAGTTTGTAGACTTGGTATTCGGAACTCATAATATTCATGAATTTAAAGATATGTTAATTAAGCACGAACCAGATATTAATGTTTTAAGTTATGTCGGGAATGTTTACGAAAACATTTCTTATAATAGAGATTCAAAATATACGGCTTGGGTTAATATCATGTTGGGTTGTGATAAATTTTGCACCTATTGTATAGTTCCATATACCAGAGGATGTCAAAGAAGTAGGCATCATGAAGATATTATTAAAGAGATTGTAGAGCTAGTTAAAAACGGTTATCAAGAAGTTACTCTTTTAGGACAGAACGTTAATGCCTATGGTAAGGACTTGGAAGATGAAATTGATTTTAGTGAATTATTAAAATTAGTTAGTGATACTAAGATTTCAAGAATTAGGTTTGTAACAAGTCATCCGTGGGATTTTACTGATAATATGATTAAAATTATTCAAGAAAGATATAATATCATGCCTTATATTCATCTACCACTTCAATCGGGTAGTGATAATATTTTAAAATTAATGAGAAGAAGATATTCCGCTAAAGAATATATTGAATTATATCAAAAAATAAAAAAACAAATACCTAATGTAACCATTTCTACCGACATAATAGTAGGATTTCCTAACGAAACGAAAGATGACTTTAATGAAACATTAAAAGTGGTAAAAGAGTGTGAATTTGATCATGCCTTTACTTTTATTTATTCTAAAAGAGAAGGAACTCCGGCAGCCATTATTGATGATATTATTACTATGGAAGAAAAAGAACTTCGTTTGAAAGAGTTAAATAAATTAATAGGCAAATATGCCTTAAAAAGCAATAAAAAGTTATTAAATAAAATTGTTTCGGTATTGGTTACTGGCTTAAGTGAAAAAGACAAAACAAAATTGACTGGATACACTGATACAATGAAATTAGTTAACTTTGATGGACCTTCAGAATTAATAGGTAAAATAGTTGATGTAAAAATAATCGATGCTAAAAGTTTTAGTCTTACTGGGACTTTAGATATTAACTTGATGTCTTAACAAAAATATGTTAATATAGCCTCCTACAAAGGGAGACTTTTTAATGAAAAGTTATGTTTTAATTAAAAGAGATGGTCAAACTGTTAAAAGAAATAGTCCTAATTTTGGAAGTAACAATTATTATGGTTTACCTTGTAAAAAAACATTTGGAGCTTATGATACTTCTAATTGTGAATCTATTTTAGAAAAGTGGCTAAAGAAAATATTTGAAAAAGATCCAGCACTTTTTAAAGAACTATTACAACTTGTTTTAAGAGAGTATAGTGATGTGGGTTTGGCAGAAATAGAAAATTTATTAAAAAGGATATATATTATTTTAAGTAGCGAAGATAAAACGGTTAAAATAGTTGATGATTATAAATATTTTAACGGACTTATTACTAAAAGCAGACCTTCTTTTTTTGAAATTTTAAAAAGAAGAACTTTTCGTAAGTTGATTATTGAAAAAATAAAAGATTTAGATTATTATCAAATAATGGATTTAAGTGAGTTAGTGGCCCAAAACAGTATAGAAGAGAATATGGCTATTATTTCTAAGATGGGTATAAATGTTCCTTTAAACATGAATGTTCCTTCTCAAGAATTTTTAATAGGTGTTTTAAAATCAGTAATATGGAAAAAAGCTAGCTTACCAAGCAACCATTTATGCATTAATTGCGAAAATGCTTTACCTAGTAAGTGCCGCAAAGTTGCTCGAAAAGTGTCGATTGCGAAATATGATTTTATAATGGAAGGATATCAAAAAATTATTGTTGATGGTTTAAGCGAAAAGCATCATTTAGAAAAGTTTTTAGTTACTAAGTGTTTAAACTTTAAAAAAGATAGGTAATATATTTGACAAAAGTCATATTTGTTAATATAATTTAATAGAAAAAGTTGATGAAGAAAAGTAATTTATTTTGTTTATTAAGAGAACTTCGTTAGGTGAAAAGAAGGATAAACGATAAATGAAAATCACTTCGGATTGCTTTTCTGAAAGTAGTAAGAAAAGCCGCAAACTTGCGTTAAAAGTAAGAGAAAAAAATAAGGTTGTACCACGATATAATCGTCCTTTGGTGGCATCTTTTTTATTGGAGGAATTTATGAACACAGAATATGAATGTCGTTTTTTAGAAATTGACAAAGAAAAATTAATTAAAAAGGCTAGAAAGCCTTGATGCAGAGTTTATAGCCAATTTTGATCAAAAAAGATATGTTTATGATTTCATTCCCAAAGAGAAATCTAAGTGGATTAGATTAAGAACCAATGGAATAAAATCAACTTTAACTATTAAAGATGTATCTCAAAAAACTATTTCGGGAACTAAAGAATTAGAAGTTGAGGTATCTTCATTTGAAGATACTAATAAACTATTAGAAGAATTAGGATTTAAAAATAAGGGGTTTCAAGAAAATAAAAGAACTAGGTATGTGCTAAATGAAATAGAGATAGATATTGATACATGGCCAATGATATCTACATATGTTGAAATAGAAGGTAAAAATGAAGAAGAGGTTCTAGAAGCTATTGATTTATTAGGACTATCTAGAGAAAAACTAACAACTTTAGATGTTCAAAGGATTTATGAGTATTATGGATATGATTTAGAAGAAATAAAAGATTTAAGTTTTAAGGAGGAGAATGAATGAAAAGATTTGAAGAACTAGATAATAGGAAAACAAGTGAAGTAGAACAAAGTGTTATTGATTCGTGGGGGAGTGTTAATAGTATATTAGAACAAACTATTAATAATAGGAAATATTCACCTAACTTTGTTTTTTATGATGGCCCGGCAACGGCTAATGGTCACCCAGGCCTTCATCATATGTTGGCCAAATTCCTAAAAGATAGCTTTTGTAAATATCAAACCATGAAAGGGAACAAAGTTATTCGAAAAGTAGGATGGGATACTCATGGATTACCGGTTGAAGTGGAAGTTGAAAAGAAACTAGGATTTACTGGTAAAGGTGATATTGAAAAATATGGTATTAAAGAATTTAATGAAAAATGCAAAGAAAGCGTTTTTAGTAATGAAAAATCTTTCTCTAATCTAACTACTAAAATGGGTCAATTTATTGACTTAGATAATCCTTATGTAACTTATGATAATAATTATATTGAAACTGAATGGTGGATCTTAAAAAAGTTCTTTGATGAAGGATTATTTTATGAGGGAGTTAAAATACTTCCTTATTGTCCTCGCTGTGGTACGGGTTTAGCCAGTCATGAAGTAGCACAAGGTTATAAGGAAATAACTGTTGATACAGTTATAGTTCCTTTCAAAAAGAAAGATGAAGATGTTTATTTTTTAGTATGGACAACAACTCCTTGGACTTTAATAGCTAATGTTGGATTATGTGTCAATCCTTCTGAAGAATATATTAAGTGTGAAAGCGGCGACTACAAATTTATTGTTGCTACTAAGTTAGCTTCTAAAATATTAGGTGATGATTACAAAGTATTAGAAACCTATAAAGGTAAAGATTTAGAATATGTAGAATATGAGCAACTTTTGCCATTCTTGAAGGTTGATAAAAAGGGTTTCTTTGTTTGCTGTGCTGAGTTTGTAACCATGGAAGATGGTACTGGAATAGTTCATATGGCTCCAGCTTTTGGAGCAGATGACGCTAATGTAGGGAAAAAATATAAATTACCATATCTAAATCCGGTAGGAGATGATGGCAAATATATAGATGGGCCTTGGAAAGGAACTTTGGTTTTTGATGCCGATTTAGACGTAATAAAATATTTAAAAGAAAATGATAAATTATTTAAAAAGCAAAAGATGGTTCATAATTATCCACATTGTTGGAGATGCGATACTCCATTAATTTATTATTCTAAACCATCTTATTATTTGGAAGTAACCAAAATCAAAGATAAGATAATTGCAGCCAATAAAACGGTTACTTGGTATCCAGAATATGTTGGAGATAAACGCTTCGGGAATTGGCTAGAAGACTTAAATGATTGGGCTATTTCCAGAAATAGATATTGGGGGACACCACTTCCACTATGGAAATGTTCTTGTGGTCATGAGGAAATGATTGGGTCTAGAAAAGAATTAATAGAAAAAGCCACTAAACCGCTTGATGAATCTATTGAATTACATCGTCCCTATGTCGATGATGTCCACTTGAAGTGTCCAGATTGCGGAAAAGAAATGTCAAGATGTAAAGAAGTCATTGATTGTTGGTTTGATAGTGGATCAATGCCATTTAGCCAATATCACTATCCCTTTGAAAATAAAGAACTATGGGAAAGTCAATTTCCGGCCGATTTCATTTGTGAAGGAATTGATCAAACTAGAGGATGGTTTTATTCCCTTTTAGTTATTTCCACTTTTGTGACGGGGAAAAGCCCATACAAAAATGTATTAGTTAATGATTTAATTCAAGACTCTGAAGGTAAAAAGATGAGTAAAAGCAAAGGAAATATTGTAGAACCATTTACAACTATGGAAGAGTATGGAGCCGATACGGTAAGATTTTATCTTCCTTATGTAAGCCCTGTATGGACACCTTTAAGATTTGATATAAATGGTCTTAAAGAAGTTTATTCTAAATTTTTTAATCCCTTTAAAAACACTTATAATTTTTTTGCTTTATATGCTAATACTGATGATATTGATATTTCTAAATGTAATGTTAAATATGAAGAATTAGAAGATACCGATAAGTGGTTATTATCAAAATATAATAGTTTATTAAAGTACGTAACCCAAAGCTATGATGAATATGATTTAAATAAAGTAGTTAGAGCCTTAACCAACTTTGTTTCAGAAGACCTATCTAATTGGTATATTAGACGTAATAGAGACCGCTTTTGGGGAAGTGAACTAAATAATTCTAAAAAAGCCGTTTATAAAACCACTTATGATGTTTTAGTAGGATTGTGTAAGATGTCTGCTCCTATAATTCCTTTCATTACTGAAGAAATGTATCGTAAACTAACTAGGGAAAAATCCGTTCATATGGCTGATTATCCAAAATATAATGAATCGTTAATTGATAATTACTTAGAAGAAAAAATGGATTTAGTAAGAAATCTTATAAGTATTGGCAGAATGGTTAGAGAAGAAAATAAAATAAAAGTTAGACAACCATTATCGGAATGTTTATTAGATGGTAAAAACGAGAAATTAATTGGTAATTTAGTTGGTCTTATAAAAGAAGAACTAAATATTAAAAAGGTCACTTTTGTAAACGACCTTAACGAATATATGAATTTATCGGTTAAACCTAACTTTAAATTAGTGGGTAAAACCTTTGGCCCATTAATTAAAGATCTTCAAGATAAATTAGAAAAACTTTCTGATATAGATATTAATAAATTAAGCAAAGATGAAACAATTATTGTTCATTTAGATAAAGACTATGAAATCAATAAGGAAATGGTGGAAATTAGAATAACTTCAAAAGAGGGATTCAATGTTGGAATGGAAAATAATAATTTTATTATTTTAAATACAACCTTAACCAATGATTTAGTTAATGAAGGAATAGCCCGTGAGCTAGTAAGCAAAGTACAGCAAATTAGGAAGAATATTGATTTAAATGTTGTCGATCGAATTACAATTGAATACTATTCTGATGAAAAAGTTGATGAAGTTATAAAGGACTTTAATGATTATATTAAACGCGAAACGTTAGCACTAGAAATAACAAAAAAAGAAATTAGTAGCGAAAGTTATGATTTAAATGGTCATAATTGTCGATTAAATATTAAAAAAAGGTAAACAAAAATTGAAGTTGTCAACAAAAATTTATCTTTTTTAATATATGTGGTATATTTATATTAAGTTAAAGGAGATTTTTACATGGGAGAACTTTTAGTAAATACCGATTCATTATTAGAAAGCATGAGCGAAGCTAAGTTGGCCCATTCTCTCTCTCAAAGCAATGCATCATCAGTTAGTTCTGCTGGTGCAGGTCTAGATTCTCGTTTATCTAATTCCAAAAGTGCGGTAAGCGGGCTTTCTAATTCTATAAATGATATATCTGCGTCTTTGGAGAACTTGACAACTGGCATAGGATCAGTAACAGATATTTTAGCAGGTGCTGAGTCAACAGTTGATGGTCAAGTTAATATGGAAACATTAAAAATATTGGATTTATTAGAATATAACAAATTTAATAATGCAAATATTACGGCGGAAGAAATGATTGCAATATTAGGAGGAAATTATTTGACATCAGATGTTTATGCCAATCAAAAATTGAATGTTACCGTATTATTAAATGAAGGAGCTGGTGGTTCTAAAACTATTCCAATCGATCAATATGTTGAAGGAGTAATGCTTTCTGAAAGCTTAAAATCTTTGATTCAAAAATATACTGATGGCGATTTATCTTTGGACCAATTATTGGAAATTGGTTCTGTAAACGCTATTATATCTAGAAGTTATGGCCTATACCAAACATATGGTGGAACTAAAACTATTAAAGCAGGGGCTAGTCATCAATGCTTTAGCGATTATTATGAAGGCGTTTATTCTTATGATAGTGCTAATAATCCTACTAATGGAACTAGTGCACCTGAATTAAATAAAAACAGACAGGTGTTAAGAGCTTTAATAGCTAGGACCGTTACTTCTTCTACTGAAGGAATAATAATTTCAGTGAAAGATGATTCTTCTAATAATATAACTGATTTTTGGAGTCAATTTAATGAAGGCGGAGAACATCCTTTAAATGCCAGGTATTCTGGTGGTAGTAGAACTGATGATGATGCCGGATATTATACTGAAGGTAAAATAGAAAAAGGAATTAATACAAATAATTATTATTTTCATGCCAAAAATGGAGATTCATTTAAAGAAACCTTAGAATATTATTTTGATTCAGAAGCTAATGTAAAATTAAAATATATAGATTATGAAACTTTGAAAATAGGAGCGGAAGTAACTGATGCTGATACAATCGAAGCATTAATGAAAAAAAAGGGAATAACTTTGATTGAAACAGAAGATCCTTTTTTATTACAAGCTAGTTGGAAAGGGACCGGCTTACCATCGAATAGTGTTCCACCTACTTCAGAAACGGTTCCATCAACTGAGCCGGATTATTCACCAGAATTACCAATTGAAACACCAACACCAAGTACACCAACACTAAGTACGCCAACACCAAGTACATCAACGCCAAGCACGCCAACGCCAAGCACATCAACGCCAAGCACGCCAACGCCAAGCACATCAACGCCAAGCACATCAACGCCAAGCACGCCAACGCCAAGCACACCAACGCCAAGCACATCAACGCCAAGCACGCCAACGCCAAGCACACCAACGCCAAGCACACCAACGCCAAGCACACCAACGCCAAGCACGTCATCGCCAAGTACACCAACACCAAGCACACCAACACCAGTAACATCAACTCCAACTCAAACAGTTGAGAAAACGATTATTAAATATATAGATAAAGAGCCTATAAAAGAACCAGAGGTTCCAAGTACACCAATAGTAGAAACTCCAGTAGAAGAACCAATTATTGTTCCAATAGTAGAAACCCCAAATATAAATAATAATTATGTTGAACCGGTAGTAGATACACCAGATGAAGTAATAGAAACTCCGGTAATAGTAAGTAATAAAGAAACTGAAACAAAAGGACCAAATGGACTAGCTATTGGTTTAGGAATAGCTGCAGCAGCTGGTGCAGCTGTAGCCGGAACAACAATGTACAAAAAATATAAAAAGAATAATAGTACAGACGAAGAATCAGAAGATGAATATGCTGAAGAGGAAGAAGAATAAATT
>CAZTRF010000022.1:0-15712 GCA_964616495.1 uncultured Muribaculaceae bacterium
ATAATTTCAAAAGAAATTTTTAAAAAAGTACAAACTATTAAAAATATAAATTTAAGGCCACATAAAAAGGGAAATAATTTTTCAATATATAATGGAATATTAAAATGTTCTTCATGTGGTAGAGCAATGATTAAACAAGAAGACAATAGAGGTAAGAGAAATCTATCAAACTATTTTTGTGCTACTTATTTAAGAGTTAATAAAAAATGTACACCTCATAAAATTAAATCATCGGATTTAGATAAAATAGTTTTAGAGTCAATCCAACTTCACATAAAACTTGTTATTGAACTTGAAAGAAGTTTAAAAAAGATGTTTTGGAAAAATAACAAAGACTCTATTGAGAGTGAATATCAAAATAATATAAAACTTGCTGAAATAAAAATAAATAGATTAAAAGAACAGAAAAAAGAATATTATGAAAGTTGGAAGTTCGGTAAAATTGAAAAAAATGATTTTATAAAAAAAGCTGCTGAAATAGAAAAAGAAATAAATTTAATTAATGAAAAAAAGGCAATTGATACATCAACATATAGAGAAAATATAAAAAGAGTAAGAAAAAACGATTATTGGATAGATCATTATAAACGAAATAGAAAAATTAAACATATTTCTAAAGATGTATTAAAAGAATTAATAGATGTTATTTATGTTAATAAGGATGGATCGGTTGAAATTAAATTTAAATACAATGATGAATATTTAGAATTATTAAATTATCTAAAAACAGAAGGAGAGAAAGAAAAATGTCTAAATGGAGAGTTGGAATATATTTGAGATTGTCATCAGAAGATAAATCTAAAATTAGTGATGAGTCTAATAGTATAACCAATCAAAGAGAATTAATTAAAAATTATATATCTAAAGATAAATCATTAGAATTAATTAATATATATAAAGATGATGGATTTACTGGTACAGATTTTGATAGACCAGGATTTCAAAGTCTATATGAAGATATTATAAGCAAAAAAATAAACTGTATAGTGGTTAAAGATTTATCAAGATTGGGTAGAAATTATTTAGAAGTTGGCAATTTTATTGAAAATATTATACCAAGATATAATTTGAGGTTTATATCAATAAACGAAAATGTCGATTCTTATTTGAAACCAGATTCTATAAAAACATTAGAAATACCTTTTAAAAATCTTATGAATGAAAGCTATTCAAAAGATTCCTCTAATAAAATAAGAACTTCATTAAAAGCATCAAAAAAATCTGGAAACTTTATCACAAATATAGCTCCTTTTGGGTATGTAAAAAATAAAAAAGATATACATAAATTGGAAATAGATAAAGAAGCTGCTGAAATTGTAGAAAAGGTATTTTTATATGCTTTGCGAGGAAATAGTAGAAATCAGATTGTAGATTTATTAAATGAAAACCATATAATTACTCCAAGCATGTTTTTAAATGTTAAAAGAGGGGTAAAAACTGCTACAGTTGCAGATAAATGGACTGTAAGAATGATAGATTCAATTTTGAAAAATAAGACATATATAGGTTATTCATTACAAAATAAAATAAATAGAATAAGTCACAAGAATCATGGAAAGGTTAATGTTCCAGAAGAAGAATGGATAGTTGATGAAAACCATCATAAACCAATAATTAAGGAAGAATATTTTAATCAAGTACAACATTTGCTATATAGTGGTAATTCAAAATCAAATAAGAAAGGCGAACTTCCTATTTATTCAGGTTTTTTAAAATGTCGTGACTGCGAAAACTCATTAACAAGAGATAGTCATAAGAATAGAAAAGAAGCTGAGTATTATTGTTCTTCATACAAAAGGAATAAGACTTGTTCCAAACATTTTACGAAAGAATCAATATTAAACGAAGTTGTCTTAAAATCAATTAATAATTTTATAGATATGGTATCGGATATTTCTGATAGAATTAATTCAATATATAGTGAATCTAATAATGAATATATGGAAAATATTAAAAAAATAAAAATTGCTGAAATAGAAAAAGAAATAAACAAATATAATAAATTGTTAGATGAAATAATTGAAGATTTTAAAAATGATTATATTTTAAAAGAAGACTTTGATAAATATAATAAAGAGTATTTATATGAACTTAATAGATTAAGACTAGAAAAAGACAAATTAAATATAAATGAAAAAGATAATTTAGATTTAAAATGGATAAAAAGAATAAAAGAAGAAGGAAAAATTAAAGAACTTAATAGAAATATATTAAGTAGCTTTATTAATACTATATATGTAAATGAGGATGGTTCAATAGAAATTGTTTTAAAGTATGCTAGTCAATATGAAAATGCTATTAAAGCATTAAAATATGCCAAATAATATGATATAATTATACATGTATGAGTTTTAATCCTTATTATTAAATCTTGATTGAAAGGTGTGATTTACATGAATAAAAATGAAAAAGATAATTTGTCGGCAAAAATACAAATCAATTGGTATCCGGGGCACATGGCTAAAACTAAAAGATTAATTGGTGATAACTATAATTTAATTGATATAGTTTATGAATTGGTAGATGCTAGAATTCCTTATTCTTCAAAGTTAAAGGATATTGATAGTATTATTAAAAATAAGCCTCGAATTTTAGTAATGACTAAAACCGATTTGTGTGATATAAATGTAACTAATTATTGGAAATCTTATTATGAACATGAAGGATATCATGTTTTAATGCTTGATTTAACTAATAATAAAGACTATTTAAAATTGGTTAAACTAACTAATGATTTAATGTTAGAATTAAAAAATAAAGTTGAAACTAAAGGATTAACTAAAAAAGAGGTAAGGGCCCTAGTTGTGGGTGTCCCTAATGTTGGAAAAAGTACTCTAATAAATCAGTTTGCCAATAAAAAGGTGGCTAATGTTGGGAATACTCCGGGAGTTACTAAGCAAATTAATTGGTTAAAAACTCCTCATAATATTTTATTATTAGATACTCCAGGCATTTTATGGCCTAAAATAGATAATAACATAGTAGCTTTAAATTTAGCTAGTTTTAGCGCTATAAAAGATGAAATTTTGCCTCAAGATCAAGTGGCGATTCATATATTAGAGGTTTTAAATAAATATTATCCAAATATTTTAAAAACAAGATTTAAAATTGATGAACTTGGTGTGTCTATAGAAGATACATATGAATTAATTGGGAGAGAATTAAACATTATTAAAAAGGGTAATGAAGTAGATTATGATAAAATTAGTATATATGTTATTAATGATTTAAAAAGCAATATAAAGGGTATTACTTTTGATAGAGATGACTCTAATGGATGATTTATTAGCTTATGAAAATAATTTATATACAAAAGGAATTAACTTAATTGCTGGAATAGATGAAGTGGGCCGGGGTCCTTTGGTAGGGCCAGTTGTAGCTGCTGCTGTTATTCTTCCTCAAAATTATTCTTTAGATGGTTTAACCGATTCTAAAAAACTTTCTGAAAAGAAAAGAAATTACTACTACCAAATAATTAAAAATGATGCTATTAGTTATGGAGTAGGCATTGTAGATGCCCGTATTATAGACAAAATAAATATTTACGAAGCTACTAAAGTGGCTATGAAAAAAGCTCTTTCTAACTTAAAAATTAAACCGGAGCATGTTTTAATAGATGCTATGAAATTGGATATAGATATTCCCAGTACTAGTATTATTAAAGGAGACTCTTTAAGTCTTAGTATAGCGGCTGCTTCGGTTATTGCAAAAGTAACTAGAGATTCTATGATGTATGAATTAGATAAAAAATATCCAATGTATAATTTTAAGAGTCATAAAGGGTACCCTACTAAAGAGCATATCGAAAATGTCAAGAAGTATGGGCCACTAGATAACTATCGATTTACTTTTAGACCTATTTGTGATTTAATTACAAATGGAGAAGATAATGAAAAAAATTAATTTATTTAAAAATAAACTTTTTAAAAACTATGTAATTATAGTCATTTCACTTTTTTTAATTGAAATATTATTTCGAGTACTTTTAAATCTAGAAATATTAAAATGGCCATTATTAAGAATATTTATTGGTGTAAATATAATATCTTTAATAATTACCATGTTATTTAATTTGTTTCCTGAAAAAATAGTCCGAATATTAAATATTATATTTGTTTTTATAGTTGAAATATATGCTATTACTCAACTGGGCTTTTCTAATTTTATGGGTACTTTTATATCTATTAATTCTAGTAGCCAGTTAGGAAAAGTAACCAGTTACATTAAAGACTATTTGTCCACATTTTCTTGGGCTTACTTTTTAATTTTTATTCCTTTCATATTACTTATTTTATATTACTTATTTTTAAATAAAAAGGTAGATAAAAAGATAGTCAATAAGAATAAGTGCAATTATTTATTATTTATTTTTAGTTTAATAATATTTATTAATTGCTTTTATTTAACCCTTATTATTCCCGCTATGCAAAATAAATATCAAGTTGTAAGTAATAAAGAATTATTTCTAACGTCTGAAGTCCCTAATACCATTGTCAATGAATTTGGAATAACACCATATGCTATTATTGACTTTAAGACTCTAGCTTTTAAATATGATAAGACAGTGAATATCACCGATGCTTCCGATAATAATGAGGAAGAACCTAGTGATAGTTCAAGAATTGTTGATAGTGCATCTTGGCAAGAAATAATAAATAATGAAACTAACGAAACCTATCAAGAGTTAAATAATTATTTTATTAACAGAACTATAACTTCTAAAAATGACAAGACTGGAATATTTAAAGATAAAAATTTAATAGTAATTTTATTAGAATCGGTTAATGATATTCCTTATCATTACCCAGAGTATTTTCCTAATTTAAATAAGTTATATAATGAAGGATGGTCTTGGGTTAATAATTTTACTCCTCGTAATAGTTGCTCTACAGGTAATAATGAGATGACAGTTATGACTAGTCTATTTACTATTAATAATAGCTGTACTGCTAATTATTATAAAAGTAATACCTATTATGAGAGTGTTTTTGGCATTTTTAATGAGGCCAATTATTACACTTCTTCATATCATGATTATTCAGATGCTTATTATTCACGTAAAATTATCCATAAAAACATGGGAAGTCAAAAATTTTTAACAGGGAATGGCCTTAATGTAAAATTAAATGATTTATATGAGGAATGGCCAAGTGATCGTCTATTATTTGAAAATAGTTACTCTTATTATATTGATAAAGATAAGTTTATGACCTTTTATACAACTGTTACTACTCATCGTCCTTATACAGTTGCTAGTGAGTTTGGTGATAAGTATTTAGATAAATTTAAAGATTTGAAACTATCAACAGCTTCTAAAAGATATTTATCTAAAATGTATGAATTAGATTTAGCAATTGGAGATTTGTTAAAAATATTAGAAGAAAATGGTGAATTAGACAATACAGTTATCGCTTTATTTGGAGATCATTATCCTTATGGCTTATCTAATAAGCAGCTTCAAGAATTTTATGAATATGATATTACTGAAAACTATGAAAGAGATCGCATACCATTTATCATATATAATAGTACAATAATACCAGAGAAATATGAAGCGTATAGCACTATTATGAATATTTTACCAACATTAGCTAATTTATTTGATTTGGAATATGATCCAAGACTTTATATGGGAAATGATTTATTTGACTCAAACTATGAGAGTCTAGCTATATTTACTGATGGTTCATGGAAAAATGAATATGGTTTTTATAGTGCTACTAAAAGTAAGTTTTTCTCTAATGGAATAGGGGATATTAGTTCAGAAAAAATTATTTCATTAAATACCATGATTAATAATAAAATTAAAATGTCTAACTTAGCTATCAAAAAAAATTATTTTAGCTATTTAGAAAAAAACCTTGCAAAATATCAAAAACAAGATAATATAGAAAAAGCAACCACTGAATCTTAAGAAAGGAATAAATATGAAAAAATTAGTTATTGTAGAATCCCCAAGTAAAACTAAAACTATTAGTAAATATTTGGGATCTGGTTATAAAGTAGTCTCTAGTATGGGGCATGTTAGGGATTTAGCAACTACCGGCAAATTTGGGCTGGGAGTAGATGTTGAAAATAATTTTACTCCCAATTACATTCCAATTAAAGGAAAGAAAAAGTTAATTGGTGATTTAAAAAAAGAAACCAAAAATTCAGATATTGTTTACTTAGCAACCGATCCAGATCGTGAAGGAGAGGCCATTAGTTGGCACTTAATGGATACTTTAGAATTAAATGAATCACAATATGATCGAGTTGTTTTTAATGAAATTACTAAAGATGTTATTATAGAGGCCTTTAAAAATACTCGTAAAATAGATATTGATTTAGTAAAGAGTCAAGAAACCAGAAGAATTTTAGATCGAATTATTGGATTTAGACTAAGCAAATTAATGCAATCAAAAACGGGTGGAAAGAGTGCCGGGAGAGTTCAAAGTGTTGCTTTAAAATTAATCGTTGATCGCGAAAAAGAAATTAATGATTTCATTGCTGAAGAATATTGGACAATTGAAGGAATATTTAGTGACTTTACTGCGAATTTAGAAAAGTTTCATAACAAAGATATTGAAATAAAAACAGAACACGAAGCTTCAGAAATATTGGATTCTTTGTCAAAATCATTTCAAATTGAAGGTACTTCAACTAAGCCTAAAAAAAAGACGGCTCCATTACCATTTAAAACTTCAACCTTACAACAATTAGCTTCAACTAAATTAGGATTCACTCCTAGCAAAACCATGCGTATAGCTCAAAAGTTATATGAAGGAATTGACCTAGAGAATGAAACGGTAGGTTTAATTACCTATATGCGTACCGATTCAGTAAGATATAGCAATGTTTTTATAGGAGAAACGTTTAATTATATAGAAGGCAAATACGGAAAAAGTTATATTGGTTACGTAAAAAAGGGTAAAAAGAATGAAAATATTCAAGATGCTCATGAAGCAATAAGACCAACTAGCATTAAAAGAGATCCTGAAAATATAAAAAAATATTTATCTAATGATGAATACAAGTTGTATAAAATGATTTATTATCGTGGATTGGCCTCATTAATGGCTGATAGCATATATGATCAAACAACTATTGATTTAGAAAATAATGGCTATTTGTTTAGGGCTACTGGAAGTGTTTTAAAATTCCCAGGATACTTAGAAGTATATAAAGATTATGAAAAAAATGAGGATGTAATATTACCAAATATTAGTCACTATCATAGTAGTGTTTTAGTTAGTGAAGACATAACTAAAACTCAACATTTTACTAAACCAAAATCAAGGTATACCGAAGCCAGTTTAATTAAAGAAATGGAGTCTTTAGGTATAGGCAGGCCAAGTACTTATGCTAAAACTACTGAAATTTTAAGAGAAAGAGATTATGTAACAGGTATTGACAAAAAATTTCATCCTACTGAAATTGGCATTGAGACTACTAATAAATTACAAGAGTTTTTTAGTAATTTAATTAATGTTAAATATACAGCTCAAATGGAAACTGAATTAGATGAGATATCAGAAAATAAAATAGACAACATCAAAGTATTGGCTAACTTTTATAATGAATTTGAGCCATTAGTGGAAACAGCATTTTCTAATATGGAGAAAAAAGCTCCTGAGGAAACCGGAGAAGTATGTCCTAATTGTGGAAGTGCAATGGTTATTAGAAATGGTAAATATGGAAAATTTGAAGCTTGTTCAAATTTTCCGACTTGCAAATATATTAAAAAACAGCCGAAAGAAGTAAAAGAAATTATTGATTGTCCAAAATGCGATGGAAAAATAATTGAAAAGAAAACTAAAAGAGGCAAAATATTTTATGGATGCTCTAATTATCCTAAATGTGACTTTGCATCTTGGGATAAACCCCTTGAAGAAAAATGTCCTCAATGCAATTCTATGTTAGTAGAGAAAAAAGATAAAATAAAATGTATTAATTGCGATTACGAAAAGTAATCGCTTTTTATTTTTATGAGAATAGTTTTATTTAGAAATAAATATAATCAAAATTTTAAATAAAAAGAACTTTGTTAATTGCTAACAAAGTTCTTTATATATTCTCGATATGCATCATATTCATAGGTTTTGGTATTTAATTTAAAAGGTAAGTTATTATCTTTTAGGATTGTTTTAACAAAGTAATCGGTTAAATAGGGGTTCCTAACAAACATAGGCCCCAATAAGAATGTTCCAAAAAAATTTTTATAATGAATTCCTTCATAATCTTTACTGTTTTCTTTTATATTGAATAAAGGATAGTTTATATTATAAATTTTTTCAAAACGATTTTGAAATCCAATAATGTCTTCCTTTATAAATTTAACTTTATATCGACAATCACCAACTATTTTAAAATCAAAATTATCGGTAAAGGTTTCAGCATAATAATCAAAAATATTTAAGCATTCAGTTTTAGTTTTATCTAAATTAACAATATATTTTCCAAAAAGTTCATGGCTATTACCCGTCATAAAAAAGTATTTATTGTCATTAATAGCCTTTTTAATATCTTTTTTATATTTTTTAATATCTTCTAACACTAATAATTTGTTTTCGTTAGAACCGGTTCCCATATAATATATATCAAATCTATTAAAGTCAATTTTATCATCAATAGTTAAAAAGTAAATTTCCACTTTAACTTTTTGATTTTCAAAATGTTTTTTTAATGATATAAGATTTCCACTCTCACCATTTAAATTCATTAAATCATAATAAAGATGAGCTATTTTTATTGTTTTCACATTAATCCTCCCTAATAAGGTTTTTAATTATTTCAGTCATATCAAAACAAACCATTGTATAGATATCTCCTGTTGTATTTTTTTGAGTAGTTTTTAAAATATCTTTTGTATCATTTATTAATATTAATTTATTATGATCAATACCAGCATATGAAAGACGAGTAGCGACATCGTATTTAAATCTCCCAATGCATATAATTTTATCTATATTTTTATTATTTAGTTTTTCAAAGTTAACATCATATAACCATGAAAGATCATTTAATTTATATCTTCTAGAAACATTATCAAATCCTAATATAATTGTTTTAAGGCCCTTTTGATTAACTATATATTGTAATGACTGATAATATGATAAGGCATTTTCATTTTTGCTTTCTAGCATATTAATTTTACGATTATGATAATTATAAATATGGGCTCTTTTAGCTTCAATTTTATCTTTATTTAGAGAATACAGAATATCTTTATCAGATATACCGATTTCATGACATAAACTGTAAGCAGCTAAAGTAGCATAGGCAGCATATAAAATATCTTTATTAATTAAAACCTTATTACCATTTATTACCATTTCTTTATTAACCAAGTCAACATTATCGGCTATATAATTTGGCTTTCCTCTTTTAAAGTCATTATTCGGACAATGATAAGATCCAATATGACCATAATGATAGTAATCATAAATTAGTTTTTTATGGCAGATAGGACAATAAACATTGTCGATACTATTGAGTTCATTTTTTAGATAGCTATCTTTGGTTTTATTAATTCCATAAGAGGTTATTTTATCAGGATAAGTCGTAATTATTTTAGCTACTAATGGATCATCAACATTTATTACTAGATGGGTTTTATTTTTAACACTATTGAAAATTGCTTGATAAATAAGTTCGGGGCTGCCATTTCTAGCTGGTTGATCTCTAGTAATGTTAGTGACGATTAAATGAGTTAAAGTTGGTTTTAAGAAAGCCAGCTGAATGTGTCTTTCATCACATTCAATTAGAAAAACATCAACTAGAGGTTTTTTCTTAAAAATAGATGTATTGTTTAAGATTAGAGTGGTGATACCATATATTCCATTTGAACCTAAACGATTACAAGCCACTTTATATCCTTTATTTTTTAAAATATGGTCAATTAATTCAATCGTACTTCCTTTACCACTTGAACCAGTTACACCAATAACCAGTTTAGGATATTTAATCTTGCTTAATATTTTAGTGTCGGCATCATAAGCTAATTTACCGGGAAATACTGAAGCATTTCTTTTAACTAAATGCATAAACCAGGTAGTGGCCTTACATATAAATATTAAAAATGAAGTTATCATAAAATCACCAAGACAATTATAACACAAAAAAACCAATTATTTGATTGAAATAATTGGTAATTATTATTATTTGTTTTTAGTTTTTATTGATTTTCGCTTAGCTTCTTTTTCTTCATGAGTTTTACGGCAAGAAGTTCTGGTTCTTTTCTTTGGGGTAGGAGAAACAGGAATAAAAGGCTTACCATTCATTGCTAAGATAAAGGTACGACGATTATAATCCCTTTTTCTTCTTTCGTTACTTAACCTTTCAAAATTGTCTCTAGCATCCATTTCTGCTTGGGCTTTGATTTCTAAAATATATTTTTCAATTTCTTCTCTAGTCATTCCATTTAATTGATGAATAACGCCACTGTCAAAGTCATAAATTTGATAAATGATATTTCCTTCAGTATCTATTAAACATAAAAGACGATGATATGAATTAGGATCTTCTCCTTCAATTGGTTCATATTTAGTGTAAGAAGCATCTATTAAACCAATAAGGCAACCCTTGTCTTTGTAAACATTTTTTATTTCCAAGAGATTACAGTCAACAGATATATCATCAAAAGGAACTAAAGTTCTAGAGGTTGTTTTAGCATTATACATGTATTTTTTAGAAGTGACAAGGTCAGTATAAATAATAAGATAATTATCAATTACTTCATCAATTCTTATTCCTTGAGGAAACGAATATAATAATTTAAAAAATGGTCCTTTTAGACGATAATGATATCCTCTTGCCAAATCAAAAGGCAAAGCAATAATATTTTCATCGTCAAGTGATATAAAATTTGTTGTTTCTAAAATATTAGGATTTTTTGGATCATTAAATATTTCTTTAAACCCTTCAGGGAATTTTTCTAATTCTTTTATTAATTTTGCTTCAATAATGGTCATTTTATCCTCCTAAAATTCGAAATTTTTATTAATAAAATCTCTTTTTCTAAGGAATTATTCTATACTACTTAAAAAGAAAAAACAAGAGAAAATGCAATGGTTTGTCGAAACCATTTTAATTTTAAAAATTCTTTGTTAAATTAAACCTGGTGATAATATGGAAATAATGTATACGGAAGAGACACTTTATGTTAACTTATTAGATAGTATTGATGCTTTATTAGTTAGTAAACTACAAAGTAGAGTTTTTAAAATAATAGATGATTATGACGTCAGTAATATAGTAGTCAATATTTTAAACGATTCTAAATACGATATATCTTTACTTGATAAATTTATTAAAAATTATCAGCAAAAGTACGAAGGAATAGTAAAAATAAATTAATAGACAGGATTTTATTCCTGTTTTTTTATCTAAAAAGCTTAAAATTATCATAAAATATATAAAATTGCTTGTATGTATAGTTAATTTTTGTTAAAATACAAATGGTTTTTGTAACCAAATACACACGACACGGATTTATTAGACGAGTGGCGAAGAGCTGTTTAATAAAGTGGATGTGATCGGCGGCTTAAACGAAAGGGATGATTTATAATGGCTGTAGTTTCTATGAGTTATTTATTAGAAGCTGGTGTTCATTTTGGGCATCAAACAAAAAGATGGAACCCAAAAATGAAAGAGTATATTTTTACATCTAGAGATGATATTTATATCATTGACTTGCAAAAAACGTTAGCATGTATTGAGGAGGCTTATCAAGAGATTAAGACAATTGCTACAAATAATGGAACATTTTTATTTGTAGGAACAAAAAAGCAAGCTCAAGAAGCATCTAAAGAAGAGGCTTTGAGAAGTCAAAGTCACTATGTTACGGAAAGATGGTTAGGAGGAACCCTTACCAATTTCAGAACAATTAGAAGAAGAATTAAAAGACTTGAAGAAATTGAAACAATGGAAAAAGAAGGGATTTTTGATTTACTTCCTAAAAAAGAAGTTATCGGATTAAAGAAAGAATATGCAAAATTAGATCGTGTTTTAAGTGGAATTAGAGAAATGAATAAATTACCACAAGCTTTAATCGTTGTAGATCCTAAAAAAGAAATTAATGCTATAAAAGAGGCTAGAAAATTAAATATTCCGGTATTTGGAATCGTTGATACTAATGGAGATCCAGATGATGTCGATTATATAATCCCGGGAAATGATGATGCAGTTCGTTCAGTAAAATTGATTTTAGGGGTACTAGCTAATGCTATTTGTGAACCAAAAGGATTAGAATTGATTGATTATGTAACTGAAGATGAAAATAAAGGGAAAAGAAGTCCTAAAGAAGATATTACAATGGAAAAGGTATTAGAAACAGCTCCTATTGTAGATAAGGATGTTGAACATCGTGCATATAAAGAAGAAAAAAAATCTTATTCAAAACCAATTTTCAAAGAGGCAGAAAAACCAATTGAAAAGCCGGTTGAAGTAAAGGTTTTAGATTCTAAAGAAGTACCTTTAGAAAAAGAAGATTTATCTTCTAAAACATTAACTGAATTGAAAAAGGAAGCAAAAGAAAAAGGTATAAAAGGATATAGCACAATGAAAAAACAAGAACTTATTGATGCTATAAATGCATAGAAGGGATGGTATAAATGATTAGTGCGAGTTTAGTAAAAGAACTAAGAGACAAAACTGGTGCCGGAATGATGGATTGTAAATCAGCTTTAGAAAGCTCTAATGGCAATATTGAAGAAGCATTAAACTTTTTAAGAGAAAAAGGAATTGCTAAAGCTACAAAAAAGGCATCTAGAATAGCTTCAGAAGGTTTAGCAAATATTTTTATAGATGATAATAAAGCTGTTATTTTAGAAATTAATTCAGAAACTGACTTTGTTAGTAAGAATGAAGAATTTAGAAATATGTTTGAGGTTATTGGCAAAGCTTTGTTAAAAAGTGATGCTAAAACTTTAGAAGAAGCAAGCAAACTAGAAACAGCCGAAGGTAAAATAGAAGAATATATCGTCAATAAAACAGCAAAAATTGGTGAAAAATTATCATTTAGAAGATTTGAACTTATTTCAAAAAGCGATGATGAAGTGTTTGGTCCATACATTCATATGGGTGGAAAAATTGCGGTTTTAACTGTATTAAAGGGTGCTACAGAAGACGTAGCTAAAGATGTATCAATGCAAGCTGCTGCTATGAGACCAAAATATATATTTTCCAAAGATGTCCCAACCGAAGAGTTAGATAAAGAAAAAGAAATTTTGAAAACTCAAGCTATGGAAGAAGGTAAACCTGCCGATATAGCTGCAAAAATGGTTGAAGGTAGAATTAAAAAGTTTTACCAAGAAATTTGCTTAGCAGATCAAGCTTTTATTAAAGATGGAGGCTTGAGTGTTAATAATTATGTAACTAACAATGGTGGAGAAATTGTTAATGTAATTCGTTATGAAGTTGGAGAAGGATTGGAAAAAAGAAATGAAGACTTTGCTAGCGAAGTAATGAACCAAATAAAGTAGGATATAATATGAGTAATAAAAAAAGAATTATCAAAGATATATTTTTAATTATTGCTGGAATAGCAATGATAATAGCATTTGTTATTATTGGAAATAATACTGAAAAAAAGCCTGAAGAAACAGATGCTTCTAAATTTGTAAAAGAGTATACAAAAGTAAGAGAAAATAATCCTTTTATATATAAAACTGGTGAAGAAATTATTGAAATATTAAATAGTGGTACTGGGATTGTTTATTTGGGATTTCCTGAATGCCAATGGTGCCAATCATATATTAAAATGGTTGATGATGTTGCAAGTGATTTAGAAGTAAAAAATATTTATTATTTTAATATTAAAGATGATAGAGCAAGTAATACGAAAGTTTATCAAGACATTGTAAAAATATTAGACTCTAATTTAGAAAAAGATGACGAAGGAAATAAAAGAATTTATGTTCCGGAATTAGTATTTGTAAAAAAGGGAAAAATAATTGCTCACGATAATGAAACTTCAACAATTAGTGGCAATATTACTCCAAGTGAGTATTGGACAGATGATAAGGTAATATCTTTAAAAAATAAATTAAGAGAAAACATGGCTTTGGTTGTTACCGAAAGTTGTGAAACATGTAATTAAGGACATTTAGATATTTTTTGACTATTGACAAAGTGAAATTTGACAATAGTCTTTTTTTTAAAATAATACAACTATTAATTTGTAAAATGTTTTTTGGAAGCAAAGGGTGCTAAAAGACAATGAATATTTTTTCATATTAATTTTTACTTATATTTTGAAATATGATATATTATTTTTATAGATAAAAATAGGAGCGGGTAAAAATGATTAATGTAAATACTGAATCAATTAGTGAAAGTGTTGGAGAAACTAATTCTTCTTTAGCAGTTGTGGTAACAGCACTCAAAAAATAAAAACGATAGGAGCCACTTTGGGTTCTAGATTAGAAGAATCCAAAGGTTCTGTGGCTACATTGAGTAGTAGTGTGAATGAGGTAAAAAATTCTTTAGCAAATCTTTCTCAAGGAATGAATGCTGTAAAATATATTTTAGATGGTACTGAAACTGAAACTTTAAATGAAATTAGTACTGATGCTGATGCTATTCTAAACTTTTTTCAATATTACAATATTTCCAATAAAAATGTTTCAGCCGAAAATTTAATTAAAATTATAGCTGATTCGTATAATGAAATATTTAATAATAAAACTTATAGTTTAGATAGAAATGCTTTTATAAGGCAAGTATCAAAATTATATGCTAAGCAACAAACCATAAACAATAATGGTACATTCGCTTATGGATTAAAAACTACTAACAACCCTTTAACTGATTTGATAAATGCAGGAATGAACCCCGATATAGCGACAAATTTGAGTGCTATGATGATTAGCTCTTTATCCGATGAATTTTATACTAGAGAAGGAGCCGTTGATGCCGCTTATATGTTTACTGGTATTTTAGCTTCTTATGGGCTAAAATTAGGATATAAGACTGATTATAGTTTTTATTCTAGTGAAGTAGGTTCCACTGATTTCGGTTTTGGAACAATAGACAATCAAATTAGAGGAATTGACTGTAATAATTGGGTAAAAACTATATGGAGAATGGTTGGGATTGATGCAAAGGCTGCATCGGCATCTGGAATGGTTAATTACATGAAGAATTCCGATGTTTCTAGGAGTGAGATAAATGTTGGTTATGATCCATCTCGAGAAAACTATTTTACTAATGCTCGAGGAGGGGACCTTTTAGTAAATGAAAGCGGTGGCCATGTTATGATGATTTTGGAAAATGATGGTAATGGTTATTGGTACACCGAATCTGGTGGTAATAATGGTTGTGTTCAAATTAAATACGCCACATATAGTGATTTAGGAAGAGGCCACCTTGGTAATGGAAAATGGCTTATAACTAATGCCGATGCAGTTTATGATAATACTTCCTCTTATATTGAAAATTTATATAAAGGACCACAAGGTGGAGTTGGCCGCTACGATAATAACTTATATATTCCCTCTGAATATTATAAAGAATCATTTCCGTTGATATCGGATGAAGCATTAGCTCAAATGGATAAAAACTTTGAACAAAATAATAAATATGGGCATATTGTGGAGCCTTCTATAAAAGAACCATTACCGGAACCAGGGCCTTCACCAGAATTACCAATTGAAACACCAACACCAAGTACACCAACGCCAAGTACACCAACACCAGAGATAACTGAACCACAAATAGATACAGCAGTCGT
>CAZTRF010000023.1:0-15413 GCA_964616495.1 uncultured Muribaculaceae bacterium
GGACTAATCTTATTAATTAAGTATTTAAAAGTTGGGACAAACAGATGCCACGACACGGAGGAAAAGATCCCGGAACTTTATATAATGATATTTATGAAAAAGATATTGTTTTAGAAATATCAAAATACTTAGAAAAAGAGCTAATATTACAAGGGGCTTCAGTTATCTTAACAAGAACTGGAGATTATGACCTAAGCAAACCAAATGCTACTAGTCGAAAAAAAAGTGATTTTGATAGCCGAATTAATTTAATAAACAATAGTCAAGCCGATTTTTATCTTTCTATTCATTTAAACTATCTTAATCAAAAAGAATATTTTGGAGGCCAAGTTTTTTATAACAAAGGAAATCAAAAGTTAGCAACAAATATTCAAGACTCTTTTAATAAGAACTTAAAAAGTAATAGACAAATTAAACCTATACCTAGTAGCAACTATATGTATGAAAAACTCAGTATTAAAGGCCTCTTAATAGAGTGCGGATTTTTATCGAACCAAAACGAACGTAATATGCTAGTAACTTCTTCATATCAAAAAGAAATTGCCAAGACTATTGTAGACGGTCTTATAACATATGTATATAGTTAAATTTCACGTTTTTTTCACATATTAATAACAATAAAATCACATAAAAAAAATACAATGTAAATATAGATTGTGATATAATGTTCATACTAGGGATGTGTGATATGGCAAAGACATTTAAGACATTAGATGAACAGGTTTCAATCTTAAGAGGTAAAGGTTTAGTTATTGAAGATGATAATTATACAAAAGAAACCCTTCTAAGAGAAAACTATTTTTTTGTTAGTGGCTATCGTCATTTATTTTTAAAGTCATCTATTGATAGAACCTTTATCCCAGGTACAACCTTTCGTGAATTATATGCAATGTTTAATTTTGATAGACAAGTAAGAAATATAGTTTTTAAAAACCTTTTAATTGTTGAAAACAATATTAAAAGTGTATTTTCTTACCAATTATCAAAAAAATATGGCTATCGTGAACGTGAATATTTAAGACCTGGAAACTTTAATAACTCTCGCGAAAAGTCTCGCCAAGTAAATGATTTGCTTAAAAAAATGAAAAGACAAATAAGGGTGAATGGTTCACAACATTCAGCGACCTGTCATTATTTAAACACCTATGGATATATTCCTATGTGGATTGTAGTTAAAGTATTATCCTTTGGAATAGTCAGTGAACTATATACTATTATGAAAGCGGATGATCAAAAAGAAATATCTGAAATTTATAATATTTCGGTAGAAAATTTAATTGTTTATTTACCAATATTAGCTAATTACCGAAATTTATGTGCTCATGAAGATATTTTATATGACCATAAAACTCAAAGAGAAATAATTGACACCAAATATCATGACTTATTATCTATTCCAATGATGGATGGAGAATATATTTATGGTAAAGATGACTTGTTTGCACTAATTATTATTTTAAAATATATGTTAAGAGCTGAAGAATTTACATTATTAATAAATGAATTAGATTATGAAATAAGTATTTTAGAAGGAAAAATACATACTATAAAAATAGATAAAGTATTGGATAAAATAGGATTTCCTTTAAATTATAAAGATTTAGCAAGAATGGAGTAAATGATATGAAAAAAGATAGAAAATGGATTTGGACAAGCATTATAGCCCTTTTTGTAGGAGCTATTGGAATGTATTTAATAATGTATTATCTACCGCTTGGTAGTGAGACATCAATTATTAATAAATTAGAAAAAGAAGTGACGGTTAATGATAGCGGAATTAGTGATGCTGTTGAAAAGCTTTATGATGCCGTAGTAGTTGTTCACACTTATAAAAACAAACAAGAAATAACTTCGGGCAGTGGTTTTGTTTATAAAAGTGAAGGAGATAAGGCCTATATTTTAACTAATAACCACGTTATTGAAAGTGGAGACTCAGTAAAAGTATCATTTACTAATGGCAAATCCTATGATGTCGAAGTTATAGGAAATGAAGTATATTCAGATATTGCTGTTTTATCTATTGATTCTAAAAATATTATTACCGTAGCTGAAATTGGAAGTAGTGAAAACACCAAATTAGGAGATACAGTATTTACTATAGGAGCTCCTATTGGTAGTGTTTACTCGGGAACGGTTACTAGAGGAATCTTATCTGGAAAAGATAGAATGGTAGCAGTTAGTTTAGGAAATACAAGCACTAATGATTATGTTATGAAAGTTATTCAGACAGATGCTTCTATAAACTCTGGTAATAGTGGAGGTCCTTTAGCCAATTCAAATGGAGAAGTTATTGGAATTACATCATTAAAACTAGTTTCATCAGGAATTGAAGGAATTGGCTTTGCCATTCCTATAGAAGATGCTTTAAAAAGTGCCGCACTACTAGAATCAAATGGCAAAATTGTAAGACCATATTTAGGAGTATCAATGGCTGAAACAAGTGAGGCCTTATCTCTTCAAAGATATGGAATATATGTTCCTTCTGGTTCAGTTGGGGTAGTTATTGTTGAAGTAGAAGAAGGATCACCAGCAGATGAAGCAGGGTTAAAAATGGGCGACATTATTACTGCTATAGATGACGAAAAAGTTACCAGTGTGGCAGAATTAAAATATCAATTATATTTACATACTCCAGGTGATACAATTCAAGCCTCTTTTCAAAGAAATACAGAGAATAAACTTACTAAAATAAAATTGGAAGTTAGTAAATAAACTAACTTCTTTTCTTTTTTATAAAAAAACTACTTCGTGGTATAATATAAATAAGCGAAAGAGGAGCCTTTATGAAAAAAAAGAAAGTAATGTTTATATCTAGTTCCGGTGGCCATTTTAATGAACTTTTACAATTAAAACCATTATTTGAAAAATATGATTATTACATAGTAACAGAAAAGATTCCTAGTAAAAATTCTTTAAAAGAGGTTTATCCAAATAAAATAAGCTTTCTTTTGTATGGAAGTAGATATCACTTTTTGACATATCCCTTTAAATTATTTATTAATTGCTGGATTAGTTTATTTATATATATTAAGGTAAGACCTAAGGCCATAGTTACTACTGGTTCACATACTGCTGGGCCTATGTGTTGCTTAGGTAAAATATTTGGTTCAAAAATAATTTTTATTGAAAGTTATGCCAATGTTAAGACAAAAACTTTAACGGGGAAAGTTATTTATAAATTTGCAGATTTGTTTTTAGTTCAATGGCCAGGAATGTTAAAATTATATCCTAAAGCCAAATACGTAGGGAGGATATTCTAATGATATTTATTACCTTAGGTTCTCAAGACAGAGCTTTTCCAAGAATTTTAAGAGCAGTAGAAACTCAAATTAATAAAGGAGTTATCAAAGAAGAAGTGATAGCTCAAATAGGTCCAACTGAATTTAAAAGCAATAAAATAAAAACCTTTAAAATAACTAAATCTTTTGATGAGTATATAGATTATATTGAAAAAGCCTCTTTAATAATTACCCATGGAGGAGTGGGATCTATTCTTGATGGTATTACTCATAATAAAAAAGTTATTGCTATTCCAAGACTAAAAAAGTATGGGGAAAACACCAATGATCATCAAATTCAAATTATTGAAAAGTTTAGTGAAGAGAAATACATTATTGGCATTGATAATGTTAGTGGATTAGGAAAAGCCATCAAAAAAAGTAAAAACTTTAAACCTAAACCATATAAAAAAGATAACTCAAAGATGTTAAAAACCATTGAAAACTTTATAGACAATATTTAAATACTACTCTGTAGTATTTTTTGCTATAATAATAAAGGAGTGAGTGGTATCATGCAAAAAATAAACAAATTTTTACAAGATAATATTATTAACATTTTGATAGTATTTTTATTGTCTCAGCCCTTATTGGATGTTACTACATCAATATGTATTAACTATTTTGATTTGAATTTTACAATTGGAATGGTAGCTAGATTTTTATTTATGGCTTTAGCCACTTATTATGTATTTTTTGTAAGTGATAATAAATTAAATAAAAAAAGCAAAATATATTTGACAGTTGTAGTAGCTTACATTCTAATATTTATAGCTTATTTTGCGCTTCAAAATACCCATCTTATGATATATGAATTTAAAAACATTTTAAAAGTATTTTATTTAATTTTTATTTTAGTGTTTTTATATACTATCAAAGATAAACTTAATAAATTAGAATTTAAATATTTGAATATAACCTTTTTAATATATTTAGGCTTTATATTTATCCCCAATCTTTTTGGAGGATTTAATTCTTATGATGAAATAAAAATAGGAAAGAAAGGTTTATTTAATTCTGCCAATGAAGTTGGAGCAATTATATCTTTATTATATCCAATATTTTTATATTCAATGTTAAAGGCCAAAAAGAAACTTCCCTATATAATAGTTACCATAATATACATATATACCATTTTAACCATGGGAACTAAAGTGCCAGTTTTTGCTTTTGCCATTACTTTAGGAATATTTATGTTATATTTCTTTATAAATATAATTAAAAGCAAAAATAAAGCATTTATAATAATGGCCCTATTATCAATACTTTTAATTTTAGGAAGTGTTATTTATACCTTACCCAAAACTCCATTTTATAAAAACATTAAAACCCATATGGAGTATTTTGAAATAAACTCGATTAAAGATGTTTTTAATAATATAGATAACTTTGATAATATTATTTTTAGTCAAAGAATATCTTTAACCCAAAATAATTTGAAACTAATTCCTAAAGGAAACATATGGACCTTTTCTATGGGCAATGGTTATTATGATTATATAGATAATTATGTTGTAGAAAGAAAAATAGCCGAAATAGATTATATAGATTTGTTTGTTTCTTATGGCTTAATAGGCTTTATATTATATTTTATTCCCATTATTATAATTACTAAAAAATATTTAAAAACTAAATTAGGAGATAAAAAGCCCTTATATATAGCATTATATTTTTTAATCTTTTTAATAGCCTTATTTTCCGGACACGTATTTACAGCACCAGCCGTTAGTTTTTATGCCAGTGTATTATTAGGATTCTCAATAGTGCCTAGTAGAAAATTAAAAGGGGTAAAAAATGAAAAAGTTTAGTATTGTTATACCAGTTTATAACCAAGAAAAATATGTTGAAAAATGCTTAAAAAGTGTTTTTACTCAAAGCTTTAAAGACTATGAAGTAATAGTTGTAAATGATGGGAGCACCGATAAAAGCGAAACTATAATAAAGGCAATGAAAATGCCTGTTAAATATTTTAAAACTTCAAATCAAGGCCTTAGTGAAGCAAGAAACTATGGAATTAAACAATCGATAGGCGAATATATAATATTTTTAGACTCTGATGACTATATAGAGAAAGATTTGCTTTTAAACCTATCTATTATTAATGACGATGTTGTAAGATATCAAATTCAAAGAGTTGAAATGAATGGCGAAATAAAAGCACTAGTTGAAGAACCTTTTTATTCTATAACTGGCCCAGAAGCTTTTGAAAAACTTGTTAACTATAAAATAGTTGAAAGTGCCGGGGCTTACGCTGTAAAAAGAAAGTATTGGTTAAAGAATAAATTTGAATTTGCTAAAGGAAAATATCATGAAGACTTTGGATTAATGCCAATGGTTATTATGAAAGCCGCTAGTATTAGTTCTATTGAATATATTGGATACAATTATGTTCAACATCAAAATAGCATTATGCATGGAGCAAACGAATTAAAAAAGGCCAATGATGTATTTGATCATTACTTTATGTTATTAAAATTTATAAATGAATTAAAATGCGATAATGATTATAAACTAACATTTAGGAGCTACATTTCAAATTCTACTATTGAAAAATCTCTTTTATTAAGAGATAATGATAAAGAGGAATATATTAGTAAATTAAAACAATACAAAGTTTGTGATAATTTATTGGCTAATACTTTTAAAAGAAAAATAAAAAGACTACTAGCTAAAACTAATATAAAATTATATTTGAGGGTGATAAAATGCCAAAAGTAAGTGTAGTAATACCAGTTTATAATAGTGAAAAATATTTAGAGAAATGTCTTACTAGTGTTTTAGGACAATCATTTATTAATGAAATGGAAATTATTTGTGTATTAAATGGTTCTACTGATAAGAGTAAAGAAATATTATTCACTTATGGAAAAAGAATAAGAATATTAGAATTAAAAGAGGCTTCTATAGGTGCTGCTCGTAATGAAGGGGTTAGGGCTGCAAGGGGCCAATTTATATTGTTCTTTGATAGTGATGATTATATGGAACCAAATATGTGTTCTGAGTTATGTAATTATGCAATAGCTAATAATGTTGATTTAGTAACAAGCGACTATTTTCAAGAAATAGAAAATGGGCCAAAGAAAAAAATAGTTAGGACCTATAGTTTTAATATTACTAATATATATGGTGATAAGAAATTATTATATAAATTAAATTTAGGGCCAGTTAAATTATTTAGAAGAGAAATTATAGTAAAATATGAAATATTATTTCCTAAAGAATTAAAATATGAAGACATTTATTATTTGGCAGTTTATTTAAAATATTGTAATCAAATAGGAAAAGTAAAATTACCATTATTTAATTATGTAATTCATGAAAATAGTGAACAAACGACTATGGATGAAAGAATAGTAGATGCTTTAGAAATAATGAAAAGAGTTAATAAATACTATGAATATGATGATGTTTTACAAGAATCATTGATGAGTCTAAATGTTAAGACTCTTCTTACCTACGCCTTAAAGCAGAAAATGCAGCAGGATAGATCAATAAAGAGTAAGTTTATAGATGATGTTTTTGAATATTTAAATACAACTTTTCCAAAGTGGAAAAGTTGTGAATATTTAAAAGAAAAAGTATGGTTCAAAAGATATGTTATGAAAAGAAAAGGATTAGTAAAATTATATTGTAAGTAAAGTTGTAATGCTTTGCTTTTTTTATGGTAAAAAATAATTTGTAATATTCTGTTATTTTGTGGTAAACTTATGATGTTAAATTAATTACTAAAGGAGTTTTAAATATGATGAATAAATTTAAAAATATAGATTTAAAATATATTAAAAGATTGGCGATAGTAGCAGTAATAGTTGTTATAATTTGTTTACCATTTCTTTCTTTTCATTTATCAACGGATGCTTATTGGATACTAACAAATTTTTCAGAAACCTTAACAAATCCACTAGTTTCATTTTCCGGTAGACCAATAAGCGACTTTATATTATATTATTTTAATATAATTAATATGAATATTAATTTATGGCAAGTCTTTTTTAATTTACTAGCAATTATTATTACTTTTATATCAGTAGTTGTTATGCATAAAACCATTCAAAAATTAACAAGCGACAAAAAAATATCTTCTTTTTTAACTTTAATGAGTTTGGTTTTTACATTTTATAACTTTTTTGGATATGAACTTTTTTTGTTTAATGTATTTTTTTCAATTTCAATTCAATACTTATTGATAGCAATATCATTAAAATTGATTGTTGAAAAACAAAATATAAAAAATATTTTTATAGCCATAATATTAAACTTTATTGGATTATGTATTTATCAAGGCGCTGGAGTTTTATTTTTACCATTAGCTTTTATATTAATCGGATATAAATATATTAGTAAATCTTTTTCGACATTTATAAGAGAACTGTTAAAAGCCTTTTCTGTTTATGCTGGAGCATGCTTTTTAAATCTTTTATATATAAAATTATTGCCTATTGCGTCAAGATATGAAGGCGAAATAAGTATTATAAATAATTTGAAAAGTATTCTTTCAGTGCAAAAAAACTTATGGTTAGATACTTTTGGCATTTTTCCTAGAAACTTTTTTATTTTAATTATGATGTTTCTAATTATCATTTGTTTACTTATTGCTTTTTTTCCTAAAAAAAACAATAATATGAAAATAAGAAAGATTTTAATTTTGTTTTCTGCAATAATAAGCACAATAGTATTTTCTTTTGCCCCATTAGTTATATCTAATATAGTTATTGTACCAAGGATTGTTATGATTATTTCATCCTTGCCGGGTGTATTATTGTTATATATTTTAATCTTTGGAGAAATAAAATTTAAAAAGGATAAAGTTTCACTATATACAATTTTAACTTTATTTTCATTTGGATATTCATTGTTAATGGTTAATGCTTCTTCAACAATGATAAATGGTTTAGTAAAAACAAATAAAGCTGATCAAGATGAAGTAAGAGAAGTAGAAAAAATAATACAAGAAAAGGCATCAACAGAAATAAAGTATTTGGCTTTTTTTCCTGATCAAAATATTACGTGGTTGAGAGTAAATTATTTTCCTGGAATGGACGCATATTTAAGAGCTTATTCAGTATCTTGGTCTAGATTGGGTATTACAAATTATGTAACAAAAAAGAATTATTTATATAAAGATATAGACTTAGAAAGTCCGGATTTTAAAAATGTTTATGAAAAATACAATGATTATTGTAGCAAAAATGATTGGACTAAACTTGACGAAAGTCAAGTTAATATATATATAGATACAGCATTTATATGCATTTATTAGAAGGAGTGAAAATATGAATGTACCTATTTTAGATTTAAAAAAACAAGCAAAGGAATTAGAAGCAACATTGATGCCCCAAATAAACGAATGGTTTTTATCTGGTGGTTATATTGGAGGAAACCATGTTAAAGAGCTAGAAGAAGATTTTCAAAAATACTTAAACGTTAAACATGCAATTACCGTTGGAAATGGGACGGATGCTTTGATTATTTCGCTAAGAGCCTGCAATATTGGCGCCGGAGATGAAGTAATTACTACTCCATTTTCATTTTTTGCTACTTCAGAAGCCATAGTTTCTGTAGGAGCAACTCCTGTCTTTGTAGATGTTTTGGGAGATTCATTTTGTATGGATCCTAGTAAAATAGAAGAAAAAATAACAAAACACACAAAAGCTATATTGCCCGTAGACATTTTTGGCCATCCATGTGATTTGAAAGAAATATCAAAAATTGCTCAAAAGCACAATTTGTATTTAATAGAAGATTCTTGCCAGGCAATAGGGGCTGAATATGAAAAAAATAAAATTGGTAATGCTAAATATAGTGATTTAATTTGTTTTTCTTTCTTTCCAACAAAAAATTTAGGTTGCTTAGGAGATGGGGGCTTAATTACAACTGATAATGATGACTTGGCAATTATAGCAAAGGCATTAAAAGAACACGCAGGTGGACAAATTGGAATTCAAGCGCAAATGATATTGGATGGAAATAAAAATACTGAAGAAATAGAAGAAGTTAATCCTTTGTACAATCCATACAAATATTATAATTATTTAATAGGATATAATTCTCGCTTAGATTCTGTACAAGCAATAATTTTAAAAGAAAAATTAAAAAGGTTGCCAGACTATAATCAGAAACGTGACGCTAATGCTTCTTTTTATATAAAATCATTAAAAAATGTTGGTGATATTGTACTACCGTCAACATCTAAGAATGTTAAACATTGTTGGCACCAATTTGCTTTACGCACTAAATACAAAAAAGAGTTAAATAAATATTTAATTGATAATGGAGTAAGTAATGCGGAATTTTATCCTGTGCCTTTGCATTTACAAAAGGCTTTATTGTACTTAGGATATAAAGAAGGCGATTTACCAGTAGCTGAACAGATATGCAAAGAAACTATATGTTTACCTATATTTCCAGATTTAACTAAAGAAGAATTAGAATATGTTGTGAAAAATATTAAAGATTTTTATGAGAAGAGAAATTAGTATGATAAAAATAGGTGTTATTGGGACTGGAAGCATGGGCAAGAACCATGTTAGAAATATTGCTGACTTAAAAAATATATTCGAATTTGTAGGAATATATGATGAAAACAAGGAAAGAGCAGTTGAAATGGCTAATACATATGATATTAAATCTTTTAATAAATTAGAAGACTTGCTAAAAAGTGTTCAAGCCGTTGTTGTGGCTGTTCCTTCTTCTTTGCATAAAAAAATCGGATTAAAAATAGCTAAATATGGAATTCACGCTTTGATAGAAAAACCTTTAGCTTTAACCGAAAAAGATTGCAAAAGTTTAACAACAGCATTTGATGAAAAAAAGTTGATTCTAGCAATTGGTCATATTGAAAGATTTAATCCGGCTATTGTTGAACTCAAAAAAAGGCTAGAAAATCAAACTATTTATGCTATAGAAGCAAAAAGATGTGGCCCATATGATCCTAGAATTTCAGATACCAATGTTATTTTAGATTTGATGATACACGATTTGGATATAGTACTAAATGTTTTAAATAAGAAACCGGTTTTGCAAATAAATGCAATTGGGCTTCACGCAAAAAGCAATAATAGGATTGACTATATAAATAGTGTGATTCAGCAAGAAAATGGAACTGTTTGCTCTTTTGTTGCTAGTCGTGTTACCGAAGGGAAAATAAGAACAATAGATGTGCACACTTCTGATGAATATTACGAAGCGGATTTGCTAAATAAGTCTTTAATTGTTTCAAGAAAAGTAACCATTGCTGAAGGGAAACAAAATTCTAATAATGTATCTCAAATTCTTGAAACAGAAAAAATTTCATTAAATGTTATTGAGCCTTTAAGAACAGAATTGATAGAATTTTATAATGCAATAAATGATGGAGAATCAAGAGTAAATGGTGTTGATGCTACATTAGCAGTAAAATACGCTAATGAAATAGAAAAAAAAGCAAAAAGTTTTAAAACAATTTTAGACAAATAATTTGAAAGTAGAGGAAGAAATGGAAAAAGAATATTATGTTCACTCAACTGCTGAAGTTAGTGACAAAGCCCAAATAGGAAAAGATACAAAAATTTGGAATTTAGCTCAAGTAAGGGAAAATGCCAAATTAGGAGAAAATTGTATAATTAGTAAAAACGTTTATATTGATTCTGATGTTATAATAGGATCGAGAGTAAAAGTTCAAAACAATGTCAATGTTTATCATGGAGTAACTATTGAAGATGATGTTTTTTTAGGACCTTCAATGACTTTTACGAACGATATGTATCCACGATCTTTTAATAAAAATTGGGTAGTAACTCCTACGGTAATAAAAAAGGGTGCTTCAATTGGAGCAAATTCTACGATAAGATGTGGAGTTACCATTGGAGAGTATGCGATGATTGGATCTGGAAGTGTTGTAACAAAGGATGTTAGGCCATATGAATTAGTCGTTGGCAATCCTGCCCATCATATTGGATATGTATGTTATTGTGGATATAAATTAGATAATAACCTTATTTGTAAAAATTGTTCAAAAAAGTATAAAATTAATAATAATATTTTAGAGGAAAAGTAAATGACTTATATATTAATGGCAATATATTTTTTATTAACATCAGGGGGATTAATTTTAATGAAACTTGGTGCATCGAAGGTGAAACTAAATGTGACATCTTCGGTTTTTGGAATTGTTTTGTCATGGCAGTATTTATTAGGCATCTTATGCTATTTAGGCAGTTTTTTGCTGTTTTCTTATCTTTTAACTAAAACAAAGCTAACTTATATTTATCCTTTATCAGCATCGATTTGCTACATATTAGTAATAATCTTATCATGCGTATTTTTAAAAGAACAATTAACTTTAATAAAAATAATTGGAATTATAATTACTTTAGTTGGAGTAATTATTATGAATCTAGCAAAATAAGAGTGGAGATGAAAAAGTTGAAAAATAAAATTTCTATAATAATACCATTTTTAAATGAAGCTGATAATATACCACTTTTAATAGATGAATTAAATAAACAAATAGACAAATCCGACAAATATGAAGTTGTGTTTGTTAATGATGGTAGTACAGATAACGGTTTACAGATTTTAAAAGAAATAACAAAAAGTTTTTCTTTTAAAATATTAAACTTATCTAAAAATTATGGTTCACATAATGCACTAAGAGCTGGTATTAATAATGCTACAAATAATGTAATTGTATTTTTTAGTGCAGATTTACAGGAGCCTTTTTCAGTAATTAATGATATGGAAATTGAAATGGAAAAGGGATATGAAGTAGTTTTTGCATATAAAAAGGTTCAAAAAAGAAAAAAAAGTGAACTTATATTTTCAAAATTGTATTCGAAATTAATGAAAAAACATGTAAATTCTTCCTTTCCAGAAGAAGGAATGAACAATGTTATGTTTAATAAAAAAGTAAAAGATGAATTAAATAGAAATATAGAAGCCAATTCATCAATATTTTTGCAAATATTAGATTTGGGATTTAAAAGAAAATTTATTCCTTACGAACTTAATGAGAGAAAAAAAGGTAAATCAAAATGGACTTTTCAAAAAAAAATGAAATTGTTTATTGATTCATTTGTATCTTTTTCCTTTTTTCCAATAAAAATAGTTACAGTTTTTGGAATGATTTTATTTGCTTTAGGAATTATTGGAACGATATTTATTGCAATAAAAAAGTGCTTTTTTGACACAGGTATGCCTATTGGCTATGCTACAATAATTATTTTATTAATGTTCGGATTTGGGATAACAAATATATTTACTGGAATAGTGGCCGAATATTTGTGGAGGACCTTAGATGCCTCTAGAAGTAGGCCTGTATTTATAGTTAGTGAAGAAATTAAAGGAGGAAAAAAATGAAAAATATACCAGTAATAATTCCTTATATTGGAGGAAAAGAAATAAAATTAATTGAAGAGACTTTAAAAAGTGGATGGATTGCTCAGGGCCCAAAAGTTGCAGAGTTTGAAAGTTTAGTTGCTAAGCATGAAGGAATAAAATATGGAACAGCAACTACAAATTGCACTACTGCATTACATTTGGCATTGGTTGCTTTAGGTGCTGGCGTTGGGGATGACATTATAGTGCCTTCGTTTACTTTTGTAGCCACACCAAACTCTGTTATGTATACTGGTGCTACGCCAATATTTGTAGATGTTTTAACGTCAACCTATAATATGGACATTGATTCATTAAATTCTACTATTGAAACTCAATATGATTTAAAAGACGGGAAATTAATTAATAAAAAGACCGGCAATTTTTTAAAAGGAATAATAGCAGTAAATGAGTTTGGATTGTGTGCGGATTTAAAAGAAATTCAAAAAATTGCTAAAAAACACAAAATATTTTTGCTAGAAGATAGTGCTTGCGCATTTGGAGCAAAAATTAATGATAAGCATGAAGGAAACTTTAGCGAAGCTTCATGTTTAAGTTTTCATCCGAGGAAATCGATTACTACCGGTGAAGGTGGAATGTTATTAACAAATAGCAAAAAAATAAATGATATTGCTAAAAAATTAAGAAGTCATGGCGCAAGCATTTCTGAAATAAATAGACATAGAAATAAAGGGTATTTATTACCTGATTTTGATGATTTGGGTTTTAATTATAGAATGACCGATATTCAGGGGGCAATGGGAATAGCTCAATTAGAAAATTTTGAAATGGTAACTGAAAGAAGAAGAAAGTTAGCTCAAAGCTATCGCAAATTGCTATCAGATATTGACTTTTTAATACCACCATTTGTACCAGAAAACTATTATCATACATATCAGTCATTTGTATGCATGATTGATTACAAAAAACTGGGTTTAAAATCTATAAAAGCGGGGAATGAATTTAGAAATAATTTGATGGATTATTTAGAAAAAAATGGTATTGCAACACGTGTTGGTACGCATGCCACGCATATGTTAGGAATATATAGAAAGAAATATGGATACAAACCACAGGATTTAATGGGATCTTACCAATGCGATCAACTTTCAATTACTCTCCCTTTATATCACGTGCTTTCTTCTGAAGATCAAAAATATGTTGTGGATTATATAAGAAAAGGGGCAGAAAAAATAATGAAAGGTGAATATAATGCGCAAGATAACTAATAAAAACGTTTTAATAACAGGTGGTGCCGGGTTTATTGGAAGCCATTTAATTGATGAATTATTAAAAGAAAAAGTTAAAAAAATAGTGATTGTTGATAATTTTTTTGTTGGAAAAATGGAAAACATTTCTACTGCCTTAGAACACAGTAACGTTGTATTATATAAAGAAAATGCTGCAGATTTTAATGCTATGAAAGAAATAATAAAAAAAGAAGAAATAGATATCGTTTATAACATGGCAACTATGGCTTTAATTTATTCTTTCTTTAATCCTAATACAGCATATAGTGTTAATGTAGACATAGCCAATGTTTTAGTTTCTTTATTAAAAGATAAATTTTATAGTACTTTAATACATATGTCTTCATCTGAAGCGTATGGCAGTGCCCAATATGTTCCTATGGATGAGAACCACCCTTTGAATCCTACAACTCCTTATGCAGCCGGAAAAGCTGCGGCCGATTTATTAATAAAATCTTTTTATAATTTGTATGATTTAGATGTAGTAATAATAAGGCCATTTAATAATTATGGTCCTCGTCAAAATGATAAAAACTTAGCTGGAATTATCCCACTTACTTCAAAAAGAATTAATGATGGTGAAGAACCGGTAATAGAAGGCGATGGGCTTCAAACAAGAGACTATATTTTTGTTAAAGATACTATCAAAGGGTTGATAAAAGCCTATGAAACCGAAGGGATAAAAGGTGAATTAATAAATCTTGGATCTGGAAAAGAAATTACAATTAAAGAAATTGTTCAAACAATTTGTGATTATTATAACTATACAGGGAAAATAAAGACTAGTCCTAAAAGATTAGCTGATGTCAAAAGGCATTGTGCAAGCTCAGAAAAGGCAAAAAAGTTATTAAATTTTAAACCTGTGGTTTCTTTTAAAGAAGGAATAAAAATTACTTTAGACTGGTATAGGAAGGAACAATAATGATGCTAAAGAGGATTATAGATAGAAAAAGAAACAAGCTGGCAAAACGATTTAATAGAGTCTTGCCAATAAATGAGCTTTTTTCCGATAGATGGGAAAAAGCAAGAAGTTTAAATTTTGGAGATAAAAGTTCTATTTATGATTCTTCTATTGTTTTTGGGGAACCGATTGTTGGAGAAAACGTTTGGATTGGTCCGTATACTTTGTTAGATGCTGCATCTAGCACTATCGAAATAGGAAATTTTGTTTCAATAGGAACAGGTTCATCGCTTTTTACTCATGACACATCAATGTATTATGCTACTAATGGAGTTTTACCAAAAAAAATTGGAAACATAAAAATTGGTAATAATTGCTCTATAGGATCTCAATCTATAATTGGTCCAGGAGTTACCATTGGAAATAACTCAATAATAGCAGCCAATAGTTTTGTTAATAAAAATGTTCCAGCTTATACTATTGTAGCAGGAACTCCTGCTAAGGCTATAGGGCAGATAATTGAAAAAGGTAATGAATATAAAGTAAAATATTTTAAAAAGTAAGAAGTATATATCATGTCAATAACTTTTGAAAATGTCTCAAAAAAATTAAATAATGAGCGTTAAGCAT
>CAZTRF010000024.1:0-15091 GCA_964616495.1 uncultured Muribaculaceae bacterium
TAATTTACTATCGCTGTGATATCTCCAACACATGGCAACATTATAAATCACCTTTTTTAGCTTTTTTATAACATTCTCGACACAAAGAATTATAAGTAACTTTATCTTCACCATCTATAGCTACTTGTTCTCCTTTAAAAACATATTTTCCATTTATCATTCGAGTATTCATAATAGCTTTTTTACCGCAAAAACAAACAGTTTTTAATTCTTCAATAGAATCTGCTACTTCAAACAACCTTTTACTTCCTGGAAACAACTCGGTTCTAAAATCGGCTCTTAGTCCATAACAAATAACAGGAATATCTAAAACGTCTACCACTTCGGTTAACTCGTCAATGCTTTTAACACCTAGAAATTGAGCTTCATCAACTAAAACACAACTAATTCTTTTCTTTTCATTAGATTTATTAATAATATCAAATACATTATCTTTTTTGGAAATTAACTTAGTACTCTTTAAGGTAGTGCCATCTCTTGATACTAAATTCTTTTTACCTTTCACATCAACTATCGGTTTCATGATAAAAGTATTCATGTTTCTTTCTTTATAATTATAATAGACCTTCATTAAGTCTCTTGTTTTTCCTGAGCTCATTGCTCCATACCTAAAATATAGTTTAGCCATTTTATTCTTCCTTTCTTGCCCTTGGATGAGTTTTTAAATAAACAGTTCGTAATCTTTCGTTAGAAACATGCGTATAAATACTCGTTGTGCTAAGAGATGAGTGCCCTAAAAGTTCTTGAACCGTTTTAATATCGGCCCCTTCGTTTAACATATGAGTAGCAAAGGTATGCCTTAAAACGTGGGGAGTAACATTATTTTTCAAGCAGACCTTTTTAATCGTTTTTTCAAAAATATTATTAATTCCCGAAATCGTTAGTCTTCTTCCTTTATTGTTAATAAACAAATATTCACACTTATCTTTCATTAACAAAGTATGTCTAATATTAAAATATTTTGTTATTAATTCGTAGGCATATTCTCCGAAATAAACAACTCTTTCTTTGCTTCCTTTTCCCAACACTTTAATACTCATACTATTAAAATCAATATCATTTATGGTAATGTTTACTAACTCACTTCTTCTTATTCCGGTAGAATATAACAACTCCACCACTAATTTATTACGTAATTCTAATGGCTTTGATAGATCAAAACAATTTAATAGTTTATTTAAATCTTCGAAATCCAAAAAATTAGGCAACTTTTTTTCAACTTTAGGATTCTTTATACTTTTGAAAATATTATTGTCAATTATCTTTTCTTTTATTAAATATTCATAAAAGCTTCTAAGCGAACTAAGATGCCTACTAATGCTTTTATTAGAATACTTATTTTCATCAAGATATTTTAAATAAACTCTAATCTGGTCTTTATTAAGGCTTAAATAAGATTGCTTTAGACTTTTTAAGTATCTATTAAAAGACTCCAAATCAGTTGCATAGCTATTAATTGTATTTTCGCTAAAATGTCTTTCAAATTTTAAATATTCCAAAAAGTTTATAATATTATTTTCCATTGGCACCACATCTTTATATTATCATTTTATCATATTTATAAAATTTAGAGCAAAAAAAGATTGTTTTAACAATCTTCACATTTTAAAAGTTCCTCGTTCATCAGGATTGTTCATTTGACTTACTTCTTCAGAGGTTAAAAATTCATCATTAGTTCTATTATACATAAATGTTTCTAGTTCTTCATCTGTCATAGGAATTGGTTCTCTTATAAAAATTTCACGAGGACCCCTATTACTTTGTTTGAACTTTTTAAAAGCAGCATCATACACATTTGGTTCCATCATTATTAAATATTCTGCTAAATGAATAGCTTGAGGGACATTATGTTTTTTATATCTTTTAGACCATAGCAAGAAGGAAGGATATATTTGAGGTGATTTTTCTAAATATCTAACAAATCTATCTTTTATTTCTTTTTCCTCATCTACATCAACTAAAAACATTGCTAAGTCATGAAGCTCACGATAGTTTTCTTTTCCATCATGTTCAACTAAACCATCAATTTGTTTTTTTAATAAAGCCTCTGCCTGTCCGTTTCGAATCTTTATTTTACTAGTTAAACCTCGGTAATGGTTGTAAATACAAGTAACCGCATAATTATAAGCTCTTTTTAGTTCACCAATTATTTTATTAAGCCCATAAATATCTTTATTATCTATTTTAGCAATTATCTTTTGAAAATGGTCCGTTATTCTTTTAAAAAAGTAAGAATTTTTACAATGATGTGATATTCTTTTTTCTAATTTATTACGATCAAAATAAGAAGACTCCGGTTCAAAGGCAATACCATTAGCTAAAGGCGAATAATCTCTTCCATTATACTCTAATAATATTAAGGCCTCCGGTCTAGAAATCACTTTTCCGTTTACCAAATAATTATTTAAATCGGTAAAGCTTTGAAAAGAAGTTGTAAAAAGATCAATAACTTTTAAAGGATGAATATCTTCTCTACATAGCTTTTCATAATTAGGGTCATCTCCTAAATATAATGGTACATAACCACTATCAGTTTTATAGCCTATATAATATTTATATCTAGAGTTTTTCATTTAAATTCTCCTTTTTCATATTATTAAATGAGTAAATGCAACCACAATAATTTTGGCGATATAAATTATATTGTTTTGATAATTCAATGCTTTTTTTATAGCCATTATCCTTTTTAAAATCACTACGCAAAAATTTCAGTTGATATTTTTCTTCTAAATATTTCCCTATTTCATTGATATATAGACTATTTTTATATGGACTGACCGACAAAGTAGTAGTGAAATAATCATATCCTTTTGCCTTTGCTATCTGAGCTGTTTTCTCTATTCGATATTTATAACATAGATAGCAATGTTCATCGCCTTCTTTATTATAGGTCTTCTCTTTCATATAGTTAAAGTATGCCTTTTCATCATAATCGCCATCGATAAAAGATAGTTTGTTTTTAGACTCAAAATCATTTATAAATCTTATCTGTTCTTTTTTTCTTTTTTCATATTCCTCTTTAGGATAAATATTAGGGTTGTAATATAAAACTGTTATATCAAAATATTTATCAAGAAAAGATATTACATAACTGCTACAAGGAGCACAGCAACTATGTAATAGTAGAGTTGGAATATAATCTAAATTATCTAAAAGTTTTAATGTTTCAATATACTCTTTTTTCATCTTACTCATACTTAACAAACACGAAGTTCTCCTCATCTTCGCTGTCTAAATATAATATTCCTTGAGATTCTAATTCTGCATAAATTTTATTATAATAGTTTAGTTTTTTAATATTTGGTAAATTTATATAAACGGTATTTCTATCGTTCATTCGAAGAAGAAACCTTTCATTATCAATTATTTGATCATTATTTCCTTTATAAGGTGAATATTCTATTTCACTTATTTTTTCTATAATATTGGTATCTAATTTTGCAAAAGAAGTTATCATTTTATCAAATATTTCTTCAGGAACATAATTAAGAAGAATAGGAACCCCTAAATAGGAATTTTCGGTAATGGTTTTTTTGTTTTCTAAATAAATTAAATTAGAACTTTTTTGAAGAAAAAGTATTTTGTTCTCTTGTATTTCAATTGTAATTTTGCCCATAACATTTTTACTAATAATAACGTCTTTAATTAAAGGTAATTTATTTAATTTTTTAGTAATAGTGCTTTTACGAATTTTAAATATCGAAGGATAGTTCTTGATCCCAGCTGTAGTAATTATTTCATTATCAGTTAGCCGGTAATTACCCGAAATATAGATATTTTTAATAGGTAGATTTATTAAATAAATAATTCCGCTAATAAGAAGATATAAAAAAAGCAAAAAAATTATTAATTTTTTTATATTAATTTTTTTCTTCTTAATTGTTTTCACTTTTTTTTCTTCCATAGGTCACCAATTAATAATTTCTTGTTCCGTTATCAGATCAATTTTATATTCTTTTTTCACTTCTTTTTTTACTTTATTTATAATATTTATAATATCTTGACTAGTAGCATTATTAAAGTTAATAATAAAATTAGCATGTTTTTCACTTATTCTGGCCCCATTAACAGTATATCCCTTTAAGCCTAAATCTTCAATCAATTTACCAGCATACATTTCAGGAGGATTCCTAAATACACTCCCAGCTGAGGGATATTCTAAAGGTTGAGAAGCCATTCTTCGTTTTAAACGATCTAAAACAATTAGTGATGATTCTTCCTTATTACCTTTTTCTAATTTCAACTTAGCTCCTAAAATTATAAAATCTTTATCATCTTTAAACATTGTATGACGATATGTATAAGAAATATCTTTTTTAGGAATAGTTATAAACTTTTCGTTTTTTAAAGCATATATTTCAGTAATAAAGTCCATTATTTCACTATTATAAGCTCCAGCATTGCTTACAATACTACCACCTAAAGTTCCAGGAATACCTGTAGCCCATTCTAATCCTTTTAAATTATGTTCAATTAAATAATTAGCTAATTTATTAAACATAATTCCTGCTTCAACAACTATCTCTGTTTCATTAACCTCTACTTTATTTAATTTATCTAATTTAATAATTACCCCATCGTAATAACTACCATTAATAATAATATTTGAACCACCACCTAAAATAAAATATTTAACCTTTTGAGTTTTTAAATATTTTATTAATTCTAATAATTGATTTTTATCTTTAGGTAAAACCACATATTTAGCTACAGAGGACAATTTAAAAGTATTAAAATCTTTTAAATTAACTTCTTTTTTTACTTCTCCAAAGCGATTTAATTCTTCTTTCATATAATCATTCCTTTTATTGTTTCGTAAATTTTTTCGGCACTATCATTTATTTGAAGAGTTTTTAATTTGTTTTTCATATTAATATATTCATTTCCTGTATTTAAAATAAAATCTATTTTTTCATTTAAGACATCTTCATTTAAATCTTTTTCTTCTAATAATATTCCGGCCCCTATATTAGATAATTCAAGGGCATTATAATATTGATGGTTGTTAGGAACATAAGGAGACGGAATTAAAATGTTAGGTAATTCTAAGGCTATTATTTCGCTAATCGTTGATGCTCCTGATCGAGTAATTATTAAATCACTGCTTTTTAAATAATTTACTAGATTATCAAGGTAAGGATATATGTAAACGTTTTCTGGATATTTTTCGTTTTTGATAAAATCCTCATAATAATTTTTACCAGTAATATAAACTATTTCATATTTTTTGGCTTTTGCATTTTTTAAAAATACCTTGAATATTTTATTTAAGGTAAACGATCCTAGACTACCGGCCACTATAGTTATCAGCTTTTTATTTTTACTTAATCCTAATTTTGCTTTACTAATAGCTTTTTCCTTAAAGGCTCTTTCACTACATGGATTACCTGTAACTATCACTCTACTTTTTTTAAAATATTCTTTACTAGAAGAATAAGAAACCCCTATTGCATCAACAAACCGGCTAAGCATTTTATTTGATTTACCCGGAATAGCATTTTGTTCATGAATAAAAGTTTTAATTCTAAGCTTATTAGCTGCTTTTAATACTGGATAAGTTACATACCCACCAGCTCCAATAACTATATCAGGATTAAAACTTTTAATTATTTTTTTGCATTTTGAAATGGCCTTGCTAATATAAAATACATTTTTAATATCTCTAAATATATTTTTGGAAAAGCCATATATTTTAATGGGAATATATCTAATATTTTTACTAGGAATTATTTGGCATTCCATTCGATTATGGGTACCAATATAAATAAATTCGCTTTCCGGTTCACGTTCTTTAATTTTTTCAATTATAGCTAATGCCGGATATATATGTCCGCCAGTTCCCCCAGCGGTTACTATAGCTCTCATCTAATCACCTACTTTAATTATACTATAAACATTCCAAAAATATATTAATTTTACTTTAATATGTAAATATGTTTGTACATTAAAAGTAAAAACAATACTATCTACTTTTTAATGAGTAACCCATATCATCAAGCACTTGCCTTCTTCTATCTTTAAGGCATTCATTGTATCCAGCTAAAAAACTTTCATTATGAGCTAATTCTCCAATATCTTCTAATCTAATATCAAGCTCTGCATATTCTCGGCCCTGGCTTTTTAATTCATTATCAAGACTTATAGGCTTTCTTTCTTGATCATGCTCTAATAATTCGTATACTTCTGGTTCAAAATCATCTAAATTAAATTTTCCTCTCATATTAATCCTCTTTCTGGTGTTTATCATACACTTATATACAATTTATGACAAGAAAAAAAACGACTTTAATCGTTTTTGATAAACCCGTGAGCCGTTAAAACATAAGTAGGAATAATGATTTTAGCATTTAATTTTTTCCAAAGAGCGGTAATAATAGGTCTTATTCCCCTGTTTCCAATAAAAGACTGATAATGAGTCATTGTTAAATAATTGGCTAAAGAAGTTTTAAAAAACAGTTTATCATACCGATGCATTATTGAGACTTTAATGGCCTTAGTTTGCAGTGTACCATAACAATACTTATTTTCTTCTAGAGGGTAAGAAATCGAATTATTATAATACCATAAATGATTAGAACCAGCTAAAATTAAAATATCTGCTTTTTCTTCAATATCACCTATCATTTTTGTTATTTCTCTTACTATTCGGTTATATGAAACTGTAACAACATCTTCAATTATTTCAGGAAATTTATTCATAATATCCAAAGAGCCAAATTTATAAGTATATGAATTTATTTCTTTTCCATGAGAAACGATAGTTAATTCGGTAGAAGAAGAACCGGTTATTAAAATAGCATATTGTTTTTGATAATTGTTATTTTTAACAATGGCCTCAACTACTTTATCATTTTCTTCCTTCATACTAATAATATGAAAGTCAAATCCAGTTTCTTTTTTAAATCGTGTTTTGAATTCCTTTTTAAAGTTACGACTTATCATTCTAAATACACTAGTTCCAAATATAAAAGTATCATTCCCTTGATATCTATTAACTACTTCAATTAATTTTTTGATTAGTTTTTCGTCCAATTCATTAGTTTTTAAGAAAGACTTTTTAAATTCTATTGTTTCAAAGTGATCTTCCACTAAAAGGCCTTTTTCAACTTTAAAACACTTAGTATTGGTACTACCTACTTCAATAATTATTTTTTTCATTTTCTCACCTCATCTTTAATTTAACACGAAAGGAGGCAATATATAGTCTTATTAAAATTGTTCTTTTAAAATTTCATATTCTTTAATTCGGTTTAAATTGAATATTCTTACTTCTCCTCTAAGGTTACAATAAGCAGCTACAACCCAATCATCTTTTCCATGAAGAAAAATACCAAAAGGTTCAATTATTCTCTCTTTAATTTCTCCATTTAAACTTAGATACCATATTTTCATTTTTCGACGTTTTTTAGTACAACTAGAAATAATATTTATTAACTCTTTAGATAAGATGTTATTGGGAAAATTAGTGGCTATTTTCACTATATAGTTATAATTATATTGCAGCTTTTCGGTTAAAATAATTAAATTTTGTTTTAAAATTTTATCTTTTACTTTGCACTCAACAGATTTCAATAGTTCTATATCATATTTGCTTATTTTTAATTGAGGTAATAAAGAATCTTCATATAAAAGGTAACCACCATTTTTGCCTAAAAAGCTTTCAATAAAAAAGCCAGCTTTTTCTAAATCATCTTTATATATTCTAATCATTCTGGGACTTACTTCTAATTTTTCTGATAATTCAGAAATAGTATATTTACGATGATTCATTAACAATTTTAACATAATTAATTCGTTGGATAATTTGCTCATAAGTCCTCCATTAATTAGGTATTATAACAGAAAAAAAGACTATATTATAGTCTTAATCTTCTATTTCAGCATTTTGAAATTGAGAATTATATAATTCGGCATAAGAGCCATTTTCTTTTAATAACTGTTCATGATTCCCCTGTTCAATAATATTACCATCTTTTAACACTAGTATTAAATCAGCGTTTTTGATAGTTGATAAACGATGAGCAATAATAAAGCTGGTTTTCCCTTTAGTTAATTTATCCATTGCTTCTTGAACTAATACCTCGGTTCTGGTATCAACTGAGGAAGTAGCTTCATCTAAAATTAAGAATGGCCCATCTTCAGTCATGGCTCGAGCAATTGTTAATAATTGCTTTTGACCACTAGACAACGATTCATTATCGCCAATTATCGTTTCATATCCTTGAGGAAGAGTTTTAATAAAATGATGTAGTCCTACCGTTTTACAAACTTCTTCAATAGTGGCATCATTAACGTTTTTTTGATTATATTTAATATTATCTTTAATGGTTCCTTCAAATAACCATGAATCTTGTAAAACCATAACAAACAAATGATGAATATTGTCTCTAGTTAAATTTTTGGTAGAAATACCATCTATTAATATTTCTCCACTATCCAAATTATAAAATTTCATTAATAAGTTAACAATAGTGGTTTTTCCGGCTCCAGTAGGACCAACAATAGCAATCTTTTGACCCGGTTTTACTTTCGCACTAAAATCTTTAATAATTACTTTATCTTGATCATATCCAAACCTTACGTGTTTAAATTCAATGTTTCCTTTGACATCTTTATTCTTTAAATAGGTCTTAATTTTGCTTTCATCTGGCATATCTTTTTCATCTAGAAATTCAAATACCCTTTCTCCAGCAGCAGCTGTTTGTTGTAATTGATTCATGGCCTGAGCAATTGTTGTTAATGGTTGATTAAATAGTCTAACATACATCACAAAAGCTATTATTACTCCAAAAGAGATAGTTCCATTAATAGCTAATAAGGCTCCTACGACACATATAGCTACATATCCAAAGTTACCAATAAAACCCATTAAAGGCCCCATAAGGCCAGAATAAAATTGCCCTTTTCGAGCATCCTTATATAATTTTTCATTAATAAGGTCAAATTCTTTATTAACTTCTTTTTCGCCATTGTAAACTTTTACAACACTATGACCAGAATAAACTTCTTCTATATGACCATTAATATTGCCTAATTCTTGTTGAACTGAAGTAAAATACTTTTGGCTTTTTGACATTATAATAATCATTAAAATAAAGCCAATTAAAGATGCTCCTATTGCTGTAAAGGCCATTATCCAATTAGTTTTAAACATCATAAACAAGGATCCTATAAGCATCGTTGTAGCGCTAACTAACCCACTAATACTTTGATTCATTGTTTGGCCTATTGTATCTACATCATTTGTTACTCTTGATAACATATCTCCAATTGTTGTCTTATCAAAATATGATAAAGGCACTTGATTTATTTTATTTGATATTTTAGTACGCATTTTTTGTGAAAATTTGTTGGTTACTGTGGCCATAATAAATCCTTGAATATAATTGAATATAGCACTTAATGAATATAATACAATTAGAAATATACCAATTTTTTTAATTTCAGACATATTAATAACAGTTGCCAATCCTTTTTGAATAGTATTAGTAATATCTTTAATTTTATCTGGACCAATAATTGCCAAAATACTAGCTCCCATTGATAAGATTAATGCACATAAAATAGCAATAAAGAAAGGTTTATTATAACTAATTAATTTTTTTATAGCCTTACCAAAATCCTTTGGCTTTGATATTTCCTTTGGTTTATTATGCATTTGCTAACTCCTCCTTTGAAAGCTGAGAAGAGGCAATTTCTTGATACACTTTACAATTTTAGTAATTCTTGATGAGTTCCTATTCCAACACACTCTCCTTGATCTAATACCACTATTTTATCAGCTTCTTTAATGGTTCCTATTCTTTGAGCTACAATAAAAATTGTGGCACTTTTAGTATAGGTTTTTAAAGCTTTTCTTAAGTTAAAATCAGTTTTATAGTCTAAAGCTGAAAAAGAATCATCAAAAATATATATTTCAGGTTTACGAGCAATTGCTCTGGCAATAGATAATCTCTGCTTTTGACCACCACTAACATTAGTTCCTCCCTGAGCTATCATGGAATTGTATTTATCAGGCATTGACTCAACAAAATCGGCTCCTTGAGCTATTTCAATAGCATTTTTAATTTCTTTTGAAGTAAGCTTTTTTCTATTATTTATGCCAAAAGAAATATTTTCATTTATAGTTCCTTTAAATAAAACTGCCTTTTGGGGAATATATCCCAATTTATTATAAAGATATTCAAATTTCATGTTTTTAATATTTACTCCATCGATCAAAACTTCTCCATCAGTAGCATCATAAAAACGAGGAATTAAATTAATAAGAGTCGATTTACCAGAACCTGTAGATCCAATAAAAGCAACTGTTTCTCCCTTTTTAACTTTCAAGTTAATATTTTTTAAAATATAATCTTCAGCATCTGGATATTTAAAAGAAACATTTTTGAATTCCACGTTTCCTTCTAACAAAGTAGTATTTTTATTAATGGTTCCCTCTTTAATAGAAACCTCAGTATTTAAAACTTCATTAATTCTTTTAGCAGATACACTTGCTCTAGGATATAGAATAAAAATTATTATTAGCATCATAAAAGACATAATAACTTGGATAGCATACGCACTAAAAACAACCATATCACCAAAAATAGTGATTTTATCAATCATTGATGCAGTATTTATTAAACTGGCCCCTACCCAATAGATGGCCAAACTAATGCCCCCCATCACTGATGACATTACAGGATCTAGCAAAGCCATGGCTCTTTGAGTAAACATATTAGTTTGAGTTAGTTCATTATTTGCATTTTCAAATCTCTCTTTTTGGAAGTCTTCGGCATTATAAGCTCTAACTACCCTAATTCCAGTAAGATTTTCTCGTGTAATTCTATTTAAATTATCAGTATAGCCTTGAATTCTTTTGTACTTTGGTAAAACTATAATAACTAAAGAAATAACTAAAGTTAAAACTATACCAAGTCCTATTCCCGTTATTAAAGTAAATTCAAAACCTTTATTGGCTATTTTACTAATGGCCCATATTGCCATAATTGGAGCTTTAACTAGCATTTGAGCACCCATAACAATAAAATTTTGAACTTGAGTGACATCATTAGTACTTCTGGTAATCAAACTACTAGTAGAAAATTGTTTTATTTCAGCCATACTAAATGATCCAACTTTATTAAATATTTTCTTTCTTAAATTTTTTCCAAAAGAAGTACCTACTCGAGACATACAGAAGCCAACTATAACTGAAGATGATAAACTTCCTAAAGCACATAATAACATATACACTCCCTCAACAAGAATTTCTTTTATTTCCGTATTAGAGGTTTGGATCAATCTAGTAATATTAGACATATAATCAGGTATTTTTAATTCTAACCATACTTGGATTACAATAAAAATAACGCTTATAACCAATAAAGGAATATCTTCCTTTTTTAAATTTTTAAACATTTTTAGCATTTTTTATTTTTTCTCCTCACATATTCCACATTTAATTATATTTATTTTTTTAACAAACTTACCTCTTGCTTCTTTTTTAGACATATTATCCATAAAATAATGAATTAAATTTTGAATAAAAATATCTATTAATAATTCTATTAAAATATTTATATTATTATTTTCTTTAAAATTGCTTTGATCTATTAAATTAGACCATTCTTTTAATTTATCTTTTTTCTCCTTCTCAGTAGGACGGCTAATCATAAAATTTTGAATATTACTGCTAGAATTAATAAAAACATTTTTAATAATTCCTATATCTATATCTTTATTTGTTTCACTAACAATGTAATCATATACTGAAATGGCCGCTTTAAATAAATCTCCTTTATTCTTTTGCAAACTACTAATTGATTCTTTTTCAATTATATTCCTAAACTCACTTAAAACATAAAAATATAAATCATCAATACTGTCAAAGTAATTGTAAAAACTACTTCTTGCAATACCAAACCTATTAACAATATTGGCAATTGTTGCTTCGTGAATCGGTTTTAATGAAAACTCTTTCTTAGCAATATCAATAAGTTTTCTTCTTTTATCAGCTGATAAATTATAAAAAGTTTGTTTTATCATATTTCTTCTTCCTTATAAGAGTCTGAAAATAATTATAGACGACACAGTGTCGCTTGTCAATCTTTTGTTAAAAAAAGACTATATTATAGCCCTTATTTATTTAACTTTTTTAGGTTTTTATTTATTTCCCTTAAAAGTTTTATTTCTTCAGATGGTTCATTTTCTTCCTTAATTTCTTTTTCTTTTATTTTTCCTTTTTTTGCTACTTCTTTTTGAAATATATTGTCAACCTTATTTATAGCTCTAACTATAATAAAGACACAAAAAGCAATTATTAAAAAGTCGATAATATTTTGAATGAATAAGCCATAATTAATGATAGAGTTTTTATAGGTAATAGTCAAAGCGGAAAAATCCAAGCCCCCAATTACTATTCCAATTATTGGCATTAATATATCGTTTACTAAAGAAGAAACTATCTTACCAAATGCTCCACCAACAATAACTCCTACTGCTAAATCCATGACATTTCCTCTAGAAATAAATTTTTTAAATTCTTTAAACATATTTTCTCCTAACTATATCTAGTATACCATTAAGCACTAATGTAAATAAAGCTTTTAATACCACATATTGGTTAATTTACCGTCTTCAAGATAATATGAATCCATCAAGATGATAGAATACCAACTTTTATTAAGATTTTGATAGTTATATTTATTAAGCTCCACTCCATTTTTAACCGACTCAGCCACATAAATATCTTCACCATTAATTCCTGTAACTATTCCAATATGACCTCCTGATTTAAATTGCCCGCTCAAGAGATCTCCTACTTTTAGTTGTTGAAGGCTTTCATCACCAATAGTAACTTTTTCACCTATATCAGTAAGATCTTTAACTCCTGTCACTCCTGCTCCAATATCTCCAGGGTCAAAGCCTCCATTTTTTAATACCCATGTAACAAAACCGCTACAATCAAATCCATTATAAGCCTTTTCTCCTTTTAAATATGGTGCTCCAAGTAAACATCCCCACATTTTAGGACCATATCTGCTTTTAATAATAGTAGCATATTTATCTTCGCTTAAATACATGCCTTCATGATAATATCTACCTTCACCATCAACTTTATATTTTCCATTAGCAGTTAATCTTCCATTTTCTCCAAAATATTGAAGTCTGTAGGGAAAATTTAAAGTAATAAATCGAGCTGCTTCAACAGTTGCTGCTCTGGTGCTTTTTCCTACTTCATTAATTTTAAAAGCTAAAATCTCGTCTATTAATTGGGCCTCTTCGCTAGTATACTGTTTGCATCTTAAATATGGTTTACGATAGTTAAATTCGGTTGGTCTATTAACGATTGTTGAAGTTACTATCACATCCAAGCTATCGGATTTATCTCCTATCTTTAAAACAATTGTAGCTTTTCCTGGAGATATAGCGGTTAAAACTCCATTTTGAATTTGCGCTATTTCTGAATTTGAAGATTGCCACTCAATTTTTTCAGTCATATTTCCTAAGGCACTTAAATCAAAGTCAATGGTTTCTTCTTCTCCCACCGGTAAATAGATTTTTTCTTTTTTTAGCTTTACTTCATATATTTTGCTAATCAAAGGTGTTTCATTTATTCCAACTATTTGATCGTAATTGTTTTTTAAATAAATATAATATGGCATATAATCTATATCGAATGTACAAGTATTATTGTCCGACTTTTTCCAAACAATATCTTCAATATTGGCTAACTCACTTTTATTGGTAGATAAACAATAAGTAGTAGTATTTATTTTATAAAAAGGATACGAATATTTAATCACAACCTTTTTATTTTCATCAATATAAACATCCGTCACATTTGGAGCTGTTCTACATCCAAGTAACCAAATCAACAAAATTGATCCGCATATTATTAATAATATTAATATTTTTATAATTTTACTATTCATATTAACTACCTTTACTTATTTATAATATAATATTTTTTGCTCTTTTTCTACAAAAAAGAATCGTTTTTTATATTTTAAATAAAAAAACATATAATCATCAGTAGATTATATGTTTTAAAAGATTTAATAAATATTTACCATCTTCCGCAACTTAAGCTAAATTTTGTACATACTTCTTCAGTTAACGTTATTAATTTTTCATCACCACGACCACCACTAATTGCAAGAGCATAACTATTAACTTTTATTTTATTTATTATATCATGGACTTCTTTTAGTGAAATAATTTCAGTTAATACATGACATTCATATGTACCAGAGGTTTTATAATTACCGGAATTCCCTTTATTCAATGTGCATACATAGCCTTTACCTTTAACGGTAGTTTTTAAATTAGGAATAGTATTTTGACAATACGTGTCATAATCTTGTCCTTCAGGTAAAGTTATTTCTCCTGGATACTTACCAACGCATTCAGCATTATGTGGGTAAATATAGGTTTGATCTTCTGAAAATCTATCAGTTAAAGATACTCCATTATTTAAATTATAGTCATATTTAATTTCTTCCCATTCTGCAACCAAAGTAATATTTTTAGTAACTATACTAGTAAAATTATATTTTACTCCATCTAATTTCCAATTTAAAAAATTATAACCACTCCTAGTTGGAGTCTTTGGTTTAGATATTTTTTCTCCTGAGTTTACTGTAACTGAAGATATTTTACTTCCTCCATTAGAATTAAATGTAACCGTATATGTGACTGGTACTTCAGCTTCTGGCTCTTCAGGTTCTTCAATCACAGGATCGGTAACAGGATCAATAGGTGGATTTTTGATAATCTCTTCTGTAGTCTTTTCAATTTCTTTTTGTTCTGTCTCAGTTATTGTAACTTCTGTTGGTTTAATTCCGTTATTTTTTAATTCTGTAATAACTTTAGTATATATTTCATCTTTTTCATTATCAAATACATATACTTTCAATTCATTATCAACTAAATAGCCATTATTCTTTGCTGTTTCTACAACTAATTTAGTTGCCTCTTCCACATTTTTCCCTTTTAATAAATCTTCCGCAAATATTTTAGCATCATCATTTAATGGATAAACATTTACAACATTTCCTAAAAATTCATCTAGTTGATCTGTCGCAACTAAATAGTCAAATAAAGT
>CAZTRF010000025.1:0-14782 GCA_964616495.1 uncultured Muribaculaceae bacterium
GTGTGTTAAGAGTTACTAAGACTGATGGACAAGGTTATTACAAATTTGAGAATGTTGATTACGGAAATCATACAATAACCTTAAAACAGGGAAATAGTCTTTTGGGATCAAAATCAATAGAAATAATTAATGATTTTAATTTGTTATTGCAAAATAATGTGCTCAGAACCGAAGGAGATTGGGGTGCACTTAATTTTAATGCTTCAAATGGAGATTTACTATTAACACTTCCTTCATATATTTCAATATATGCTAAAAAAATATATGATAATGATGATAAATTAGTATATAAATTATTAAGCGATGAAGCTGTAATAAAAACTACTGCTGAGCCATCATATTCAAAAGTTTCTACTTTATTGAGAGAATCTAATTACGTTAATGAGCATGGATTATATAGATCTACAGATAATGACGGATATACTTACTATTATCGTGGAGCTGAAGGATGTACTTATACAGGAGGCTTGTTAAAAAATTATACTACTTATGAAACATGTATAGAAAATAATGGCCTTTGGAGTTACAATGACAGCGATTGGAAATATAATTGTTATGCGAATGGAACTAAAGATGCGTGTGAAACAAGTGGCGGAACGTGGTATTCTTTAGATAATACTATATCATTTGCAGGTTTTGTTTGGAAAATAATTAGAATAAATGGTGATGGAAGTATTAGAATAATATTAGATAATACTACTAAAATGTCAAAAAAAGAAGGATCTTCGATAGAAGCTGGTGTAGACGTGGCTTATAATACGGGAGTAACTTTGGATGGTGCAAATCACATTCCATATACTGGCGGAGATTTAGAAAGTGCATTAAATACTTTTTATGAAACTTACATTGATGACTATAGTAATTATTTAGCAGATAGCACTTTTTGTGTTGATACTACTTTAGGATCCGCTTATACATTAGACCATGATTATTATTATCAGACGTATTATAAGTTAAGTGACACTTATCCTTATATAAAAGTAACTCATTCATGCTCATCAAATTGTTCTTATAAAGTAGATGGTACGGCCTCTCACCTTTTGACCTATCCAATTGGTGCAATAACTATTGATGAAGCTGTTTTTGCTGGAGCGAAAGATGGTATTTATTCTTATAATCATTCTTATTACTTAAATTGCAAGAAAACCGATTCTTCTTGGTCACTAACTCCAGCGCTTTGGAATAATAGTGGAATTAAAAAAGCGTATATTATAGGTGGTGGTTCTGGGTTTGCTTATGAAAACTCTATATTAGGCAGTCATGGAGTTCGTCCGGTTTTAAATTTAAAGCCTGATGTTCTTATTTTAGGAGGAAACGGATCACCAAAATCTCCATATATAATAAGCGACTAGTATTGTAAACTTTACACGTTAATACGCCGTAAAGTTTATTTTTTTGCTTGTAAATGAAATAATATGATAAAATAAATGGGTAAGGAGTAGTTTGTCATGATATATATAGCCAATATATTTAGTGATCTTAATAAAATTATGGATGCACTAATGTTATCAGATTATTTATTTTTTGGAGTAATTTTATTACTTATTATTTTGTTGGTTGTTTTATTGTTCTTATTTAAAAACTCTGATCGTAATTTAGAATGGGAACTCCCTCACGAAGATAACACTTCTGGAGAAGGGGCCAATTTATTAGAAATAGCTCGTGAAATAGAAAAAAATGACGAACATATTAATATTGATTTATCATCATATGAAAAGGCCGAGGAAGAGGCTTCAATAATTAGTTATGATGAATTGGTAGAAAAAAGTAATAAGAATCGGGTTAAATATATGGAAGAAGAAAATAAAGAAGATTTAATAGTTAGAAAAGTTGATATTGAAAATACGGTTAGGGATGTAGAAGTAAAACCTCCTTTGATTAGATCATATGAAAAAGAAGAGGCTTTGTTAGCGGCATTAAAACAATTACAAAAAAACTTATCTTAATAGGTTTTTTTCTTTTTAAGGAGATTATATGAGAATAAAAATAGTTACTTTAGGATGTAAAGTTAATAGTTATGAAAGTGAATTTATTACGGAATTATTTAAACAAAGAGGCCATGAAATAGTAGATGATAATGCTGAAGCTGTAGTTATTAATACTTGTAGTGTTACCAATCAAGCAGATGCCAAAAGTCGCAAAATTATTCGTAAGGAAAAAAGAGAAAATGAGAATGCTATTATAGTGGCCTGCGGCTGTATGACAGAAAATCATCGAGATAATCTTGATTTAGATATTGATATTTTACTAGGCAACAAAGATAAAAGTAAGATAGTTGATTTGGTTGAAAACTTTGATAAATCTTATCAAAGGTTTTATAATATGAGAAATGTTAGCTTTGAAGATATGACGATTGATTATTATCAAGATAAAACAAGGGCTTTTGTGAAAATAGAAGATGGTTGTAATAACTTTTGCTCTTACTGTGTAATACCTTTTTTAAGAGGCATAGAGCGCAGTAAAGACACTGATAAAGTTATTGATGAGGTAAGAGCTTTAGTCTTTAATGGACATAAAGAAATAGTTTTTACAGGTATTCATACGGGAAATTATAGTTGTAATGGTAAAAGACTAGTTGACCTTATCAAAGAGGTAAGTAAGTTTGATGGTTTAAAAAGAATCAGAATATCTAGTATTGAAATAACTGAATTAGATGATGCTTTTTTAAAAGAATTAAAAAACAACTCTAAAATATGTAATCATTTACATATTCCCCTTCAAAGTGGATCTGATAAAATTTTAAAACTTATGAATCGTAAGTATAATTTAAAGTACTTTAAAGAAAAAATAAAAGAGATTAGAAATATAAGACCGGATATTAATATAACTACGGATATTATAGTAGGGTTTCCTTCAGAAACTAATGAAGATTTTGCTAATACTTTAAAATTTAGTGAAGAAATAGAATTTGGTAAGATTCATGTTTTTCCATATTCAAAAAGAGATCGTACTAAGGCATCAGAAATGCCTAATCAGGTAGATGAGACTATTAAAAAAGAAAGAACTAGAAAATTAATCAAACTGTCTGATAGATTGGAGAATGAATATGCTAAAAAATTTAATAATAAAATATTAGATGTTTTAGTCGAACATAGCGATAATATTAGTATGGGTCATACTTCTAATTATTTGGATGTTGCTATTAATAAAAAACTAAATAAGAATAATATCTATCAAGTAAAGGTAAATATTGATGGAAAAATAACTGGAGTTATTGTATAATCAAGATGGTGATAATAAGTGGAAATTATTAAAGACTATTCAACTCGTGAAGCTATTCATAGAGAAAACGAGAAACAATTAGAGGCTAGGTTAAGAATCAAAAATTTAAAAATTAGAGAAGAAAAGGCCAGACGTTTACAAAGAAGAAGAATATTAGTGAGGTTAAATGTAACTTTATCATTAATTGGATCATTGGCAATAGCTTATGTAGCTTATAAAGATACTACTGAATATAAAAATAATGAAAAGTATGTTCAGGAAATAAGCAAAATAATGGAAACCAGTACTGAAAATGAACAAGTAGCCATTATATTAACGGCTATTGAAGAATTACAAAGTAATGATTTTGAAAAAGGCTTTAGAAAAGATGAAATTAATGAATTAAAATCTTTATATTTTGAAATTGAAAGGGCCAACGGAAAAGAAAAATATGATTTAATTACTAAGGCATTAATACTATCTAGTAAAGCTGCCCATGTTAGAATAAACAACAATAGCGAAACTCCAAAATTAGGTTAAACCTAATTTTTTAATTGCGAATGTTTGTTTGTAATGATATAATCTTTTAAGGAGATTAAAATGAATTACATCAAAGGAAATTATCGTAGCAGTATATTTGAAAGTGAGTCCGGATATAAAGTTGGACTTTTTAAAGTGAAAGAAACTAATGATGAGGAATTAAAAGATTATTTAAATAAAACCATTACTTTTACTGGGTACTTTCCTGATCTTAATACAGAAGACAATTATATTTTATATGGGGAAATGATTAATCATGAAAGATATGGAATTCAATATGTAGTAAAAAGTTATGAAAAAGAAAAACCTACTGGTAAAGACGCTATTGTTTTATTTTTATCATCATCTTTAATAAAAGGCTGTGGAGAAAAAACGGCCGAAGCCATAGTAAATGTTTTAGGGGAAGATGCTATATCTTTAATAAAAGAAAATTATCAGAATCTTTTGGCAGTGCCACATATAACCGAAAAAAAAGCCATGGGGATATATAACTCTTTGATGAAATATTCGGAAAGTGATGAGATAATCATTAAGCTCAAAGAAGATGGATTTTCAATTAAAGAGGCTACGAATATTATTAACATTTATGGTAATAAGAGTTTAGAAGTTGTTAAAGAAAATATTTATTTATTAAAAGAAATAGTTTATTTTAATAAATTAGATAGTATTTTTTTAAAGTTTAATGAACCAAATGATATGGTAAGAATAAAGGCATGTATTATTGAAGTAATGAATAATTTATTGTTTCAAAATGGTGATACTTATCATTATTATGAGGAAATAATTCAAGGCTTAAGAAAACAATATAATTTAAATATTACTAAAGAAGAATATGATAATGCTTTAAAATATCTATATGAAGATGGCGAAATAGTTGTTGAAGAAAATAAGTATTATTTAACTGAATATTATGAAAAAGAAATTTATATTGCCAATTCTTTAAATCAAATAAATGATGAAGATTATAAGAAATTAGTTGGTTTAGATAATAAAATTAAATCAATTGAATCATTATTAAATATTAAATATAGTAAAGATCAAAAAGATGCTATTAAAGGAGCTTTAAACAATAATTTAACTATTTTAACAGGTGGTCCTGGTACAGGTAAAACAACTGTTGTTAAAGGGATTGTTAAATTATTTATTGAAATTAATAATTATAATAGTTTTGAAATATTATCTAATGTTTGCTTACTTGCTCCAACAGGAAGGGCTAGCAAAAAACTAGCTGAAGTAACTGAGCTGCCAGCTATGACTATTCATCGTTATTTAAAATGGAATAAAGAAGGAAATTATTTTCAGGTTAATGAGAATAATAAATTATATCCTAGAATTATTATAGTTGATGAAATAAGTATGATTGATACCTTTGTAATGGATGCACTATTAAAGGGAGTTGATCATCATACTAAACTAATCTTAATAGGAGATGAAAATCAGCTTCCTAGTGTTGGTGGAGGTTTAATTTTAAATGATTTAATTAATTCTAAAATATTTAAGCATATTTCTTTAACTAAGATCTATAGACAGGCTTCAGAATCATATATTCCTTATTTATCAAAAGACATTAAAGATAAAAATATTACTGAATCATTATTTGAAAAAAAACTTGATTATAATTTTATTGAAACCCCTAATCAAAGAATTAGAAGTATGATAAAACAAATCTGTGAAAAAGGTTTAAGTCATGGTTATGATGAAAAAGAAATGATTGTTTTAGCCCCTATGTATAAAGGAGAAAATGGAATAGATAATTTAAATATTATATTACAAGAAATATTTAATCCTCATGACAATAAAAAGAAAGAATTAGAAATAGCTGATATGGTTTTTAGAGAAAATGATAAAGTCATTGAATTAGTAAATGATCCTGATAACAATGTTTTTAACGGTGATATTGGTTATATTGATGAAATTAATATTCACTCTAAAACACCAATAACCGTTAGCTTTGATGGAACTAGTGTTTGTTATACTAAAGAAGATTTAGGAAAGATCAAACATGCCTATGCAATATCAATTCATAAAAGTCAAGGAAGTGAATTTAACCAGGTAATTATTCCTATGACCTCTTCTTATAATAAAATGCTTTATAACAAGCTTATATATACGGGAGTAAGTAGAGCTAAAAAAGGGTTGGTAATTATGGGCGAAAGAAATGCCTTTGAAAGGGCCATTAATAACAATTATAGTTTAGAAAGAAAGACTACATTAAAAGAAAGATTAAATTACAAATAGGGGTTAAAAATTTTTAGCTAGTTTATTTTTAAAAGAAATAAGAGAAGGAGTACATTAATAAATGTACTTTAAAAGATAGGCCAAGTATAGTTATTATCAGAAACACTAGATAATTAGTATAAATAATATTTTTTGGAGCAAACTATAAATACATGGGAGGGATTTATGAAGGCTTTAGGAAAAACAATGGTGGCTTTAGGAATGATGGGAGCAGGAGCTGGAATCACATATTTAATGACTAATAAAAAAGCTTTGAAAAAAGCCACAAATATTTTTAATGACTTATCTGATGATTTATCTAATAATAAAAGCAATTAACATGGGCATTCTAAATGAATGCTTTTTTATTTACTTTAAACATATATATTTGGTATAATTAATTGAGGTGAATGTGATGAAGAATAAAGATAGAAAAATATTATCTGGTAATGATAGTAAGGAAGAAGTAATTTCTTTAGCAAGTAAAATCTTGAAAATATTGTACTATGTTATGATTGTAGGAATTGTTTTCTTAATAATAGCGGTTTGTAAGCAATTAAATATTTTCGACTTTATCTTAAAATTATTATCTATAATGGCACCATTTTTTATTGGATTTATTATCGCCTGGATATTTAGTCCTTTGGTAGATAAGTTAAGTAAGAAGGGTATGAGTCGAATAATATCAAGTATTATTGTTTATTTGATTTTTATTTTAGTATTTTATTTATTTATGAGAATGCTAATCCCAGCTGTTTATAATCAGATGAATGATTTGATAAAAATTGTACCAAAGGTTTTTCTTTCAATTAAAGATTTTATTATTAATTTTTTTGAAAGGTTTAACGATGTTAGAGGTTTTGATGTAGCTGCCACTCAAACTAATATTATTTCTCTATTAGAAAAAGTAGCAACTAGCGTAACAACTAGTTTGCCGGAAACCATTATTTCTTTAATCAGTGCTATATTTTCCGGATTAGGAACATTTTTGGTAAGTTTAATTATTGGTTTTTATATGTTATTTAATTTTAATAATACTAGTGAACAGTTATTAAGTTTAATTCCCAAAAGATATCGCTATGAGGCCAGAACCCTAACCAATGAAATAAGTTTTCAGTTAAGGAAGTACGTTAATGGGGTGTTAATCTGTGCTGGCATAATTTGCGTTTTTTGCACTTTAGGATTTATTATTGTAGGTCTTCCTTCACCACTTTTATTTGGACTTTTTTGTGGGTTAACTAATGTTATTCCATATATTGGACCATATATTGGTGGGGCACCGGCTGTCTTAGTAGGATTTAGTCAAAGTCCCACAATGGGAATTCTTACCTTATTAGTAGTGGTAATTGTTCAATTAATTGAAGGCAATTTAATTAATCCAATTATTATGAGTAAAACTATGAAATTGCATCCTGTAACCATTATTGTGGGGTTATTGGTTTTTGGAGCTTTCTTTGGAGTATGGGGAATGATTTTGGCTACTCCTATTATAGCTTTTTGTAAAATAATTATTAATTTCTTAATTAGTAAATATGATTTGTTTGATTATGATGCTGAACCAACAGAAATTATAAACATTGAGCCAATTAAAAAGAAGGCAAAATAATGGAAAAAAAGTTATATCTATTAAGTGGCAAAGCCCGTCATGGAAAAGACACAGCCGCCTTGTTTATTAAAGAGTATTATGAAAGTATAGGTAAAAAAGTGCGTTTAACATCATTTGCCAAATATATAAAAATGTATGCTCAAGAGCTAACTGATTGGGATGGATCTGAAGAGACTAAACCAAGGGATTTATTACAACATTTAGGAACTGAAATTATTAGAGAAAAGTTAAACAAAGAAACTCTTTTTATTGATAGATTAAAAGATGATGTTGATATTTATAATGAGTTTTTTGATGTGGTTGTTATAAAAGATGTTAGACTCCCCCTTGAAATTGATGAAATGAAAAAAAAGTTTTCTAAAGCCGTATCTATCCATATTATTCGGGTCAACTTTGAAACGGAATTAGTAGGAGATCAGCTAAAGCATCGTACTGAAACTGCCTTAGAAAATTATGATAAATTTGATTATGTAATAGAAAATGATAATTTAGAACAATTTAAGAAGAATGTTGTTCAAGTTTTGAAGGAGCAGAAGTAGAATGAAAAAATATTGCAGTAAAGATTTAAGACAAATGTATTTTAATTTTTTTAAAAATTATGATCACACTTTAATTTCTTCAGCATCAATAATACCAGAAAATGATCCTACGGTTTTATTCACATCGGCAGGAATGCATCCTTTAGTTCCATATTTATTAGGTGAACATCACCCAGCTGGTAAAAGATTAGTTGATGTTCAAAAATGTATTAGAACCGGAGATATTGAGTCTGTAGGAGATTCTTCTCATTTAACATTTTTTGAAATGTTAGGCAACTGGAGTTTAGGAGACTATTTTAAAAAACAATCTATTAAGTATAGTTATGAATTTTTAACAAATCCAAAATATTTAGGATTAGATAAAAGCCGTCTTTATTTTACTTGTTTCGAGGGAAATAAAAACTTTCCTAAAGATACTGAAGCTTATGATGCGTGGATTAGTGAGGGAGTAGAGGCTAGTCATATTTTTTACTTGGGAAGTGAATATAATTTTTGGATACTAGGGAGTGGTATAGGACCATGTGGGCCAGATACTGAAATCTTCTATGATACTGGTAAAAAGCCTTGTTCAAAAGAATGCAATCCATCATGTTCTTGTGGTAAATATTTAGAAATTTGGAATAATGTTTTTATGCAATATAATCGCAAAGAAGATGGAACAGTCATTTCTTTAGATAACCCTAATGTTGATACAGGAATGGGTTTAGAACGTACTTTAACGGTTTTAAATGAAGAAAAAAGCGTTTATGATACTGATTTGTTTGATGATCTTAAGAAATGTTTAGAAGAACTATCTTGTTTAAAATATGAAAATAATGAAAAAAGTTTTAGAATAGTTATGGATCATATTAGATCAAGTGTTTTTATTTTAGGGGACTACCATGGGATAGGACCTTCTAATACAGGTCAAGGCTATGTTTTAAGAAGATTAATTAGAAGAGCTATTCGTCATTTAAAGTTATTGGGTATTTCTGATAAAATAGCTAATATAGCTGTAGTAGTAATTAACAATTATAAAGATATATATAGCGAACTAGAAACTAACAAAGAATTTATTTTAAAAGAATTAAAAGAAGAAGAAATTAGATTTAATAAAACCTTAAAAGATGGGGAAAAATTATTTAATAAGGTCATCCACCATTTAGATGGTGATACTATTCCTGGAGAAGAAGCATTTAAATTATTTGATACTTTTGGTTTTCCTTTGGAGATGACTGTTGAACTAGCTAATGAAAACAATTTGAAAGTTGATGTTGATGGTTTTTATAAAAAGTTTAAAGAACATCAAGAAAAGTCTCGTACTATTGATGCCGGAAGTTTTAAAGGTGGTTTAGCTGATAGTAGTGAAGAAACTGTTAAATATCATACAGTAGCTCATTTAATGCTAGCAGGACTACAAAAAATGTATGGGCCAGATGTTATTCAAAAGGGATGTAATATTACTTGTGAAAGAATTCGCTTTGATTTTAATTTAGATCATAAAATGACTGAAGAAGAAAAAGATGAATTAACTAAATTTGTTAATGACCAAATTGCTAAAGATTTGAAAGTAATATGTACAGAAGTACCTTATGAAGAAGCAAAAAAAAGCGGAGCTCATGGTACTTTTGAAGATAAATATGGTTCCATGGTCAAAGTTTATGATATTGATGGGGTATCTAAGGAAATATGTGGAGGACCTCATGTCGCTAATACAGGAGTTATTGGTAAATTTAGAATAACAAAAGAAGAAAGTTCTAGTGCGGGAGTAAGAAGAATAAAAGCAATTATTGAATAATAAGAAAGATAATGAAAATTATCTTTTTTATATTAAGGGTATTTGTTGGTAAACTTATCAATAAATAAGTTGTTAAAAAATGGTTTTAATGTTACAATTTAAAGGAAGGATGTGTTTAAATGGATAAAACTATGATGTTTGATCTAAAAGAAATTGAAGAAGCACTCATTCAAGAAAAAATATTAGAAGTTTATGATGCTTTGGAAGAAAGAGGATATAATCCCATCAATCAATTAGTAGGATATTTAATAAGTGGAGATCCAGGTTACATATCTAGTTATAAGAATGCTCGCGAAACCATATGTAAAATGGATCGTATTGAAATACTTAATGTTATTTTGAAGGATTTTATCAGATATAAAAAATGAAAATATTGGCATTGGATTTAGGAACTAAAACTCTTGGGCTAGCAATAAGTGACAGTTTAGGAATGATGGCCCATCCGTATCAAACTATCAGATATAATGATTTAAATCAATTATTAGACGAATTAACTGTCATTATTGAAAAAGAAAAGATTAAAGAGTTGGTTTTAGGTTTGCCTAAAAATATGGATAATTCTTTGGGATTTGCTAGTGAAAGATCTTTGGAATTTGAAAAAGAATTAAAAAAGAGATATAATATGCCGGTCATTTTGATTGATGAAAGATTATCAACTAAAGAGGCCGAAAACATCTTAATTAAAAACAATTTAAGAAGAAACAAACGCAAATTAAAAATTGATAGTATGGCGGCAACAATTATTTTAGAAAATTATTTAAGTAGGAGAAAGTGAGATTTATGAAAGAAGAAAAAAATACTTTTGAGGTAATTAATGATAAAGGAGAAAAAGTGACTTGCGAAGTTTTATTTACATTTGATTCGGATGAAACTAACAAGAGCTATATTGCATATACTGATAATACAACTGATGAAAATGGCAATATAAAGGTTTATGCTTCAATATATGATAAAACTGGAGAAAGTAAAGAACTTACTCCAATTGAAAGTGAAAAAGAATGGATTATTGTTGAAAGCATCTTTAGTCAGTTACAAGAAACGGCTGAGGATATGAGAAAAAATGAAGAAGAAAACGAAGATAATAATTAGTATAATTGTTCTTTTCTTTGCTCTTTTATTTTTAGCGGTAAGTGTTTTTGTATATTTATTAAGCCCCGTTACTAATAAAGAAGGGGATGTTACTTTTCTAGCGGTAGAGGGGGCATCTACAAGAGAATTGTTAGAAAGCTTAGAAGATGAAGGACTTATTAAGAGTTCAAAAGTAGCTTTAATTTATATGAAAATAAATTCATCTTTAACGATTAAGGCGGGAACATATAATTTTAGTAAAAATTTATCAACCACTGAAATCATTAAATTACTGGATGAGGGACATACAGTCGAAAAAGAAGGGCTTAAAGTAACCTTTATTGAAGGCAAAAGATTGGTTGATTATGTAAAGGTTATTTCTGATAAATTTAAATATACTGAAGATGAAATATTAGAGGCCTTAAGCAATAAAAAATATCTTAATGGCTTAATCGATAAATATTGGTTTATAACCGATGAAATATTAAATGAAAACATTTATTATCCTTTAGAGGGATATTTATATCCTGATACTTATTTTTTTAAAATAGATGCTACTATTGAAGAAATTATTGGAAAGATGATAGATAACCTAAATAATAAGTTATCGCCATATCAAGAAATAATATCTGAGAGCAATTTTACTGTTCATCAAATATTGTCTTTAGCTAGTGATATTGAAAAAGAAGGAAATACTAGTGAGGATCGTAAGTTAATAGCTGGAGTTTTTCTAAATAGATTAGAAAATGGAATGAGTTTAGGTAGTGATGTTACTACTTATTATGCTTTTAAAGTAGTAATGGGTGAAAGAGACTTATATCAAAAAGAATTAGAAACTGAAAATCCTTATAATACAAGAGGACCTAATATGATAGGAAAAATTAATGTTGGGCCAATTTGTAGTCCTTCATTATCATCAATCATAGCAGCTATTGAACCAACAAGAAATGACTATTACTATTTTTATGCTGATTATAAAGGCGATGGTAAAGTTTACTATAGTAAGACCTTAAAAGAACATGGAGAAACGGTTTCTCGTTTTGAAAACTAGGAAGTGAAATTATGAAAGATGTTTTAAAAGAAATGGAAGAATATGCTTCCGAAAAAAATATTCCTATAATTGAAAAAGATACTATATCTTTTATTATGAAATATATTAATTTAAACAAAGCTAAAAGTATTTTAGAATTAGGTTCTGCTATTGGGTATTCGGCTATTTTAATGGCTAGTACTAATGAAAATGTTCATGTAACGACTATTGAACGTGATGAAGTTAGATACATGGAATGTCTGAAAAACGTTAAAAAGTGTCAGATGGAAAGTCGAGTGGATTGTGTTTATCAAGATGCTTTGAATGTTAATTTAAAAGATGTTAGCTATGATTTGATATTTATTGATGCTTCTAAAGGAGATTATTTGAAATTCTTCGAAAAATTCAAATATTTTTTAAAGCCTGGTGGAGTTATAGTAACGGATAACCTAAAATTGAATGGATTTGTAAAAAACAAAGCAACTATTCAAAATGATGCTTTGAAGTTAGTAGTTGACAAAATAGAAGAATATATTGAGTATTTAAAGAACAGTGAAGAGTTTATTACTAAGTTCTATGATATTGGAGACGGAATATCAATAAGTTATAAAAAGTAGTATAAAATATTACTTTTTTAAATATTATATATATAGTTATTTATATTGACTTTTTAATAAAAAAGTAGTATAGTTTATCAAGTTGATTTTTTAAATGAGGTGATTATAAAATGTCAGAAAAGAAAGAATTTTACTTAACAGCAGAGGGTTATTTGGAAATTGAAAATGAACTTAATGACTTAAAACTTAATAAGAGGCCAGAAGTTATTAAGGCCTTACAAGAAGCTCGAGCTTTAGGTGATTTATCAGAAAATGCTGACTATGATGCAGCACGTAATGAACAGGCCCAATTAGAATCTAGAATTAAAAAATTGGATTATATGTTAGAACACGCTAAAATAATTGATAATAAATCAAAGGATAAAGTTAGTGTGGGGACAACAGTTACGATAAATTATATTGATGATGATGAAACTGAAGAATATCGAATAGTCGGTTCTCTAGAGGCTGATCCATTAAATAATAAAATATCTAATGAATCTCCTATTGGAGTAGCTATTATGAATCGTAAAGTTGGAGATGTTATTGATGTTGAAAGTCCTACTGGTTCATATAAAGTAAAGATAACAGAAATCGCTTAAAGCGATTTTTTCTTGTTAAAGATTATTAATTATTATATAATAGGTTAGTATTGTGAAAGGAAATGATTATGAAAAACGTACATCAATTAGAAATTGAAATTAAAGGAAAAGAATGGGCTGATATTTTAGATAAAACTTTTAAGAAAAAATCTAAAGAAGTTAAAATAGATGGCTTTAGAAAAGGTACTATTCCTAAAAACATTTATTTAAAAAAGTTTGGAATAGAATCTTTATATATGGATGCTGTTGATGAAGCTTTGAAATTAGCTTATCAAAAAGAAGTTTCTAAATCTGATTTAGTACCAGTTATTGAACCTAAAGTAGATATTAAACATATTTGTGAAGACTGTGTTACCTTTTTAATAACTATTACTACTAAACCAGAAATAAAATTAGGAGCGTATAAAAATTTGAAGGTGAAAAAAGAAAAAGTAGCAGTGTTAAAAGAAGAAATTGATAAAGGTATTGCGGATCTTTTAAATAAATATGCCGAGATAGTTGTTAAAGAAGATGGAACTGTTGTTGAAGGAAATACTGCTGTTATTGATTTTGAAGGTTTTGTAGATAAAAAGCCTTTAGAAGGCGGAAATGGAAATGATTATCCATTAGAAATTGGTAGTCATACTTTTATTCCTGGTTTTGAAGAAGGAATAGTGGGAATGAAAGTTGGAGATAAAAAAGAACTTAAGCTAAAGTTTCCTGAAGACTATACTCCAGAATTAAAAGGTAAAGAAGTTTTATTTAAAGTTACTATTAAATCAATAAAAGAAAGAGTATTACCAGAATTAAATGAAGATTTTTATAAAGATTTAGCAATGGATAATGTTAAAGATGAATCATCTCTAAGAAAAGAAATTGAAAAATCAATAAAAAGTAAAAAAGAATCAGAAATTGAAAATGTTTACATTGAAGATTGCCTCGCTAAAGCTACTGAAAATATGACTGTTTCATTAACTGATGAAATTATTGATGAAGAAATACATCGTATGACTCATCAATATGAAGATCAACTAAAAATGCAAGGACTTTCACTAGAACAATATTTTGAATTTACTAAAACGACGATGAATGATCTAAAAGAAAAAATGAAAGATGAAGCTATTAAAAGAATAAAATACCGTTATTTATTAGAAGAAGTATGTTCTACAGAAGAAATAAAAGTGACTGATTCTGAGGCTAAAAAAGAAGCAGAAAAAATGGCCAAAAATTATGCTATGGAAATTGAAGAATTCTTAAAAGAATTTGGAGGACTAGATATGATGAAATATGATGCCCAAATGAGAAAAGCTATTGAAATAATAAAAGAAAATAAATAAATCATTATTATAATGTAACCTATAAATAATTTATAGGTTTTTTATTTGAAATTTTATCTTAAAACGAATTTTTTGTGTTATACTATATAAAGTAATAAGAATGGAAATGACATTTTTTACTTTAATACAAAGATTATTTTCATGTTGCTATTTTTTATTTTGGAGGATGTTAGAAATTATGAGTGTTAAAGATTTGACAAAAAAGACAAAGTTATTGATATCTGTAATATTTATATTTACCTTAATAATGGTAATAGGAATAACATACGCTTATTTTAGTGCAGCATCTA
>CAZTRF010000026.1:0-14334 GCA_964616495.1 uncultured Muribaculaceae bacterium
TTAACGCTCATTATTTAATTTTTTTGAGACATTTTCAAAAGTTATTGACAAGTTGATGTCAACTTGAACTATTTTGCTTGACTTGATAAAGACAATTACTAATTTTGCACATTTTATCAAAGGATCTTAAAACATAAAAATTAAGTTTATTATCTGTTGGCCTAAGTATTAAAACGTATTCTCTATTAATATTTTCATTTATTTTTAAAATCAGTTTATCTAACTCTAATATCTTTTTATCTAAGTCATTATTATTATATGCATTTGCTAATATTTTAGGATTTAAGAAAATGGATAATGACTTAGTTTTTTTTAGTTTTGATTTTACTTCATTGTTACTAATAATATAATCTTCTAATTCTTTAAAATTTAAAAAATCCGAACTATTCAAGTAATTAAAATAATGATTTTTTTTATTTAATGAAAAAATAAAAATTGTTGCTATCATCGATATAATTATAATTGTGAATAACTTTTTTCTCATTTTATCACCAAATAAAAATAATATTTTATACTATTTTATTCACTAATTTGAATTTTAGCACCTACTGCTGAGAGCTTTTCAACAATATCTTCATAACCTCTCAAAATATGTTCAACTTCGCTAATTGCTGTTGTGCCCTCCGCTATTAATCCGGCTATTACTAAAGCAGCTCCGGCTCTTAAATCGGTTGATTTAACATCAGATCCATATAATTTGGTTTTTCCCGAAATAATAGCATTTGGTTTTAAACTTTGAATATTAGCTCCCATTTTATTTAAATATTCAATATGACCAACTCTATTTTCATAAATGGTTTCTTCAAATAAGGATACTCCTTGACACTGGGTTAATAAAGTCGTAATTGGCTGGCCCAAATCTGTTGGAAATCCTGGATAAGTTAATGTTTTTATATTAATTGGTTTTAATTTATTACATTTATTAATTGTTATTACATCATCTTGCACTTTGGTTTTTACTCCCATATCATTTAATTTTGATAAAAGTGCTTCTAAGTGCATGGGAATAACCCCTTTTATTTTTAAATTATTTCCTAAAAGAGCACCAGCTATAATATAGGTTCCCGCTTCTATTCGATCAGGAATTACTTCAATTACTCCCCTATGAAGTCTTTTTACACCAATTATTTTAATAATATTAGTCCCAGCCCCGCTTATCTGAGCTCCCATATTATTTAAAAAAGTAGCTATATTAACTATTTCTGGTTCTTTAGCAGCATTAGAAATAGTCGTTACTCCTTCAGCTTTACAAGCTGCCAACATAATATTAATAGTAGCTCCAACACTAGCAAAATCCAAATAAATGTTAGCGCCTCTTAATTTCTTTGCGCTTATTGTATATTTATTATTTTTAATATTAATGGTGGCTCCTAATTTTTCAAATCCTTTTAAATGAAGATTTATAGGTCTTTCTCCTATTTTACACCCTCCTGGAAAATACATTTCTACTTTTTTGAATTTGCCTAATAAGGCTCCCATAAAATAATAAGAAGCTCTTAGTTTACTTGATAAATCTTCAGTAATTAAGGTATTAACTAAGTTTGACGAATCAATAGTTATTTTTTCTGATTCTCTTTCTACCTTTCCATTTAGTTTTTGAATAATTTTTAAAAGATTATCAGTATCGGTTATTTCTGGAACATTATAAATGCTAACTATTTCATCACATAAAATAGATGCTGGCATCAAAGCAACAGCACTATTTTTAGCACCACTTATTTTTATTTCTCCACTTAAATCATATCCACCATCAATTACTATCTGTTTCATCATATCATCCTTTATTTTTACTATTTAATAAAATAATTTTATTTCTTACAACTTCTTTAAATGGCTGCTCACCTGCCGAAATTATTTTTCTAGGATCATAAATTTCACTATTTTTAGTTAAAAATTGACGTACTTCTATCGACCACGCTAACTGCAGCTCTGTATTAAAATTTATTTTACAAATTCCATTTTTAATACATTTTTTTATAATTTCATCATCTAAACCGGTTCCACCATGTAAAACCAATGGTTTCTTAGTAGCGTTGGAAATAGCCGCTATTAAATCAAATTGAATATTTGGAACATCTTTATATATACCATGAACACTTCCAACAGCAGGAGCTAACATATCAATTGCTATTTTATCGCTAAAGTTTAAAGCTGCTTCTAAAGTTGTATAAAGAGCTTCTTTATTTCCTATTTCTCCAATTTCAGCTTCTAAAAAGCGATCATTAACCATTGTTTTTATTTTATTAGTTTGATCGATATTATCTTTTAGGGGATACTCTGATCCATCAAACATAATTGAGTCAAAGTTTGCTTCAATTGCTTTTTCTACTTCTTCTATGGTTTTACCATGATCTAAATGTAAAATTACGGGAACTGTGATTTTTAAATCTTCAATAAGGGCATTGATTGCTTGTCTAATAATTTTATATCCTCCCATATAATTAGCTGCTCCTGTACTTACTCCTATAAATACAGGGCTTTTCATATTTTCACATTCTTCTAATATCCACTTAGCATTCATCAAATTATTAATATTAAATTGCGGAATGGCATATTTATTTTGAAAAGCGTTATCTAATAACTTTTTATACTTATTCACATTATCACCAATTTCAATATAATATGCTAATTATTAATTGTCAATAAAAGCTCTTTTTTATTTACAGAAAAATAGTATACTCATTATCACTAAAATAAAAATCCCTAAATAGGTAGCATACTTATTAAAAATGTTACCAATATTACGACCTAAAGAAGTTCCTAAATAGGTAAAGAAAAAACTGGTGATTGAAAATATTATAGAACTTGCTATCTTTTTATTAGTAAGTCCGTATAACCCCATTCCCGTTGAAAAGCTGTCTAAACTAACACTTACTCCTAATATAATTAAACTTATTAAAGAGGTATTAAAAGTTAAAGGGATTTTTTTGAAAAGATCGTAAATCATTTTTAAGGCCAATAACAGAAGAATTATTCCAACTAAAAAGTTGTAATTTATCTTTACGTTGCTTAAAATTAAAAATCCTAGTTGGCCACCTATAAGTGGCATTATAAAATGAAAAGAACCAACAATAATAGAAAAAATTAAGGATCGGTTCTTACTTATTCCAAAAATTCCCAAACTAAGAGACAAAGAAAAAGCATCCATGCTTAATGCGACTGCAATAAAAAATATATTTATTAAAAAATTGTTCATAATATATCTTATTATCTGCTTTTAATTTTTATTTAAAAAGATTTAATAAAAAGAAAGAATATTCAACTTCTTCACTTTCAGAGGCTTCTAAAAGACATAAAGGAGGAAACAAAATGCACCACCAATTATTTCCTTTTCCTTCTCCTAAAGTTACTACTAATGATTCATATTCTCCGGCAGGTATAGTTTTTTCTTTTAGTTGTTTTTCTGGAAAATGGTTTATTCCGTAATTAATATTATAAGAAAGGTTACTATTTTGACTTAATAAAGAAGTTTTGGTAGTGGCATCTATTTTATCGAGGTTGTTTTGTAAAAGAGTTCGAGTTTCTTCTAAACTTTTTGAATTCTTTAAAATAACACTAATTTCTTTATTAAGGTCTTTTACTACTTCATTTTTTATTTTTTGGTCACTTTCGCTATTACTATTGGCTATAACTCTCATACGAATGGCATTGTCATAATTTTCTTCTTTGTTATATAAAAACAATCCGCCAATAATAAATATTACTATAATTATTTTTTTCATTTAAAATCACCCATTATAATAATGGGTGATTACTTTTACTTTTATTCAGTTTCAATAAAAAAATAACGATTTTTTCCAGTAAGGTCTTTTTCACAAGATATTTTAGCTTTTAAAAAATATTTTCTAGCCATTTCAGTAATTTCTTCTTTTTGATTTGCTCCAATTTCAAAAGCAATTATTCCTTTTTCATTTAAATGATTAATTGCTTTTTGAAGTATAAGTTCATAAAAATAAAGACCATGATTTGGTGCAAATAAAGCTTTATGGGGCTCATAATTATAAACTTTATCCATTATTTTTTCTTCCTTGCCAATATAAGGAGGATTACTAATAATAAGATCATACTTATCTTTTATCCCATTTTCAATTGGATGAACTTTAAAATCTATTTTAACTTTATTAAGAATAGCATTTTTCTTAGCAAGGCTTAAAGCGTCCTGATCAATATCAATAGCTGTTATCTTACTATCAGGCAATTCTTTTTTTATGACAATGGCAATACAGCCACTGCCAGTTCCAATATCTAAAACTTTGGGATTGTTAATTGATAATTTTTTTAAAACTTTTTCTATTAAATATTCAGTTTCAAAACGAGGAATTAAAACTTTTTGATTAACATTAATCTGATACCCATAAAAAGAAACATTCCCAATTAAATATTGAATTGGGTATCCGTCATTTATTTTTTTTAAGATTTCTTCAAGATTATTAGGATATTTTTCTTTTAACAACTGATAATCTAAGTCAGTTAATTTATACATTTTCTAGTTTCAATCTTTGATCTTCGATAATAAGAGCCTCTATTATTCCCTCTAAATGCCCATCCATCACCTTATCCAAATCCATTGTAGTATAGTTAATACGATGATCTGTTACTCTATTTTGAGGGTAGTTATAGGTCCTGATTTTTTCAGAACGATCTCCAGTTCCAATCTTGTTACGACGAGCTGTTCCCTCTTCTTGCTCCTTTTTTTGTAATTCTAAATCATATAATTTAGTACGTAACATTCCCATAGCTTTTTCTTTGTTTTTTAATTGACTACGTTCAGTTTGGCATCCTACTACTACTCCTGTTGGAACGTGAGTAATTCGTACAGCAGAGTCACTGGTATTAACACTTTGGCCTCCCGCACCACTACTATGAAAAACATCTATTTTAAGATCACATTCTTTTACTTCGATACTAACTTCATCAGCTTCCGGCATTACTAGCACTGTTGCTGTTGAAGTATGTACTCTTCCTTGAGTTTCAGTTTCAGGAACTCTTTGTACTCTATGAGAACCACTTTCAAATTTTAATTTTGAATAAACATTTTCACCAGAAACTTTAAATTCAATTTGAGCGAATCCCCCAGATGTTCCTTCTAATGCATTTAATATTTCAATCTTCCAACCACACTTTTCAAAATAATGAGAGTACATTCTAAATAAATCCCCTGCGAAAATATTTGCTTCGTCTCCTCCGGCTGCCCCTCTAATCACCATAATAACATCTTTGGTATCGTTTTCATCTTTGGGGATTAATAAAACGTTTAATTCCTGTTCAACCTTTATCTTGTTTTTCTCTAAGTTTTCTAATTCTTCAATAGCTATTAAGCGATACTCTTCATCTTTCATCATTTCTTTTGTTTCAGTAATACCATCAATAATAGTTCGATACTCTTTATATTTTTCTACAATTTCTTCTAAATCTTTTTGCTCTTTAGAAAGACTTTTCATCCTATTAAAGTTTGATAAAACTTCTTCGGTTGCTAATAGCTCTGTTAATTCATTATATTTTTTCTCTATATCATTTAATCTATCTATCATAGTTTATTCCTTTCTATTAATAAAAACTCCAGGAAAGCTATAATTCAGAATCTATTTCTTCCTCATCTATTATTACTAGTTCCTTTAAATCATCATCGCCATCATCGTTTTCATCATCACTATCATAAAAATTATCTTCACTATCTTCTTCTGAGGCTTCTTCGTTTTCGACAACTACTTCTTCATCGTCTTCGTCAATAACTACTACTTTAGGACTATGATTAGATCTTAGATCCCAATAACCATTATTTAACATAATAAATCTTTTATCGGTTGATAGCAATTCAAAAAAGTCAGCAATTTTATCCTCAAAGGTTTTTTCATCTAAATTTAGTAATTCGCATTCTTTTTTAAAAAGAGTTTGAATTTTCATCTTTTTGCCATTATCTTTTAAAATGACATATGCAAGATCATCGTATGACATATTTTCCAATTCTTCTTTAGTTAATTTTTTTGTTTTCATTTTTTTCCTCCTACATTCTTTCTGGTGGTATGATTCCTATCAACCATAAAGAATTCTTTAATGTAATTTGAACTGCCTTAATAAAGTTAATATTTTGAGCAGTTTCTTTTTCATCATCACTGATTATTCTATGCTTAGAATAATAAATATGAAACAAATTTGCTAAATCATAACAATAGTTAGCTATAATATGAGGCATTTCTTTTAAAGCCGCATCTCTAACTATGTCCGGAAAATTATATAATTTTTCCAAAACATCTAATGCTTCTTTGTTATTTAATTTATTATAATCAAGAATATTGTATTCACCATTGTGTTCTTTTAAAATGGTACAAATTCTTGCATAGGCATATGAAATATAATATATTGGATTCTCATTCGACTGCTTTAAAGCCACATCAATATTAAAGTCCATTTGAGTATCAAGGCTTCTTGATGCAAAAAAATACCTAGTAGCGTTTACTCCCACTTCATCAATTAATTCTTTTAAAGTAACCGCTTTACCTGATCTCTTACTCATACGACATTCTTGTCCATCTTTGATAAGTCTTACTAATTGAAGCAATTTAATATCCAAAATATTATTGTATCCTAATGCTGATAAGGTTGAAGTAATCATTGGAACATATCCATGATGATCCGCTCCCAAGACATTTATTAGTTTTTTATAACCTTTTTTAATAGTGTCCTCATGGTGAGCAATATCTGGAACTACATAAGTGTATGCCCCATCGCTTTTTATCAAAACAAAATCTCTTCCTCCGTCGAATAAAGATCCCTTAAACCAAACGGCATTTTCTTTTTCATAAGTAAAATCTTTTTCTTTATAGTAATCAAGATAATGATCAATATAGCCTTTTTCTTTAATAGCCTTTTCGCTAGTTATGGTATCATATTCAATTCGATATTCTTTTAAATCAGACATAATTCTGTCTAGTAATTTTTTAATGGCATATTCTTTGAAGAATGATACCTCTTTATCTAATAGGCTACTTTCATATTCTTTATAAAGGTCATTAGCAATAACTTTAATATCTTCTCCAAAATAGCCATCTTCAGGCATGACTGCTTCTATGCCGCACACTTCCTGATATCTAACTTTCAAAGATTTTCCTAAATTATCCACTTGATTACCTGAATCATTTACATAATATTCTTTATTAACATCAAAATTAGTAAATTTTAAAATTCGAGATACATTATCCCCATAAGCTCCACCACGAGCATTGCCCAAATGAAGAATTCCTGTAGGATTGGCACTAACAAACTCAACATTTATTTTTTCGTTATGCCCAATATCACTTTTGCCATATTCATCTTTTAAATTTAAAATTTGGTTTAAATTTTCAAATAAATAACTCTTTGTAACAAAGAAATTAATAAATCCAGGTTGTTTAACTTCCATTTTAGAAATGCTTGAATCTTTTAGATCATTTGAAATTAACTCTGCTATTTCCATTGGAGAACGTTTTAAAGTTTTAGCCAATTTCAATGCAACATTTGTTGAATAATCACCATTTTCTTTCTTTGATGGAATTTCAATGGTTATTTTTTCTTCAAAGATAATATTATTTTTTGTTAAAGATTCTTGTATAACTTTAATAAGTTTTTCAATCATATTATCGCCTCCTCAAACACTAGTTCAATTCTATTATAATTGTCATTTGATTCTAATTTATAAACTAATTTTATTTTAAATTTTTCAATTTCATAATTACAATCGACTACATTAATATCATAAATGTTGATATCTTGCAAGATAATTTTAGCAGTTTTTTTGGATAAGTTTATTATTAGCCGATATTCAGGGCCATTTCTCTCAAAAATAATATCACTAAAAAAAGATATTTTATGCTTAAAATCTAAAATATTATAAATAATTTCTTTCTTTTTAATACTGGCTTCAAGTTTTTTAAAAGATTCTATTAATTTTTCATCTTGAAAATGTTTATAATTAATTTTTTTATTCATGATCTTTCCTTTTGTGGTAAATTATAGCACAATGATTATACAAATGCACTTATATTTTTTATATATTTACAGATACTAGTAATATGAAAATAAAATGGCTATTAAAAATTAATGTGTTTATAGTAATTATTGGAGTTACTTTTATAGTGGGGCTTTATTTATATGCCTACATTACTCCAAAAGAATTTTTAAAAACAAACTCTTCTATTTATTACTATGATGATAATGATGAACTTATAGTTCAAGGTTCGGGAAGTGAAACTTGGATATCTTTAAAAGAAATCTCACCCCATTTATTAAATGCCGTTATTAGTGTTGAAGATAAAAGCTTTTATAATCATAAAGGATTTGATATTTTAAGAATATTTAAAGCTCTTTATGTTAATTTAATTAATGATAATCTTTCTCAGGGGGCTTCTACTATAAGTCAGCAATATATTAAAAATTTATATTTAGATTTTGGAAAAACTTGGAAAAGAAAAATTGAAGAAGCCTATTTAACCATCGAATTAGAAACTCATTATAGTAAAGATGAAATTCTGGAGGGTTATTTAAACACTATTAATTATGGCCAAGGAAATTATGGTGTTGAAATGGCCAGTCAATATTATTTTGGTAAAAAAGCTAGTGATTTGAGCTTAGAAGAAGCTTTAATATTAGCGGGTATTCCTAAAAGTCCCAACAAATATAATCCTATTAGTAATTATGAAAAATCAATAAAAAGAGCCAATATAGTGGCCAAGGCCATGGTTGATAATAATAAAATTGATAATGAAACCTATCAAAAATTGAATTTTTCTACCATTGAAATTAAAAATTATCCAGATGAAACCCTATCAAATACAGTAATGTATTATCAAGATTGTGTTAAAGATGAATTAAAAGTTTTAGGTCTTAGTGATGATCTTATAATTAATTCTGGATTAAAGGTTTATACCACTTATAATAAGGAATCTCAAAAAAGTATTGAAGATGCTATTAATACTAATATGAATAATGATGACATGCAGGTTGCTGCTCTTATTACTAATCCTCAAACCGGTGCTGTTATGGCTTTAACTGGTGGAAAAAACTATAATATAAGTCAATATAATCGAGCTAGTATGGCTAAAAGACAAGTTGGATCAACCATGAAACCTCTTCTTTACTATGCAGCTTTGGAAAACGGATTAACAGCTTCTTCAACGTTTAAAAGCGAACCAACCACTTTTGTTTTTTCTAATAATAAAACCTATGCTCCAAGCAATTATAATGATAAATATGCTAATAAGGATATAACTATGGCAGCGGCTATATCTTATTCTGACAATATATATGCAGTTAAAACTCATTTGTTTTTAGGTGAAGAAGTATTAGTTAATACTAGCAAAAGAATGGGGTTAAAGACGCCTTTAAACACTAATCCTTCTTTAGCTTTAGGAAGTAATGAAATAAGTATGTTAGATTTTGCCAATGCTTATAATACTTTGGCTGGCAATGGATATAAAAATGATTTATTTTTTATTAGGAAAATAACCGATAATCAGGGTAACATTATTTATGAAAAGAAGGAAGAAACATATTTAGCTTTAAATCAAAATTATACCTATATTATCAATGAGTTATTAACCACTACATATAATTCTTCTTTTTATGATTATAACACTCCTACCATGGCTTATATTTCCTCTAGAGTGAGTGGTAAATATGCTATTAAAAGTGGATCTACAAATACTGATTTTTGGGTTGTTGGTTATAACCCTACTCGATTAGTAATAGTTTGGAATGGAAAAGATAATGCTGAAGAGATTAAAGTGGCTGATTCTAAAATTACTAAAAATATTTGGGTAGAAGTTATGGAAAAAGTAGCTATTGATAAAAGCTGGTATAATACTCCTTTAAATGTTGTAGCTTTGCCTTTAAATGGAATTACAGGAGAAATAAACAATAAAAACAATTATTTGTTTTATTATTTAAAAGGAACCGAACCTTTAATAAAATAAAAAGCAAATCTTTTTAATTTGCTTTTTTGTCAATTTTTATTATTACTTGATATACATTGTCCAAATCAAGTTCTTCTAACTCAAAGTTTATCCCCTTTTCTTCAAGTTTCTTCAGATTATCTCTAATATCATTTATAGCATCGCCCAATTGAATGTTTGAATTTTCTGCTGCCGGAGCCACATAGTCCGGACTTAAAACTTCTATTTTTTCGACTGGGTCCACTAAAGTCTCTGGGATTGGAGCAATGGTGGCTTCAATTGGTGTTTCTATTACTTCCTTTGCCGGTTCCCCAAAATCTAACACTTCAACATTTGGTGACGTTTCTGGTTCTGGGGTAATATTTAACGTTGGAATTGCTACAGGTGTTGGTGGGTCCAACGGAGAATTTAATGATAAAGTGTTCTCAGAAGCATTCATTATATTTCCAAAAACATCAGTTGTATTTTCAGGAACAGGTGTTAACGGAGCTGCTACAGATGGGGAAATATCTAAATGACTATATGTCTCAGTTGAAGGAGCACTATCAGGAAATGGGGATGATACAGGAGCTGTAGCTAAAGCCTCTTCCCCTCCCATATTCATATTTGAAGCTTCATCTTCCAAAAAATTGAAAAAGCGATTAGTTGCTGGTGATGTTGATTCTACAATTGGTTCTGAAGCTATTTCTTCTGCGTGTTGATATGTAGCTGGGGGAACTATTTCGTTAGGCGCTAAAGGAACTGGTTCTATAGGAATTTCTACAGGTTCTTCCACTTCGCTATTAGTTCTTAACAAACTCTCGATGCTTGGAACTTCTCTAACTGGATTTAAATCAACAGCCGTAGTTTTTATGTCTTCAACACTAGGTCCAATATCCACTAATGGTGTTTCATCAACTTCCTTTTCACCGCTAATTATATTTTTTATTTCTGAGTCCAATTGTTTCACCGTTAACCTTTCTTCTATAGTTTTTAATAATAATTCTTTTTGAATTGATTTATCTTTTATTTGAAGAAGACTTCGAGCATGCCTTTCAGATATTTTTTCATTTTGTAATGCCGTTTGAACTTCTTCATCTAAATTCAAAAGCCGTAACTTATTGGCAATGGTAGCCTGAGCTACTCCCAACTTTTTAGCTAAAGCATCTTGAGTTAAGTATCCTCTATCTAATAATGTTTTATAGGACTTTGCTTCTTCAACAGCGGTTAAATTCTTTCTTTGAATATTTTCTATCAAAGCAACTTCAGCACTGGCATTATCATCTAAATCAGTAATAATCGCTGGAACCTTCTCTAAACCAGCCATAGTAGCTGCCTTATATCTTCTTTCCCCAGCAATTATTTCGTATTTATCTTGAATGCGCCTTAAAACAAGGGGTTGAATAACTCCATGTTCTTTTATCGATGCTGCTAATTCTTCAATGGCTTTATCGTCAAATGTTAATCTAGGCTGAAATCGATTAGGAATTATTTCATCTAAAGAAACATTAATAACTTGTGACTCAAAATTCACATTATCAGCCCCTTTTTCTATTCTTCTTTTATTTTATCTTATTTCTAATTCAATTTCAACGGTTTTTTCTTTATTTGTGAATAGCATCGAGGATAGCCACTTGGAGTAGGCCCTACTTTGACAATAATAATTAGTGTTCTTTGATAATCATTTAATAATAAATTAAAGTTTTCAATAGCTTTAATTTGCCCATTAAGAATCTTTATAGTTGGTTTGGCATCTTCTATTTCTTCAATAGCCCTACTTTTTAAAGCAATAAAGTTCCCTTCAACTTTTACTAAAGGCAAACATATTTCGCTAAGAATCTGTAATGAAGCCACCGCTCTAGCAAAAACATAATCAAAAGCTTCTTTATTTTTTCGGGCATATTCTTCTACTCTATCAGTAATTATTTCTACTTGAGAAAGGTTTAACTTTTGAACAAGTTGCTTTAAAAAGTCGGTTTTTTTATGATTAGAGTCTAAAAAAGTAATGTTTATTTCTGGACACAATATCTTAATAACCATTCCCGGAAAACCCGCTCCACTTCCAACATCTAAATATTTTTTAGAAGAATTTATTTCTAAAACCTTTAATAAAGTAGCGGAATCATAAAAGTGTTTCAAATAGACTTCTTTTTCAGATGTTATCGCCGTTAAATTAACTTTTTCATTATATGAAACTAAAAACTGATAATAAATATCTAAATTATTTAAAGCTTCTTTTGAAGGAATAAATCCTAATGCTTTTAATCCGTTTATAAAATCAATTTCGTTCATTTTTGGCAAACTCCTTCTTTAAATAAATGGCTAATAATGAAATATCTGTAGGATTGACTCCACTTATTCTAGTAGCTTGGCCAATTGATATTGGTCTTATTTTCTCTAATTTTTGTCTAGCTTCTGATGCTAAATTTTTAATTTTGGAGTAATCAATATCAATCGGTATTTGTTTTTCTTCTAACTTAAGCATTTTTTCAACTTCAGCATATTCTTTTTTAATATATCCTTCATATTTAAAATACAACAAAACCTGTTCCATAATATCATCTGGATAAGATACCTTCAAAATATCTTTCATTACTCTTATTGAGGTTGATGGCATTTTTATTAAATTCTCATAAGTAGATTTATTTTTTGGATATCCCACATTTTCCAATAGTGTTTTTTCATCATTGGTTAGTTTTCGTTCTTTATATTCTTTTTTTATTTCTTCTATTTTGGTCATTTTATCCAAACATTTTTTATACTTTTCTTCATCAATTAGTCCAGCTAAAAATCCGTATTTTCTAAGTCTAAACAAGGCATTATCGTGGCGAAGGATTAATCTAAATTCGGCTCTTGAAGTAAGTAGGCGATATGGCTCTTTAGTTCCTTTTGTAACTAAGTCATCTATTAAAACACCTAAATAAGCTTCATTTCTTTTTAAAATTAATGGATCTTTTTTTTCTAATTTTAAAGCTGCATTGATTCCTGCTAAAAGGCCTTGTCCGGCTGCTTCTTCATATCCACTTGTACCATTTATTTGTCCTGCAGTAAATAGATTTTCAATTATTTTTGTTTCTAGTGACGGAGTTAATTGAAGTGGATCAATGGCATCATATTCAATTGCATAAGCATATTTGGTTATTTCAGCTTTTTCTAATCCTTTTAAACTATGAACCATTTTTTCTTGAATTTCGACTGGCATACTCGTAGAAAAACCCTGTAAATACCATTCATCATAAAATTTACTTTCTGGTTCTAAAAATAATTGATGACGCATTTTATCACTAAATCTAACAATTTTATCTTCTATAGAAGGACAGTATCTTGGACCTACTCCCTCAACAAAGCCACCATACATACTAGATTTATCTAAATTTTCTTTAATTATTTGGTGAGTATTTTCATTAGTATATAATAAATAACATTTTTCTTGATGATTTAAATCATATGAAGGTTCTAAATCGTGACTAAAAGTATAATACTCTTGATCTCCATCTTCTATTTCCATTTTAGTAAAGTCAATAGAACTTTTTTTAATTCGAGGAGGAGTCCCGGTTTTTAATCTTTGAATGGTGAAGCCTAACTTTTTCAAGTTTTCACTTAAATCTTTAGCCCTTTTTTCCCCGTGCGGTCCTTCATATTTAAAACTACCCCCTTGCAATATTTTTGATTTTAAATAGGTCCCAGTGGTTAATATTACCATTTTAGAATAAATAACTTCTCCACTTTCTAAGATAACTCCTTTAATTTTATTTTTTTCAACCAATAAATTAGAAACCGTTCCTTCTTCTATTTCTAGATTGGAATTATCATTTAAAATGGTTAGCATGACTTGAGGATATATTACTTTATCGGCCTGAGCACGAAGTGATTTGACTGCAGGACCTTTTTTATTATTAAGCATTTTTATTTGAAAATGAGATTTGTCGGCTACTACTCCCATTATCCCACCTAAAGCATCAATTTCTCTTACTACTATTCCCTTAGCTGTTCCTCCTATTGAAGGATTACAAGGCATATCGGCAATATTTTTAGTGTTAATAGTTATCAATAAAGTCTTTTTATTTTTTAAAGCTGAGGCATGGGCCGCTTCACATCCGGCATGGCCTCCCCCTACTACAATAACATCATATTTTTTCATAATTCACCTATTTTCCTACACAAAAGCGTTTAAATAATTCATCTAACAATCGTGCCAGCAGCAGATCAAGGTGTGGAGAATTATAATTTCCTTCTATTGGAGTAATAATTCGAGGAAAATATTTACCATTAGATATTCTAACAAGAACAAAGGAATTTGCAGGATTATTCTCTATTCCCTTAATTTCTTTGACTTTTCCAGTGATTATATTTATGAATTCCCCTTCCTTATCTATTACTGTAATACCTATTTCACTATCAGGATTTAATTCTAAAACTTTTGCTACCT